>JAHDNZ010000031.1 GCA_018435125.1 Bacillota bacterium | reverse complement strand
GTTATTAGTGGTATGATCATTATGATCCATAGTGATTGTGCCTCCTGTTAGATTTGTTTCTTGACAAAACTATCCTAACATGGAAATCGATCACTGTGGATCTTTTTTTAGTTCAACTTCATTTTACAATGAAGCGTAATTATTATTTTAATTGTCATTTGGATTCCTCCCAAGGAGGTAGAGCTTTACTGCCAAAAGACTGCCAGCAATTGTAGCTATGCAAAGGATAAAAGCTTGAGCCCCCAAAGAATTAAGCATAAGAAGGAGTTCTTTATTGGCACCGATACCATACCCGAGTGAAAAAAGCATAAGTAAAAGAATCCCCCAAGAGATACGACTGCTATCTTTCTTTGGCAGCTTTAAATAATTGCCACCTAAAAAACCAAGAGCGAGAGATAAAAAACAAAGCAGTAAAAAATTCATCGTTTCACCACCATTATTAGTTACATTAAAATAAAACAATTAGCAAAGTTTAGGCCGATACAATATCGGCGAGGATTGTTGCGCTTGCTTTGTATGGTAAGAGACGACCTTACTCTTTTTCCCTTTCTTAAAAAGCGGTTGCTGATTTTATTTGGGCGCATTAATGTTATTAGTTTTAAGTTGGGGTTACCTTCTAATATTTAACACCTAAGGTTTGAATCCTCCACATAATTGGGATTAACTGACACTACCAAAGGTGTAATCGCAAAACAAATCATTGTAATAACATTTAATATCAATGCAGCCGGTTATAGGCATGCTTATTTTGTTCTCTAAACAAGATCAGGATATTTTCTCAAGAAGGTAGTTAAGTTGATATAAAACCAGAACGAATATGAGCGTTTTGGCTCTAAACTCTAGTTTTATGAGTTTAACTCCTTTTTTATGGTGGTATAATAAAAAAGCATATAAATTTACTTACAAAGAGAGGGAAACAAGATGGGAAAATGGGTTTGTACAGTTTGTGGTTATGTCTATGATCCTGAAGTTGGTGATCCAGATGGTGGCATTGCTCCTAATACAGCTTTTGAAGATATCCCTGAAAGCTGGGTTTGCCCTGAGTGTGGTGTAGGTAAGGACATGTTTGAAAAGGAAGATTAATTTATGCAAAGAGTAAAGGTTACCGATCGGGTAGACTGGATTGGTGTACTCGATCCGCATTTAGAGATTTTTGATATAGTTATACCAACTGAGTGGGGAACAACTTATAATGCTTATATCATTAACGCAGAAAAAATTACTTTAGTTGACACAGTTAAGGATGTTTTTACAGAGTCGTACATTGAAAAAGTAAAAGCCAGTGTTGATTTAGATAGGATCGAATACCTAATAGTAAATCACACCGAACCAGATCATGCCGGTTCAATATCTAAACTGCTTGAGCTAAGCCCTAATATTACTGTCGTAAGCACTAAAGCAGGTCATTTATTTCTTAAAGAACAGGTAAATAAAACATTTAAGTCTTTAATTGTAAATGACGGAGATACATTAAGTCTTGGCGATATGAAATTAGAGTTTGTTATGGCACCATTTTTGCATTGGCCAGATTCGATGTTTACCTATCTAAAAGAAGAACAGGTTCTTTTTACTTGTGATGCTTTCGGGTGCCATTTTTGTGATAAAAAAGGCAAAATATTCAATGATGAAATAGATGATTTTAAAGAGGCTTATCGCTACTACTACGATGAGATAATGTCTCCATTTAAGCCCTACATTGTAGAAGCCACAAAGAAAATATCGGATCTACCTATAAAAATAGTGGCTACTGGCCATGGGCCGATTCTTAGAAAAGAACCTAAAAAGTATCTTGATTTATATTTAGACTGGAGTCTGCCCGAGAATAAAGACAAGAAAAAATTAGCTATTGCTTATATTAGCGCTTATGGTAACACTAAAAAATTAGCCGAAGCAATTGCTAGTGGGTTTGAAAACTCTGGTGGAGAAGTTGAACTTTTAGATGTGGTTTCGATAGACTTTAGAATGATGCGTAAGGCGTTTGAGGAAGCTGATGCGCTAGCATTTGGTTCGCCAACATTTAATGCCGATGCAGTAGTTCCAATCTGGGTTGCCCTTAGTGCTGTATCTCCGAAAACAAGTCGAAATAAACCGGCGTTAGCATTTGGTGATTATGGCTGGAGCGGCGAGGGCGTTTTGATGATAACAGAACGGCTAAAAAGCTTAAAGCTTAAATTAGTGGCAGATGGATTTAAGGTCAGGTTTACTCCTACAGTTTTAGATTTGAATAAAGCTAAGGAGCTTGGAGAAAAATTATATCACGAATGTTAAAAAAATTGTTTTACCCCCATCAATATTGATGGGGGTAGTTTAATTGGGGACGAGTATGTTACTTGCCCCTCGATTTAACTAGTTGTAAATGCTAAAATTAGTTTAAACTGAGTTAAGGGGAATAATAATGAAACTGCCTAAAAGTTATCTACATAAACTCTGGCGTGCCGTAATTGAATTTGAAATGTTGTTTACCAAGGATAAAGTTTTGGTAGGGCTTTCAGGGGGCAAAGATAGTTTGTTTTTACTTTATGCTTTAAAAGAAATGCAGTTGCATTCTCCGTTTCCTTTTCAGTTAGCAGCAGCTACTATTGATTTGGGTTTTGGCGATCCAAACGCAAACTATCTCCAAAATTACTGTCAAAGATTAGAGGTTCCTTTTTTCTTAAAAAAAACAACTATCAGTGAAGTAATTAAAAAGACTTCATTTAATAATCCTTGCAGTAAATGTGCCTATTTTCGAAGAGGCGCTTTACTTACCCTTTGCAAAAGTGAGGGTTATAATGTATTAGCTCTTGCCCATCACCAAGATGATGCCATTGAAACTTTTCTACTTAGTCTTTTATACTCAGGTCAGTTAAAGACTTTTTTGCCTAAAACCTACCTTGAACGCAGTGAGGTTAGAGTGATACGGCCCTTAATTTATTTTACAGAAGATGAAGTTAAAGGAGCTCTAAAATATGCCGGAGTAAAGGCTATTAAAGATCCTTGCCCATTTTCAAGGAGTACTCAAAGAACAAAGGTTAAAGCACTTTTAAAAACTCTTGTTAAGGAAAACCCCAATGTCTATACTCATCTTCTCTCTGCCATGAGAGAAGGTAAAAAAATAGAATTGTGGCCTCAAACACCTGATAAAGAGGAGATGCATAGGCGTTACAAAACTTTTTTAGGTAATGTTGACACTTTTATGGGAACATTATAAAATAAAGATATAGTGACTACAGTGGTTCCTCGTATAATCCTGAGGATATGGCTTAGGAGTATCTACCAGATAGCCAAAAACTATCTGACTATGAGGGAGCGGCGCTCAGGTCTGTTTACCTACCACCTTGCAGTACACGGGTCTGCCAACCCGGTTTGAAGCTGCAAGATTTCAGACCGGGTGGTTTCTCCACTCATTATTCGAGGGGGTTGGAACCATCAGGGAGGTGGGCATGACCAGTAGTCGCAAGGAGAGAAAAACTGCAGGTTATTTAACCTGCAGTTTTTCTCTAATATAAATAGAATGACTATTTATAATTAATTTATAGAAAGGAACTATTATTGGTGGATTATGAATGAGGAAGGAATTTATTTTAAGCTGTCTAAGTATTAATTAAAGGTTACTAGCAGTTTTTTGAAGGGGGGAAGTGTGTTATGACACAAGGAGGAATTAGGACAATGAAAAAGAGTAAGTCTTGGTTTTTTTTATCAGTTTTTCTACTTATTTTTAGCTCGGTGTTAGCTTCTGCGGTTGATTTAAGGGTCTGGATGGTGGGAGTAAGTAACGAGCAAGTAAAAATTATCAATGATATTCTTGATTCTGATTTTACTCCTAAAACCGGTATAAGAGCTCAGATCGAACAACTACCCTGGTCAGGATCTGACAATAGGATGCTACTGGCTGCAGCCTCGGGTGATACCCCTGATGTTGCTTTAATGAGCGGGCTCTTAGCAGCAGAGATAGGTATTCGTGGAGCAATGATCGATTTAAAACAGGAATTCGGAGCAGACTTTAACAACCACATAAAGGATACTTTTCCTAATGCGTTTAGAACTTATGAATTTATGGGAGCAGTTTTTGGGGTACCATTCCAGATGGCAGTCTCTCCAATGGTTTATCGCATAGATATCTTAAAGGATTTGGGAGCTGCTAAACCAGATACCTGGGACGATATCCGGGCCATGATTCCAAAGCTGCAAGCAAAACAGATGAATTTTGCCTTGGCTTATGGAATTGCGGCAGAATCATTTAGAGATTTTCAGATGTTTCTTTGGCAAAACGGTGGCGATATGTACAGTGAAGATCGCACGAAATCTGCTTGGGATTCACCTCAATCATTAAAAGCTTTCAAAGAGTATACAGAACTATACAGAACTTATAAAATACCTCAGGCACCTCAACATTTTGAATCATTCCGCCGTGGTGAATTGCCTGTAGCTTGTATTCCTTGGTGGACATATGCTAACTATTCCATTGGCCTTCCCGAGCTGGTCGGTAAATTTAATCTATCAGTAGTTCCAGGGACAAAACGAGATGGTAAAATCTACCATACTAACTGGGCAGCTGGAACACCTCTGGCTATGTTTAAAAACACTAAGCACAAAAAAGAAGCCTGGACATTTATGAAATTTATGACGAGTGTTGATTTCCAAAAGCAGTATACTAAGTTAATCTCAGAGAGAATTCCAGGCTCTATGTACCTGCCATCTACCAGAAGTGCTTACTCATATATGCCAATTCCGGAACAACACCGTCAGGTCTTTTTACAACAGGCTGAATATTCAATGACACCTCCATTTGCAATTGCTTCTGAAATGGTAGTAAATCGGTACATTGAATTTGCTATAAATAAAGTCGTAGTTCAGAAACTAAATGCAGAAGAGGCTCTTTTAGAAGCAGCTAAGCAAATGAATGGTGATTTAAAAACCAGAATTGCAGATTATAATCGTTTTATTAAGAAGTATCAGAAATAAAAGCAAAAGGAGAGGTCACCGCTATATTTGCTGGGTGACCTTTCTTTTATGTTTAAAATCTTTGTGTTAAGATATAACATAAAGGGGCTAGGAAAACCAATTAGTTTTTAATAAGGTAGACAGGAGCTGAAAAGAATGCCAATTAAAGAGCAAAAAGTAAAATCGGTTTTATCTGTCTACCGGGATAGAGATCCTCTTTATGGATTTAGATTTGTTGCTGATCCTTATCTGGGCTGTTCACATCAATGTTTGTTTTGTATATCACAAAAACGTGAAGACAATAAAGAGGATATTCAGGTAAGAATAAACGCTGCCGAAGTTCTTTCCAGGCAGCTTGTAAAAAAACAGCGAGAAATAGTTGGCCTTGGACAAGGTTGCGATCCTTATATGATGTTAGAAAAACATTATTTAATAACTCATGATATTCTTCAGGTTTTAGCTGTACAGGGCTTTCCAGTGCATATAGTCACTAAAAGCAATATGGTGCAAAGAGACTGTAAACTTTTGCAGGAAATTCAAGAAAAAACCATGGCTACAGTTACCTTTCAATTTAGTGCACCTTCTCTAGAACTGGCAAGAAATATCGAACCAAATGCACCATCACCCATAAAGCGATTTAACGCTTTATATAATCTGGCAACCAAAGGAATTAAGTGTGGTATTGCTTTACATCCTATTTTGCCATTTATAAGTGATTCAGCCCAGGGAATAAAACAGTTGATCTTAGCTGCTAAAGAATCTGGAGCTAGCTATGTTTTAGCTGCACCTTTTACCATAAATTCCAAACTTAGCAAAAAATATTTAGCCTATCTAGAACAAAATAATCCAGCAATGATTGATTCTTATAGTGATCTGTATGGCAGAAAAGGTAAAACCCCGGATTCTTACTGGCAATCGTTAGACGAAATGATAAAAACTCTCACCCATGAACAGGGTATGGCCTATGAACCGCCATTTTGGTCTGAGATACAAAAAAAACAACTTTCACTATTTTAGAAAAAAAGAGGGGGTTAAAAAAGCCTCCTCTTTTTTATGAAGCAGCGTGGCTGCCTTTTTTATCTTTGTGATCAGTAATATAAAAACCGTTTGTTTTGTAAATAACACCTGAACCGCCAGAGATAACTCTTTTGACTGGTTCTTGACAGGTCGGACACCGTTCAAGTGGCTTGTCTGTTATTTGCTGAGAAACTTCAAATTTCCCACACTTCATACATCTGTAGACATAGGTGGGCATAATATCACCTCCAAAAGCTAGGACGATAGTTTTTTAATTAAAATGAAGGGGCAAGCTAATGCTTTAAGCACTAAAGCCCCAACATCTAAAGACTATATTATTATGATTGAAACAAAAAGGCAAGAGTAGATATCAATCTAGATTAAAACTCCTGCATTCTACAAACAGAGGTTTGTTAATAGCAAGCCTCTTTAACATGCTGCATATAGGTTTGCCATAGTTTGTAAGCTATCGGGCCAGGCACACCAGCGCCTATTTTACGGCCGTTAATTTCAGTAACACTAAGGACTTCAAGTCCGGTACTAGCTAGCATTACTTCTTCAGCTTCAAGGACTTCCGGTAGAGATAAAACCTTTTCTTCAACCTCAAAGTTACATTCATAAGCGACTTCGATAACTTTACCTCTGGTAATTCCAGGGAAAATATAAGGAGATAGCGGAGGAGTCATAAGTTTGTTATCTTTGAAATAAAAGATATTACTTGAGCCGCCTTCTACGATACCTACACCAGATCGATCATAGAGGACATCATCAACGTTATGATCTTTAGCAGCTTGTTTGGCTAATACATTGGCCAAAGCACTTAGAGCTTTTATATCACAGTGAAGCCAACGAATGTCCGGGAGGGTAATTACCCGGGCTCCTTTTTGTCTTACTTCATCAGAGGGTTTGGCAGAAGGTTGAGTGTTCATAACCAGTGTGGGCTTAATATTCACCGGAAATGAATGCTGCCTTACAGCTTTGCCTCTGGAGATTTGCATATAGATATAGTCATCCTGGAGATTGTTTTTAAGAGCAGTTTCTTTGGCAATTTCTATTAGTTCGTCCTTAGTCCAAGGAAGCTCGATTCTAATAACATGAGCACTTTCAATTAGTCGGTCAATGTGTTCTTCCAAAAGGAAGGGCTGGCTATTATACCAATGCACTACTTCATAGACACCATCTCCAAAGTTAAAGCCTCTATCTTCGGCAGATATAAAAGCCTCACTCGCTGGAACAAAATGTCCGTTGATAAAAAAAATCCGTTCCAAGAAATATACCTCCCCAACCGATATTTAGTTATCCGCTTACAATTATATTCTGTCCAAAACATCAAGCTTCCTTGTTAACTAATCTTCAGAATAGTCCTTTTTAAGTTATTTTGCAACTTTTTGATTTAAGTTTACTAATATTAAATAGGGTTTCTCTATAGCAAAAAACGTATTTAGCAGGAAAGGTCTTGTGGCTGTTAAAGAATATATAAAAAGCTTTAATATTTTGGAGGTAGGACAATGAAACGTTCTTTTATAACAGCACTTATTCTTCTTTTAAGTATCAATATTTTGGCTAGTGAAAAACTTAATTTAGCATCTATTTTTACAGGTGGTAAAGTTCTCTTTAGCGATCCAGCTAAGGATAGCTTAGCACTAAACAAACTAATTGACGGAGTAGTAGGTAGTGGGGGATTAGTAGTTACAGTTTCACCAAGTAGTGTAGGCACCATTATGTTAGAATTAGGTGGTAAAAGTGTAAATAAAGTAGAAGAAGTTATTATAACTGCGAAGGTACCGGTATGGCAAAGTAATGAAGCCTGTGAAATAAAAATATGGACGGCAGTTAAACAAGAAGGACCTTTTATGGAAGCCTCAAACTTATATTTGGCTTATTCAGGGGTTTTGGGAACTGTCTTTGAACAACAAAATGCTAAATATATTCTGTTTGAGATAATCTCACATTCAAAAAACCAAGAAAATATTGTTATCGAGGAAGTAGAGGTAAATGGGGTACCTTTTTTAGATCATGATCTAATAAATGAACGCACAGTTACCGAAGATAAAATTAACCTCTTCGATCATCTAGGGATGGAAGTATCTTGGAGTATTACAGGTTTTCAAGTGGTAACTCCAAAACCATATCTCACTGTTGATGGTTATGACAAAATTGATGTTCAAACAAGTGATATTACAGTAACCTTTAATGCTGATGGCTCTTTATCTAGAGGTATTAACCTTTCGGGCGAGGTGTCTATTCCAAAGGGCTGGGAGAAATTATTCTTACCTGAGACTGTTTATATGCGCTGTTATTTCCAAGATAAAGACAAAGAGTGGCTAGTAGGAAGTAAAACTATATTTTTAAATGAATTGACAAACAAAGTCGAGTTAACTCTTTCTTTGGCGAAAAACCGGAGTTGGCCTCAAGGTAAATATAGACTTGAGCTGTTTGTTAACGAGGCTTTACCACTATCTCAGTATTTTTGGATAGAGGAGGAGAAAAAGAATGTTAATTCATCCGTGGTTAGTACCGGAGGATCCAACTAGCTTTTTAGCCTTGAAAAAAGCTTTGTCATCTCTGGAGAGAGTTAGTCCCTGTTATCTGAGTATAAATGAGAAGTTCGAATTAAAACAAGTTGTTGATCCCAATAAAAAAGAGCTTTTAGGTTTGAGGCTAAAACTTTATCCGTTAGTTATAAACGAAGGTTTTAAACCCGAGGTGATAGCTAGTTTACTAGCTACTGCCAAGGCCAGAAGAAAAACTGCCCAAATACTTACAGACAAAGTTTTAACTGAGGACTATTTAGGCCTTAACGTTGATTTCGAGGGCCCATTTGGAGAATATAGACAGGAGTACACGGAGTTTATTACTATTCTGGCAGAGCTTCTACATGAAAATAACAGAGAAATTTCGGTTGATGTAATTGCCCAAACCACAAAACCTTCTCCTGAAAATTCATGGGGTTACCCATTTCAATATCGAGAATTGGGAAAGGTCGTCGATTATCTTATTATAATGGGATATGATTATGCCAGTCTTTTTAGTCCGCCAGGGCCGGTGGCACCAAACGAATGGTTAGTTGCAGTTAAACAATATGCACTGAGTCAGGTTGCATCCCCAAAAATCATCCTAAGCTTACCTTTTTATGGTCGCCATTGGACAACAGCACCTGACGGGAAGCATTCTATTGGCAGAGGTGTAACCTACAATCAAGCTATGGAGATCTCACAAGAGTGGTCAAAAAAACCAACGCTTCATGAATCCGGCTGTTTACACCTAGATATTAAGCAGCCGGATGGTAGTCGAGATCAGATCTTTTTTGAAGATAAGAATACCTTGCTAGAAAAAATTAAGATCGCAGAGGGTCTGGCTGGAATAGCTTTTTGGAGGCTCGGCCAGGAGGATGAAAGAATCTGGGATTATTTGTGAGTCATTAATTTGTCGCAGTTTATAAAGTTATAGTTGCTTTTAAAAAGAGCCCTAAAGGCTCTTTTTAAAATTGGATGCTAACCGGCAGTATACCAGGAGCTTTCAATTTACCTGTAAGGACTTCCCAGGCAGCAACCAGTGAAGGTTGACGATAGCTGTAGGTGGTAATATAACCATCAACCAAATCAGAGAGGACTTTATACTCATATGGAGTTCTAAGTCCCACTGCAAAAACTTGGCCTTTTTGTTTCAACGCTTTGATTAGAGCAAGCTGGTTTTGATAACGATGAGCATCCATGGTTGTAACTACATAGATATCAGCATTTATGGTTTGAAGTCTCTCTAAGTCAAGCTCATCTCGGTCAAACGGAAGAGAGAGATAATCTAAGCCTTCTCCCCTGGCAACATAGCTTAGGGTAGTTGGATTTAGGGTAACATCTTCGGCGATAGTAGCAGCATTGGCCTGTAAATCTACGATAGCTATTCTACCCTTAAGTGGCAGGAGATTATCACCTTTAAGAATAGTAACAGCACTTCTGGCAATAGTTTGAGCAGTATTTATACTTTCATGTGCAGCAAGAGAAATAAAATCACATTGTTGCCAGTCTTGATCGATAATACCATAATCGATTTTAGCCTGAAGAATTCTTAACACTGATTCATCAAGTCTTTCTTCAGTAATTCTGTTTGTTTCAACAGCGTTTAACAGACCATAATAAGCTTCTAGCTGCAGTTTGGGTGTATGGCTGATCAAAATCATGTCTGCCCCGGCTATAATAGTCCTAATCGCTCCTTCTTTGGTGCCATAAGTGTCACTTATGGCTTTCATTTCCATACAGTCGGTAAGAATCAAACCGTCAAATCCCAACTCTTCTCTTAATAATCCGGTGAGGACTTTTTTTGAAAGGGTAGCAGGAGTGGTAGGATCTGGTTCTATGGACGGAAAGACTACATGAGCAGTCATGATAGCTCTTAATCCTTTTTGAATAGCTGATTTAAATGGCATTAATTCCACTTCATGAAGACGGGCTAGAGGATGAGCTACTACCGGCAGGTTAAGGTGGCTGTCCTGATTAGTATCACCATGACCGGGGAAGTGTTTTCCGGTTGCAATAACCATAGCATCTTGGAGGCCTAAAACCAGTGCCGAACCGAGTTCGGAAACCAAGTTGGGATCTTCGCCAAAAGATCTAAGTCCGATAACCGGATTGTTAGGATTATTATTAACATCAAGTACCGGTGCAAGGTTCATGTTAATTCCTAAAAGGTATAGTTCCTCACCGGTAATTCTACCAGCCTGGTAGGAGAGAGTGGCTGATCTGGTAGCACCTAGGGCCATATTCCCGGGAAAGACGGTCACACCATCTACAAGGCGCATAACGGCTCCACCTTCTTGGTCAGTGGAGATAAAAAGCGGTATTGAACTTAGCTGTTGCAGTTTTAAACTAAGCTTTTTAAGCTGGCCAGGGTTTTGAATGTTGCGACTAAAGTAAATGATTCCACCAGGTTTTATCTCATTTATTTGCCAAATGGTTGCTTCATTAAGCTCAGCTTTTGGAATGCCAATATGAAACAATTGACCAACCTTTTCTTTTAAGGAGAGAGAGCTAAGCATCTCTTTAGCATTAAGCAACTATACCCTGCTACTTATATACCAGCCAATTAAATGCTTTTTGCCAAGAAGCATTTTTGGCATTACTTTCAAGTAGCAGGTTCACCTCCTTTCAGACCTAAGAGCAAGAAATTGAATTTTCATTTACTACCCTTACAGGCATCTTGGGTTTTGCGAAAATGATACCGCTTTAGTGTAAGCTAAAAGACCACCTTTGGTTACAATGTTTAGTTGACGCTTACTTAAATTAACCTTTAGCTTGATTTCATCTCCGGTTCTTTCATTTATTAGACTAACTTCACCTTGCTGGAGGGATTGCTTGAGGTTATTAAATACTAAGCAATCATTTAAGCATAAGCTATCGTAATCGGAGGGATTTAAAAATTCTAAAGGGAGAATGCCAAAGTTGATTAAGTTAGCTTTATGAATTCTGGCAAATGACTTAGCCATAACAACTTTGACACCTAGATACATAGGTGCTAAAGCTGCATGTTCACGGCTGGATCCTTGACCATAGTTAGAACCACCAACAATAAGACTCTGTTTGACCTCTTTAGCTCTAGAGGCAAAATCAGGATCGATGCTGTTAAATACATATTCACTTATGGCTGGGATATTTGAACGAAGGGGAAGAATCTTAGCCCCTGCTGGCATAATATGATCGGTTGTTATATTGTCGCCTACCTTAATAACTACAGGCAGACGTAATTGATCTAAAAGAGGTTCTCCAAGAGGTACAGGCTTGATGTTAGGACCACGAACCACTTCAACTTCAGTAGGTGTTTTAAAAGGAGAAAGAATCAGGCGATCATCAAGCAGATACTTTTTGGGCAGACTTACCGGAATATATAAACCAAGTGTTCTGGGGTCTGTAATTTTACCGGTTAGAGCGGAAGCGGCTGCGGTTTCCGGACTTACAAGATAAACCAAAGCATCCTTTGTGCCGGAGCGACCTTCGAAATTACGGTTAAAAGTGCGCAAAGATACCGCCCCACTTTTTGGAGCTTGGCCCATGCCTATGCAAGGTCCGCAAGCCGACTCGAGGATTCTTGCACCTGCCGAGATAAGCTCCGCTAAAGCACCGTCACGGGCTAGCATCTCTAATACCTGTCTTGAGCCACAGGAGATAACCAGACTGACATTAGGGTGAATGGTTTTGCCTTTTAATATTTCAGCCACACGTTTCATATCGGTATACGATGAATTTGTGCAGCTGCCTATAGCTACTTGGTCAACCTTAAGGTTTAAATTATTAACAGGTTGAATATTATCCGGTGAGTGAGGACAAGCGGCAAGGGGTTCTAATTTAGCTAAATCTATTTCCAGGATTTCATCATAGGTTGCATCTTGATCGGCACAAAGGGCAACAAAATCATTTTCCCGTCCTTGGGCTTTAAGGAAAAGTCTTGTTATTTCATCAGAGGGAAAGATAGATGTAGTTGCACCAAGTTCTGCTCCCATATTGGTGATGGTGGCTCTTTCGGGTACACTTAAAGTACTTACACCTTCACCGCCATATTCTATGATTTTATTGACACCACCTTTTACGCTTAAAAGAGAAAGTAGGTGTAAGATAATGTCCTTGGCCGAGACCCAGGGTTGCAAACGGTTTTTTAGTTCAACGCGTACAACTTTGGGCATCGGTAGGTAAAAAGGCTGACCAGCCATAGCAACAGCAACATCTAAGCCACCCGCACCAATTGAGAGCATACCTATACCACCGTTGGTTGGAGTATGACTGTCAGAACCTAATAAGGTCTTACCCGGTTTACCAAACCTTTCAAGATGAACCTGGTGACAGATGCCATTACCTGGTCTGCTAAAATGAATCCCATATTTAGCAGCTACTGTTTGCAGAAAAATATGATCATCAGCATTTCTAAAGTCTGACTGTAAAGTATTATGGTCAACATAACTTACCGACAACTCTGTTTTCACCTTGGGAATCCCCATAGCCTCAAATTGAAGATAAGCCATAGTACCGGTAGCGTCCTGGGTCAGAGTTTGATCGATCTTGATAGCAATCTCTGTACCTGTTACCATATCTCCAAAAGCAAGATGTGATTTGATTATTTTTTGAGTTAAATTTAACCCCATTGGTGTTGCACCTCCTGGAATAAGATTGTTTTTATAATTTTACCTGAGAAATACCATACTTCCTACCCTTATAAAGTGTATACTTGTTAAAAGAAGATATTTAGGAGTGAGATTCTTTGGAAATAGCTCTTTTTGAACCTGAGATTCCTCAAAATGCAGGTAATATAGCACGTCTTACAGCTGCTTGTGGAGTTGATCTTAATTTGGTGGGTGCTTTGGGCTTTCATCTTAGTGATAAGCTTGTTAAAAGAGCAGGTATGGATTATATTGATTTAGCTTCTATTAAGCGAACACTTACTCTTGAGGAACTATATCTTGGTAAGAAAAGCGGGCGTATTTGGCTTGCAACTACCAAAGGCGCCCAGCGTTACAGTAATGTGGAATATAGCATTGAAGACACCATAATGTTTGGCCCTGAAAGCCGAGGACTTCCTAAAGATTTACTTAAGGCTTATCCTGACTCTTGCATTCGTATTCCCATGCTCGAAGGGATTCGCTCATTGAATTTAGCGAATTCTGTAGCCATAATTCTCTATGAAGCCCTAAGGCAGCAGGAATTCCCTAGCCTTTTTCCTTAAGTGAATCCTTATTTGAAGGCACAAGATCATTTTGGAGTAAAAAGAATAAAGCTGCGGTTATAATCGGGTAGTGAATTGCCCGCGAAGAGAGTCTGCCTGGAAGAAGTACAAGATAGGCTTTACCTGTAATCATACTAAGCCAGACTGTATTTAGTAAAACATGACAGAGAATCTCAGTCACGCCAATAGCAAAGATTAAATTAATCAGGGAAGGTTTTTTCTTCCTAAGCAAAAATCCCGGCAGAAAACCCGCGAGTGCGGTTGTGAGCGTAAAACCTGGGAAATAAGCCCCGCCCATAGGATTAATTAAAAAGCCAACCAAATCAGCCACAGCTCCGGTGGCAAAACCATATAAAGGGCCAAGAACAATCCCGGATAACATTATAGGTATAGTTCCAAGTGAAACGCGAATTACACCAAGGTTAACGCCAAAAAATCTTGTAAGTACAATAGCTAGGGCAGCAAGTAAACTAGCCGAGATGAGATTTCTGGTTTTCAAAGCAATCACTCCCCTTTTTTGAATCTGTTAGAGACAATTATATCACAGGTCTAGGCTAATAGAAAAATAAATCCTACCTCTTGGAAAGCCCAGCTAAAATGCGATTCTTGGTTGACGCAAAGTAGTTATAAGTGATAAACTAATTCTGATAATTATTAGCCACGCAGTGGCCTTTTTTGCTGTAAAACACTAAAGACAGGAGAGTCGGCAATGAATATACTGGTTATTAACAGTGGCAGTTCGTCCTTAAAATATAAACTTTTTAATATGGACGAAGAAAAAGTTCTGGTAAGCGGTGTAGCCGAAAGAATTGGCGGAGAGCATTCCTTTATTAAACATGAAAATCATGAAAAGACTATTATTAATGTAAACTTACCCAATCATAAAGCAGCCTTGAAGGAAGTTCTAAACCTACTTATGGATGCCAAACTGGGAGCTATTAAAAATCTCTCTGAAATAGATGCCGTGGGACATAGAATTTTGCATGGTCAGGAAGCTTTTTCTGAATCAGTAATTTTGGATCAAGAAAAAGTTGAAACCCTCAAAGGTTTTATCGAAATGGGACCTTTGCATATGCCGGCTAATATCGGAGGTATTGAGGCTTGTTTTAGCTTAATGCCTGATACTCCCCAAATCGGAGCTTTTGATACAGCCTTTCACGCCACGATTCCTGCAAAAGCTCACTTGTATGCTCTGCCTTATGAATTATATGAAAAGTATAAGATTCGTCGCTATGGTTTTCATGGTACAAGCCATAAATTTGTAGCCAATAGAGCGGCCAAATTTCTGGGAAGACCTCTTGAAAGCTTAAAAATGATTACTCTTCATCTTGGCAACGGCTCGTCGGTAGCCGCTGTTGAAGATGGTAAATGTATAGATACCTCGATGGGCTTTACTCCTTTGGAAGGTCTTGTTATGGGCACACGCTGCGGTGATATGGATCCGGCCATTGTACCATTTATCGGTAAAAAACTTAACATGACACCTGATGAAGTAGATGAACTAATGAATAAAAAAAGTGGCCTTAAAGGCTTTACAGGCATATCTAACGATATGAGAGATATCCAGCAAGCCAAAGAAGAAGGAAACAAATTGGCTCAGCTGGTCTATGAGATGTTTATTTATAGAATTGTCAAGTATATTGGTGCCTACACAGCGGCCCTAGGTGGTTTAGATGTAATGGTATTTACTGCCGGCATCGGTGAAAATGACTTTGAAGCTAGAAAAGATATTTGTGAGAAACTAAGTTTTATGGACATTAAGATCGATGAAAAACTTAATAATGGATTAAGAGGCAAAGAGACTCGTCTTACAGCCGCAGATTCAAAGGTAGAAGTGTTATTGATTCCAACTAATGAAGAATTGTCTATTGCCCTAGATACCTATAGATTAGTTAATAATAAAAAGTAAACCAGGAGTGAGAAAACATTGAACTCATTTAAAAGGCTTGTTTTAGAGTGCAGTCAGGAGCTTGTCTCCCTTTCACTCGTTAAAGCTACCTCGGGCAATGTTTCTCTGCGTTTAAGTAACAGTTTTTTAATTACACCGTCTGGGTATCCATTGCATAGCTTAACTGAGGACTTAATCGTTGAGATTAATTCTTGTGGGCACGCGTTAGAAGAAAAAACTGGGCCTTTCGGCTTTTTAAAACCATCGATGGAAACTCAACTTCACCTTGCTCTATATCATGCCCATCCTAAGGCCAAAGCAGTTGTCCATGCCCATCCTCTTTATGCTACAATTATAGGAACCTATCTACCTCTAAAACCTTTGACTTATGAAGCAAAAGCTTTTATAGATCCCATTGACTATATTCCGCCTTTGCAGCCAGGTAGTAAGGAATTAGCAGCTTATGTTGGTAGAACAACTGCTCAAGTTATTGTTCTTAAAAACCATGGGGTAGTAGTGTGGGGAGATAATTTCCAGGAATGTATCTTTAAGATGCAGGTTATGGAAGAAAACGCAAAGCAGACTTATATTGGCAAAACCATGGGTATTTTGCCACAGTGATAAGGCTATTATTATATTTAATTAATTAAAAGGAGAAAAGCAAAACTAATGAAACGCTTAGCTTATCTTGGTCTTGGTGTAGCATTGGTTTGTATTTCCACAATGTTAATACAGGTGCCAATACCGGCTACCAAAGGCTTTCTGAATTTAGGAGATAGTATTGTTATGGTCTTAGCTGTAGTGTTTGGCGCAAGATTTGCAGGAATCTCAGGAGCAGTTGGCTCCGCTTTGGCAGATGTTTTATCGGGCTATGCCTACTGGGCACCTTGGACATTTATTATTAAGGGTTTGGAAGGCTTAATCGTTGGAGTTATTGCTTCAAGGTCATTTCAAAAGAGAAATGCCTTTGAGCTAAAAGCGACAATAGGAATTGGTGTAGGAGCTATAACAATGGCTTTTGGCTACTTATTTGCGGGCGCAATAATGTATGGCGCAGCTGCTTCTTGGGCTGATATGCCTGCTAATCTTGTTCAGGGTATTGGTAGTGCAGCTATTTCTCTGCCCGTGTTATATGCGCTTAGGAGAATGCCTTTTTTCGGGAAAAGCTTTGAAAAGAAAATTTGAGCAGAAAGAGGGGTAGAAAATGCATCTTGTTACCTTAATACCTGGAGACGGAATTGGCCCAGAGATAACAGAAGCAGTTAAGGAAATTATGGCCAGCGCTAAAGCGCCAATCAATTGGGAGCCTGTACTTGCTGGACAAACAGCATTGGATAACGAGGCTGATCTCTTACCCCTTAAAACATTACAATCGTTAGCTAAAAATAAAGTAGCACTTAAGGGGCCTTTAACAACACCAATCGGGACAGGATTTCGCAGTGTAAATGTCTCACTCAGACAAAAGTTTGATTTATATGCTTGTGTACGTCCCTATAAGACTCTGCCTGGTATTTCTACTTGCTTTAATAATGTTGATATTGTGGTTATAAGAGAGAACACTGAAGATCTTTATAAAGGTGTAGAATTTGCACCTGGTTCAGCAGAAGTTGCCATGATAACCGAAATGAGCAGGGGAATGGTAGCTACCGATGCCGCAGTAGCTATAAAAGCTATTAGTGCTAAAGCTTCAAGACGTATTGCCAAGTATGCCTTTGAATATGCTAAGACTACAGGACGAAAAAAAGTAACCGCCTCTGCGAAAGCAAATATTATGAAATTTACTGATGGTCTTTTTAATGGTGCTGTCAGAGAAGTAGCTAAAGATTACCAGGATATTGAATATAATGAAATTCTGGTAGATGCACTTTGCATGAAACTGGTACAGGATCCGAATAAATTTGATATCCTGCTACTGCCAAACCTTTACGGCGATATTGTCTCTGATCTGGTGGCTGGATTAGTTGGAGGTCTTGGAATGGCTCCCGGAGCTAATATAGGTGCCAAAATGGCAATTTTCGAAGCTACACATGGTTCAGCACCTGATATTGCCGGCAACGATGTAGCTAATCCTACCGGATTACTCCTATCAGCCATTATGATGCTAGATTATTTGGGAGAGAATGATATTGCCAGAAAGATTGAAAGAGCTGTCTATACAGTTTTAAAAGATGGCAAAGAAGTTACTAAAGATCTTAATCCTAACGGTGTAACAACTTCCCAAATGACTAAAGCAATTATCAAAGCGCTGTAAAAAATTTAGCGTAGGCTCCAAAGAGACTGCGCTAATTATTTGCAGAAAAGGCTTTTAAGCACTTATAATAAAGGGAAAAGAACATTTTTTAAAAATATCAAGCGTTTTTAGCTTTGAGTGTTATTTTTATACTTAAACCTTTGTAAATATTGCCTGAAACTGTATATCCTAAAAGCAGCGACTTTTGTTATGCTATAAACGGAGGAATGCAAGATGGTTGACTCCAGATCGGATTATTTGACTGCTTGCTGGCAAGAAAAAGTGCGGGAAGCAGCATCTCAGAAAATAACTTGTCGTGTATTTACGGCATTTAACACCAATGTTGATGTGGTTGTTCACATTAACAATGATAATCTTAAACGTATTCTTGAGAGAAATCCGGCTTTAAAAGAGAAAAAACTAGAGGAAGATTTTTCTCGTCAAGCAGATATTATTGATACTCCTGAGGCCTTTATTACTATGTTATTAGGTGCCATGCAAAAAGGGAAATCGCTTTATGCTTTAACTAACTGTAATGGATTTTTAACCTGGTTAGAAGAGTCCTTCAGTGAAGCTAAGGAAATTTTAGGTGGTCAAGCAGGAATTGTTGCCAACCAAATAAGCTCTCTTGATGCTCAGGCTGTTGTCTATTCTCGTTTACTGTCGCCAAAACAAGCAGCTCTTTTTAGAGATGATGTTTTAGCACCTAAGATAGAAAATAACCAGTTAATTTTAGAACCAGTTAAAAAGGTTTCAAGAGCTACTGATCAATGCAAAATCAACTGGATTTTTGAATATGCAAAAGGGATAACCATTAAATTTGGTGATCTTACCATTACTACACCAAGAGCTAATAGAGTAATTCTAGCTACCAGACCAAAAGATGCTATTATGTCTTTTTCCGATGAAATGATGTCTTATCTACCTCAGCTAGGTAAGCAAATCGATTTGGCCTTTATGGCAGGGTACCATTATATTTCCGAGAATAATCCGGATGGAAGAAATTATCAGGAATTCATAGATAAAGCCATAGAAGAGATTAATGCTTTGCGTGAAGAAAACCCCAATCTTGCCTTCCATTATGAATATGTACCTATGAAAGCGAGAAATCTAGAAGCGAAAACTTTAGCTTTAATTGGCGATGCCGTTGAAAGTTTTGGTATTAACGAGAATGAGATTAAACTTGTTTTAGATGATTTTAATTTCATAGAAGAAAGAAAAGCCCTTGAAGCTTCGGAAAGAGCCTATACACTTTACAAGGCAGCTTTGCCTATATTCAGAAAGATGAACTTAAAAAGACTCCATGTCCATAACCTGGGTTACTATGTAGTTATTATCGCTAAATCTTACCATGTCTCTCCTGAAAGATGCCTAGAAGCTTGTCTGTATGCTTCTTGTGTAAATGCTCTTAAAGCTAAATACGGTGGTTATGTCTTGGCAGATAAGTTAAAAGAGGCCGGAAATTATCCTTTATCAAGTATTGGTTTTAAGCAGCTTAAGGGAATCAAGGAAGAACTTAACCTAACCGATGATTTTTTATCTACCGGTATCTATGAAGGCGATGATCACTATCTTTTAGTGGTTCCTGCGCATGTAATTGCCAATCCAGTAAGCACAGTTGGAATGGGAGATACAATTTCATCAACTTCGTTTGCCTTAGAATATAGTGAAAAGAGGTAGTATCCTTAGCTTATATAAGAAAGCGAGGTGGCTTTTATGCGTGAAATAAAAAAAGTTGCTGTAAATCGCAAAGCTCGGCATGAATACTTTATTGAAGATACCTTTGAAGCGGGTCTTGTTTTGCAAGGTACAGAGGTTAAATCGTTACGACTTAGCCGCTGTAACATGCAGGATGCATATGCAGCTATCCAAAAAGGCGAAGTATTTATCCATAATATGCATATTAGCCCCTATGATCAGGGAAATATTTATAATCATGATCCCCTAAGACCTAAAAAGGTTTTATTAAATAAAAAACAGATTAAAACTTTAATTGGGAAGACACAACAAGAAGGCTATACTCTTATTCCTTTGGAGATTTATTTCAATGAAAGAAACTGGGCCAAAGTTATCTTAGCTCTTGCTAAAGGTAAGAAACTTTACGATAAAAGAGAGGATATAGCCAAAAGAGATATTAAACGACAAGCAGAACGTGTGGTTAAAGAGCGCAATGCATATTGACATAAGGCTGGATAACCACTAGTATTATATTGCAGGGGGGCGATTTGGCTTCGACGGGAAGTTACGATGGTAGTCGCAGCGAGCCGAGTTTTCCGCAAGCTCGTTAAAAAGGCGGAAGCGTTTATAAACGCCGATAATAATTTAGCTTACGCTGCTTAATTAAAAGCAGCTGTCCTTAGATAGTTTATCTGTGGCTTTCTAAAGGGCATCAAATTAACAGGTTGCCGTTTAGCCATTACCTGTGGGCGAAGACGAAAGATTTTTATAGGTGTAGTGACAAAGGAGCCTGTCTGGTGGCGTTCTTTGAAGCGAAAATAATTAAGTAGCCAGACTATGCTCGTAGACGGGGCTATGGTCGTCTTTTCGGACGTGGGTTCGACACCCACCGCCTCCACCATTGAAATCCACAATTTTAAATGTTATATCAAGTCGATCTTCGTAAACCACAACCTTTTCTACATAGGTTTGGATAATGTTTTTCATCTTAAGCAAGTCCTTAGATTCTAGGGCTTGCTTATCTTTTTTTAGATAATGAGTGGATGAATGGTAACACACGCATAACGATACATGATGATGCATACCGAGATAAGACTCCAGAAGAACTAGAACTCGTTCGTGAAAGCATCTCTAGAGTGGCTCTAAAGATACTCCAACATGAAGCGTGTAAGTTGAAGGATGAACTTGCACCTAGCAGAGTAGGTTGAGTAAAGGAGGGGAGAAGGTGAAAAGAAACGCTAAAAAAGCCCAGCCTAGAAAGGGAAGTTCTAAGCTGGACAGGGTGGAACTAGCTTTCTTTATCGCGGCGAAAGGATATAATCCCAAGTTGAAATTACCAAAAGAAATAGAAGGATGTGTCTTAAATTACGTGTAAATGGAATAATACTCCAGTAATTTGATAAACTATAGATGCTTTTCCTCGAGCACAGGATAGGGCAATGCTGAGGAGCAACCTGAGCGGTGCTTGAGGTTTTCCGAGACGGCGATGCCCAGAATTGAGCACCGCTTTCTTGATTCTCGCCATGAGCTATCTAGGCTTTCGTCAACTCTTCCATGAAGGCATTATGATAGTTTTCTAAAAGCATTTTCGTGTACTTAATTAAAATTGCTGCGTTTTTAATTCTTCAAGCTTATCGTCAACGGGGAAAAGCGGTTCTAAGAACTCTTTGTCATGAACCATTTTGTAC
>JAHDNZ010000077.1 GCA_018435125.1 Bacillota bacterium | reverse complement strand
CATCGACTTTTAACGCCTGTGACTTGTCCACAAATCCCTCAGCTACTACTGAAACGGTAACTTGTCCAGAAATCTTAGTAAATTGGGCTATACCATTTTGGTCTGTTCGAGCAGTTCTTTTAGTAGCTCCGTTAACAGTAACTGTGGCATTAGCAATAGGAGTATCATTCACATTCGTAACCGTTACCTTTAGGTCATATGACTTGTTTAAATTTAAAACACATCCTGTAGACACTAGTACCACCATCAAGGCCAAAAAAATAATTGGAATTCTACTTTTCATTATCATACCCCCGTAAAAGAATGGTTTCCAACTAAAAGTAAATTGCGTAGACTGGCTCCTATAAATTAACTGGGTAAGTAGAAAAAACATAACTTGGCAATTTAATTTTACTTTAATTACTTTGCTAAATCCAAGGTTTGCCACAAATGTCATTTTTATCTTATGGACAATAAATTGACACCCCAGCTAAAGGACTTGTTACCTCAAAGGAGAATTTTTAGAAATAATAAGCTGATTTTAGTTTTAGCTAAATAAAGGGGTGATTTTTTGCCAAGCTTAGGTAAAGGCTATTGCCATCTAAGTCTTTTAATGGCTGCTATGAATATTACTACCAAAGAACTGGCTGCCACTTTGCATGTCGATCAGTCCTTAGTAAGTAAATGGCGCAATAATAAACGCCATTTATCCGCTAATTCAGCCTATCTAGTCCCTCTTAGCCACTACATACTTGAAATTGATACCAGAGGACAATTAAATATCTTAAATTCCATCTTGAGTTCCTTCGATAGCGAATTAGATCTAGAAAATCCAGAGGAAAAATTAAACTGCCTGGCAAGATGGCTTACCAGTTCAAGTCCTTTGGAGCCTCCGGCTTTGGCTTTACTGGCCAATAAAACCCATTCTTATGAAGCCACCATCCGTGTTTGGAATGGGCTTTCAGGACGTCAAGAAGCAGTCTTGTTCTTTTTAGATCAGGTCCTTTCTCTCCCGAATCCTACCAAACTTATGCTTGTTAGTCAGGAGGATATCGCCTGGTTGACAGAAAATCTTGACTTTTTGGAAAAATGGCAGGTTAAGCTGATGACCATATTAAAAAAAGGACATACAATTAGCATTGTTCATTGGGTAGATCGTTCTGCCAATATTATTAACTCCATCATTAAATATTGGTTACCCTTGCATCTTACCGGTAAGATTCAATCCTGGTATGCCCCTTTATATGTAGACCTTCCCTATCAGAAAACGATTTTTATTGCCGAAAACAATTTTGTCCTTTCAGGAATAAGTTCAAGCTTGACACCTAGAAACATTTTCTCAACTTTTGCTGCCGATCCAGGTTCTTTACAGCAATATACAACGGTTTTCAATTCCATGGTTAAACAATATGAACGCTTTATTAATGTTGTTGCTTACTCCAAGCTCCCAGAGCTAATGGGAAATTACCCTGATACCATTACCTCTAAGGAACCTTTTTACTGTCTTTTTTCTGCTTTACCTCTATGCTTAAACTCACCGGATCTGCTGCAAGAGATCCTTCTTGACCAAGATCTTCCACTGGAGACTCGAAACAGAGTTATCGCATTTTTGCAGGAGCTTAACAACTTTTATTTTGCCTATCCTCTCCAAAAATCTATCCCCGTTAGCTACATAATTGATGAAGAAGCACTACACCAATATATTTCCGGAGGTTCTATCTCTCTTGAACTGTCTTTCCTCCTAGAAAAACCCGTATACCTAACCAAGGAAAAACGGCTAAAACAGCTCCAAGAGATAATAAAACTAGTAGAAACCTTACCAGAAATTGAGTTGGGATTATCTACTAGTACAGAGAAAATACCTCTGAATTTATCCGTCTATCCCAACCAATTGGTAATCGCCTATTCAGAACTAGCTCAATTTCCGTATGCTCTTTCAGCAACTGAATCCACTGTTGTAAATGCCTCAAATAAATATTTAGAAGCTTTGTGGTATAAAATCCCCAGAATTAAAAGAAATAAAGATGATGTTATTGAAGTATTAAAATCACTCTTAAAAATCTAGCTGCCATTAGCATTTAGCTAACTTAAACCTTAAATAATTAACACTTTCTGACTATAAGAATAAAGGCCTTGATAACAAGGCCTTTATTCTTATAAATTTGAAATTATTGTCTGATCCTTTCTACTAAACCCTTATTCGCTTGCAGTAAATCCGAGGTCTTTATCTTTACTAAAGCCTGACTCGAACCTCCCCCTGTATAAACAAGCTCCTTTTCCATAACCTTAGGATCAATTATAAAGATAGCACTAAACCCAAAAGATGGAACCCCACCACATGGATAACCTGATTTTTCAAGAATCTCAGCTTCAGTGGCAATTCTTGGTGAGGGAATATTTAAAACCTTCCCTACCCGGGTTCTATCAACTCTGTCTTCACCTTTAACAATAGCTACGATTAAATTGTCTTTCTTATCCAAAAAGCAAATGTTTTTAACTAAATCTTCCGGTAAAGCACCTACCGCCTCTGCTGCTGCTTTAACTGAATGGCACGATTCCATAAACAATAATTGCTCGGCTGCTAGATTATTTTGTATGATATAATCATGTAGTTTTTGGGCATATTTTTTCATAGCTATCTCTCCTTGTTGTTATATCTATCACACCTGATAAGTTAGATGTCTAATAATTAGCGCTATATTCTTTAAAAAATCAATGGATCCTTTATTATGGTCAGATTTAGTTGCAAAACAGAGCTTTTAGTTTTATTTGTCGAGTCAAAGGGATTCTACTTTATCCCATATCTGTTTGCATAATTACAAACCAGATTAAGCCAATGTTCATGCTTTAGAAGGCTTTTTACTTCAGAAATATCTATATAGGCACCCTTACTTAGGTTTTGCACAATTATTTCTGCCACTAAAGCTTCTCTCCTAAAAGAATCGTTGAAACACTCCTCCACATCAATGTTCATCCTCTGGTTTATTCCTTCAACTAAACCTTGATAAACTGTATTATCCCGACCAATTAAATCCCCAATTTGACTCAGGTTATCAATGCCAACCTTAATATCCTTAAGAGATATTCTCTTTTCATAATCCATAAGGGTCTTTCCCCCATTTAAAATAATATCCACACTTGATTCCAGCACTGTTGCTAGATCTAGCAATAACGAAGTATCTGGCAAAGTTTCGCCTCTTTCCCACTTGGAAACAGCTTGGTAGGAAATATTTAGTCTCTCGCCTAATTGATTTTGGGTGAGATTTTTCCTTTTGCGCAATTCTTGAATAAAACTACCAACTTTTTGACTGTCAATTCCCATGTTAACAACTCCATTCAATTTGAACCGGTTCTAAAAACATCCTATACTAGGAAGTTCGCCAAAACAATAACCAGACAAGTTGGTTTGGCAAGCAGCGACTAAACTTACAGTTGAGTGTCCTATGACCTTGCTTGAGTTCTTTAAGAGATTCCCCTACTTAAGAGCCCCAATTTTAGCACTAGTTTATTTAAAACTAAAAGTTACCCTGTCTTAACCGTCAGGGTAACTTTTACTTCAGGCAATGTTTAAGAATAATGCTGATGATATGCAATTTTTTAAGGAAACTTGTTAAGAGTTCTCTTAATGCTTCTTTTAAGAATATTCCACATTAAATAAGGCCAAAAAGTATGTTTCTTGTAACTCTATTTTAAAATCTTTCTATAAATAAAATTACTTTTTTCATCTTTAATATTTGTCTTTGCAAATCCGTTGCCAACCCAAAACCTTTCGTTATTAGTATTAGAAACATTTAAATCAATATATGTTGCACCTTTATCGAAAAAGTCTTTTTCTAATAAACTAAATGCTATTTTTCCAATACCGTTATTTCTATATTGCTGATAAATACAATAGTCTAAAATAAAGCATTTACCATCTTCCGAATTATAGATAACATATGTCATAAATCCTATATTGGTTTTATCCTTATTGATAAATACGATATAAAGAGGGTCTACATTCCTTTCCAACAGCCTCATAATATGGTCTTTATATTCTTTGGAGAAAAACCATTTTATATCTTCTTCGGAAAGTTCGTCTCCTAATTCACTATTAGGTATAATGTCTTTTAGAAAGTATTCATTTCTTCTTTCCCAGAAATACTCAGTGTCTTTTTTACTTTTTCCATAGGAAAGGTTAATGTTACTGTCCATCTTATCCCCCCCGTAATTCATTTTTCTCACTTGTATATAAGTCATTGTTGTTACTTCAATTTTTTTTTATACATGTTGCTTCTCTTGCTCTAAAGTCTTTTAATTTATCTATATAGAGGTGAAATTCAGTTATCGAATCTAACCAGCCTTGGATTATTGCCATGTGTTCTTGTAGTATCTGTAAATCTTTCTCATATCCTTTTAACAGTTCCATCTGATGTTTATAATAAGAAAAGATCTTTACTGTAGGTGGGTTTTCTAAAAGATAAGGAGTAACCTTATTAGTTCTTAGAGTTTCTTCGAACTCATCTAGTTTAGATAAAAACATCTCAGGTGTTGTACTCATATGCTTCTTAAAATCCCGATTTACCCATTGTCTTTCGAAAATCGGTCTCTTATTCCAATCTTCAATTTGTTCTTTGAAGATTTTTTTAATTTCTAAAAATAGATTTGTGAGCTTTTCTCTTTCGGTCTTTGAAAGATTTACTGCTTGGCAGATATTATCTTGAGGTTTGTTAACCAAAATACCAATATCTAAAAGAGCCTGGATACTCCCAATCTCAAGCCCTCTATATTTATGTGCATTAGCTACTGAAGCTGCAAAGCCAGCTCCTGCTTCTTGAACGCTTAAGAGGGCATTCTCACTCATTTTATAAAATTCATCGACACTTTTGCCATAAAGCGGAGCCATTTGAGATATAGCTTTTTGAGCTGTTTCTGTTTTAACTATACCAGGTCCGATAGCATATACACTTACTTCGGTCTTTTCCAACTCGGCAGCCAGGGTATTTGCCAGCTCTACCTGGGCTGTTTTAAAAACTTCATATGCTCCCATATATGGTGCAGCTCCAGATGATGATACAAAAGCAATTGTTCCTTCATCTTTACTTAGCATCTCAGGCAGAAAATAGGTTACTATTAGAACTGGCCCACGGAGATTTACATAATAGCTTTTATCCCACTTTCTTAAACCAACTTCTTGCACTCTGCCAAGGGGAGTAACTGTTGCATTGTTAATTATTACATTGATATGACCAAAATGCGAATAGATTTTGTTGCGTAAATTTTTTACACTGCTTTCTCTGCTAATATCGGTATGTATAAAAAAAGCTTTGTTTTTTCCAAACTCGCCAGTAAGAGATTTCTCTGCGTTTTTTCCCTTTGTTTTATCAATTTCGGCAATAACAACTTTAGCTCCCAGCCAGATAAGTGACCTAGCTGCTTCATAGCCAATTCCTCCACCAGCACCGGTAATCAGGCAAACTTTTCCAGCTAACTGGTTAGATTTTAACCTACCCTTACTAATCACTAAATTAGTATCCATACCTAGCCCCCTTTTTTGTCTTTTATTCCCACTAAATTAGTGGGAATAACTAGAATCCCTGTGGTAAAACCGATGTTAGCAAATCTCTCATACTTAAACATACGGCCTTTCATCAAGGTAAAAAACTAAGTGTCCCGTATTCTCTATAAATCCGAGCGAATGATACAGATCTTCTTCACAATCTTGAGCTATATAAAGAGAAATAAAAGTTGCACCCATCTTCTTTAATTCATTAACCAGGATATCTCCCATTCTTTTTCCGATTTTAAAAGTATCCTTTTCAATTAACGAACCGTTATTGTATTTTAAGTTATCTCCTTGCATTTCTAATTCTAGACAAAACTCCATAATCACTCCTGACAGACCATCAAACAAGGCACGGGCAATTCCAACTAGTTTTTCACCCTTAAATGCACCTATTATTAGGTTGCTGTGGTAGAGAGGTTTTACCGCCATCTCTTTGCCAAAACCTACTTCACAAATATCATTTCTTACATAAAAATCCCATAATTGGTCTTTTGTTATTGCAGGATTAACAAGAATTTCTATATCCTTCACCTTCTTCACCTCAATTTTATCAGTAATTTGGGGCTTCACTTCTGTAAGTATTTTTATGAACTCCCACTTAAAAAAACCGGAATGCTAGTTTTTTCCCGTAATGACTATATATTTTGACATAGTAACTTTGAGACCTTTGACAAATAAAGAATCTATTCTGGTCTTTATTTAATACTTTTGCATTCTCCCATTCAACTGCTAGTTGAGTTAGGCTTTCCAACTGTTTTGTTGCTAATCTCACTAGAAGGCTATATTCTTAAATCGGAATTATTAATACCACCAAGGAGGAATTGAAGTGAACCTAAGAATCGGAGAGAAGATTCGCGAACTAAGACAAATTAAAAATGTAACCCAAGAAGAATTAGCCGTTTATCTTGGCTTATCCCCTCAAGCTATAAGCAAATGGGAAAATGGATTTTCTTTGCCTGATGTAACACTTTACCGAGCCTAGCCAATTTCTTCGAGGTGACAACAGATACCTTATTTGGCCTTACAGACCAAAAACAAAATGAAAGGGTCGAGCTTGTCTTAAAAGAGTACCAAGCAAACTTTGCTCAAGGACTTATCGAAGAAAACGAGAACCTGTTAAAAAAAGCCCTAAAAGAGTTTCCAAACGATTTCAGACTGATCTCCAAGCTATGTTACACCCTGCTAAATAAGTATACCGGTAAAAATCAGCTGGATCTTCTAGATGAGATAATCGCAAAAGCCAGTCTTATTTTAAGAGATTGTACCGACGATAAGCTTAGGTATTCAGCCATACAGATTCTGGCGATGACTTATAACTTTAGGGGTGAAAAAGAAAAAGCCAAGGAAATAGTAAATAAGCTCCCCTCAAATCCCATCACCAGAAATGATTTGCTGGTTCATATCCTAGAGGGAGAGGAAAAACTAGCCCAGATGCAACAAAATATGCTTTCTAATTTGGATATGATTTGCAGCGACTTACAGGTTTTAAGTCAACACCAAAGAAAACAAGGGCATTACCATGACGCCCTTTATCATCTTGAGGTTATAGAAAAACTATATCAGGTTATGTTTGAAAACGGAGACTATAATTTTTATCATATTAGGCTAGCTCAGCTCTTTTTTAATATGGCAGAGCTTAAAATGCAGCTTGGCCTTTATGACAAGGCTCTGGCTGATCTAATGATTTCAGCAAATCATGCCATATCCAGTGATAAACTACCTCCAATCAGTAGGTATAACTCAAGAAACTTTAATCTTCTAAAACATGATGAAAGCAAAACTTATAAAAACTATCAGCAAACAGAAGGGGAAATTATCTTACTTCAGTTAGAGCATAAGCAATTTGACCCCATTAGGAATAAACCTGAGTTTGAAAAACTTCAAAACTTTCTATCTCAAAAAAATGACTCCGAAGACCGAATGAAAAAGTAGTTATAACAAGTGTCAGTTATAACATTATCCATATTGCTTCCATTAAAATGAAAAAAAACAAAGGTTCTTGTTTGTCTTTACTGCCTGAAGCCAAAACAAAAAGGAGAATGTGCATTTGAAAAGTAAAGTAATTTTAAGCCTAAGAGTTTTGTCTGTACTTATTATTATTTTGCTTGCAACAAGCTTGTCTTTTGCAGATAGAGAGAATGTAGCCGAGTCATTAGAAAAGCAACTCTTTAGAGCTAAGCAGGAGCTAAAGGATTTGGACTACAAGGTTATCGAAGAGCTGCTGCAGGAGGTTAAAGAAGGTTCTAACGATACAGAAGAAAAGATCAAGGAAATAAAGCGTCTTTTAATAGAATCTTTAAAAGTAGAAACCCGAGCAATTTGGCTAGATAGTGTCAGTATGGATCTTTTAACTAGCAAAGAGAAGATTGTAGAGCTTATGGATCTGCTTTCAAGTGTCAAGGTGAATCTGATCCTTGCAGATATCTTCGGCAATGGACATAGTGTCTTCCCCAGCCAATATGCAAAGCAGAGAGAGGCTTTTTACTACTTTGCAAAAGGAGATATGCTGCCGATCATGATCGAGGAAGCACATAACAGAGGAATTGAGTTTCATGGCCTAGCAAGCATCTTCGGGGTCGACAGCAAAGGCATTCAACCCTTTATGGACATGGACAAGCTTGACTGGTTTGACAGGACAGTAGATGGTAGCTTTCTAACAGGACTCACGGAATTTGAAGCCTTTATGTCTCCGGTTGTGCCTGAAGTTAGAGAGTTTTTCCTCGGAATAATAAAGGAAATGGCCCAATATGATCTAGACGGCATTCATTTAGACTATATCCGCTACGGAAAAAACCTAGGGTATCACCCTTTAGCCCTGGATCTATATAGAAAAGAAGGAGGAAATCCAGACAACCTAGCCAACCCCAAGGAACTAGAGCATTTCCTGGCGTTTAAGGCTTCGTTTATCACCTCTTTTGTGGAGGAGGTAAAAAAGGAGGTCCAAGCCATAAATCCACGCCTCTTGCTATCTGCAGCTGTTGCTAGCGGCTTGAACTATGCGAAGCGTGAACTAGGTCAGGATTGGAAGGATTGGGCCGATAAGAAGCTTTTGCACTTTATCTGCTATATGTGCTATACCACCACTAGCGATTTGTATTATGGTGTTATCGACTCCGATACTTCACCAATTAGCAGCCTTTCCATAAGTTTTCCCGGAATAGGTCTTTATGCGATTGATGAATTTGAAATGGAACGCCAGTTAGAGGTAGGCCAAAATAAGCCGGTTGCAGGGCAGGCCCTATTTTCAACAATCCACTTGAATCCCCAAAAAGCAGAGGCTCTTAAAAACGGAGTGTACCGGGATATAGCCATTCCAACTTTTAGAGACCCACAGTATGCAGCTTCTAGAATTATAGCGGATTTAGGCAGACGGCTTGAAATTCTTGGTCTTGAAATAGGTATAGACCCCAAACTTAACACTGAGCTTATAGAAAGCTTAACTGCCCTTGCTGAAAAGATTTTCCTCCCGCTTCGTCCCTTTGATAACAGAGACCTGCAAGTTGGGTCTGAGGCAGAATATGAGGCTCTTAAGGCAATCTTACAGGACTTTAAAACTTTAAAAAAGCCGTTAAGCAAGCTTCCTCTCCCAGCTAGAAAAAGAGCTCTAAACGATCTTGCCAAAGCCGAACGTTTGGTCAAGGTGCTCTTCCACTACAGCAAAATAGAATAGTTGACTTAGTAAAAAAAGAAGCAGGTAACAGAGTTACCACCCGCTTCTTTTTTACTAAGTTAAATTGACCTTTCTGCAAAGGCAGAAAGCAAACGGTTCATCTGTGTATGTAATGCTTAATGTCTTGCCAAAATCCCTCGTGCGAACCTACACCAATTATAAAAATAAAAAGGTCTTTTTGTAAGATAAGCTACCCGTGCCGATGTCTCTAAATAAATTTGAAACGCTGCAAGTATTACGATTCTGACACCAGACTTATTAATCTTGATTTTACATCATAGTGCGTATAGGAGCATCCTGTATTTGCAAATTTCGCCATCACTTATGATACGGTTCTCCAGCTAAGATCTTAAAAAAGCGGTAGATTTGCTCCACAAGCATTAGCCTCATTAACTGATGCGGAAAAGTTAGGGGCCCAAAAGACCAGAGAAAATCAAACTCTTTTTTTAAATCCTCAGCTACTCCTAAGGAACTGCCAATCACAAAGGTAAAGGTGCTGTTGCCTCTAATAGCCCAGGTATCTATTTTTTCGGCCATCTCTATTGAAGATAGTTCTTCTCCCTTTAGATCCAAAAGGATTTTAAAACCCATTAGCTTGGGGCGAATTTTCTCTGCTTCAGTTTGTAACATCTTCAGGCAGTCTACTTCCCTAACTGGAATTGGGGTGTCGGATAGTTCTATTATGCTTACCTCTGCATAAGGTTTTAATCTTTTTAAATACTCATCTATCCCTTGCCTAAGATACTTTTCTTTAATTGCACCTAAGCAAAGAATTCTAATTTTCAGCAAGATCTTTCCTCCTCAAATTGAGATAAGCTTAGAGGGTTTATACTGACTTGCCACTTGCAAAGAGATATCTCGTCCGGGAAGAACCCCTTTTTCTTTTAGGGCCTGGCCCACATCCAAAAGAGCTATCTGTGGTCTATTGTTTTCTTCGCTAAGATGAGCTAAAAAACAAAGCGGTGGCTTTATTGATTTTTGGACTATATCGGCAAGAATTGCACCTGAGTCCTGATTAGATAAATGGCCATAATTCGACATAATTCTTTTCTTAAGTAAGAAGGGGTAAGGGCCTGTCTGTAACATCTTTAGATTATGATTGGCTTCTAAGATAACCAGATCCAAATCTACGAGATATTTATCAACAGACTCCGGACGTTTACCCGTGTCGGTTAGTACTAATGCTTTTTTATTTTCATCTTCTACTAAAAAACCCAGGGGGCTTTTGGCATCATGCGAAATGGGTATTGGGGTTATTTTTGTTTCTCCAAAAACAACCGGCTGATGGGGGATTAGGACGTTTTTTTGTTCTACCTCTTCCATGGCCTCAAAGGTTTTTTCAGCTGCCCAGACTTTAAGATCGCTATGTTTTACCAATGTTTTAATACCCTTTATATGATCTATGTGTTCATGGGTTATAATACAATCCGTAACTTCAAATAGATCAATCCCCATAGCTTGGCTACGCTTAGTTAGTTCTCGCATAGATAAACCTGCATCTATTAATAAACTACGGCCTCCCGCTCTTAAAAAAAGAGCGTTTCCTTTGCTGCCGCTAGCTAATATACATATCTCGATTTTAGTCCGCCTCCTACTACCTTGCTTATCCTAATGTAGATTTTACCACAAAGACGAAGGAAATCATAAAAAATTAGCGAATGATACTGAAGCTGTTATTTTCAGGAGGTGTAATTATGCCAGCTTTTGTAAACCAAGAAGAGTGCACCGGTTGCGGTACCTGCGCCGATGTTTGCCCGGTAGAGGCTATTACAGTTGATGATGTTGCAGAGGTAGATCCTGATCTGTGCATCGACTGTGGTGCTTGCGCTGATGCTTGCCCTGTAAGTTGCATCACTTTGGAATAACTTCCCAATATAGTAAAAGTTAAAACAAGGAGTAGCTAAATAGCTACTCCTTGTTTATAATTTTTTTTACAAATTAAGATAGGCTAAAGTTTCTTTTTCTAACTGTTTAAGCTCATTTTCCGAAGCAGCTTCCAGATAGATTCTTACTACCGGCTCTGTACCTGAAGCTCTAGCTAAAAGCCAGAGATCCGGCCTTAGGACAATCTTGACACCATCTGTTTTATTAATCAATTTTACCTTCCAGGGACCTAGCTGTTGATGTTGCTTATCTCGGAGAAACTGCATAACTTCTTGCTTTTTAGTGTTAGTTAATCTTAGATCCAAACGCTTATTTACATAGCGGCCGTATTTGGCAAAAATACCTTCCAAAATCTCTGCCAATGGTTTGTTGTAGTAAGCTCTTAGCTCAGCTATAAGCAGATCGGCAAGAATACCATCTTTTTCGGGAATATGCCCGGCAATACTAAGACCACCTGATTCTTCTCCACCTAAAACCACATCGGTCGTTCTCATGATTTGACCTATATGTTTAAATCCTACCGGGGTTTCAATGCAGTTAACCCCATGGGCTTTAGCTATAGCATCAAGAAGATGCGTGGTAGCCACTGTTCTGGCTACTGGTTTTGGTCCTTTTGTTTCCAAAAGGTAATTGTAGATTAGAACCAAAACTTCGTTAGCACTGATATATCTGCCCTTAAAGTCGATTACTCCGAAGCGATCGGCATCGCCGTCTGTAGCAAGCCCCAGATCAACCTTACCTTCTTTTACCAAGTCTACAAGCTCTTGCATATGCTTTGAGATTGGCTCTGGCGGTCTGCCTCCAAATAAAGGATCGCGACCGGTATTGAACTCTTCCACAAAAACACCATTTTCCTTAAGAATACGGCCTACATACAAACGGCCGGCACCATGCATGGCATCATAGGCTATCTTTAAAGAACTGATAAGATCAAGATTTACCAGAGAATGAAGATGCTTTTCATATTCTTTATCGGGATTAAAATATTCCACTTCACCTTGAGCAGGTAATACACTGCCAATCTTGGCAATCTCCTTTTCAATAGCCGCTGTTATTTCCGGCTCGGCAGGCCCGGCATAATCGGGAATAAACTTAATGCCGTTATACTCGGGTGGATTGTGGGAAGCAGTAAACATCACGGCTCCGTCAGCTTTGTATTTGGCTACAGCAAAGGCAATCACGGGGGTGGGGGTATCTTTTTCGGTCATAAACACCCTGGCCCCTTCATTTTGCATTACTAAAGCTGCTTCCTTGGCAAAACGCTCATTCATAAAACGGCCATCGTAGGCTACTAAAATTAAAGGCTCCTTATTCTTGCCCAAGACATAACGAGCAATACCCTTGGCTACTTTGCGTGCATTAGGCAAAGTAAAATCTTCACACAGAATCGCTCTCCAGCCGTCTGTTCCAAAACGAATTTCCATTGGTATAGCCCTCCATTAATTGGTTAAATTAAAACCTAATACTCAATACCTTTTCTGGCTGTAATACCCACATCAAAGGGATGTTTAATCTTTTTTAGCTCCGTTACCAAATTGGCCTCCTTGATAAGGCTTGGGGGCATATCTCTCCCAGTAAGTATTAGTTCGAGGTGGTCTGGTTTGCGCCTTAAAAGATCCAAGATATATTTTTCGCCAACAAGATTAAAGGTGATAAGATAGCTAATCTCATCAAGGACTAAAAGATCGAAGTCTTTCCAGATAGCTTCTACCTTTTCTAGCCCCATCTGTGCTAATTTTTTGTCTTCCAAAGAAGGTTCATTTTTTATAAACTCACCACTGCCAAATTGCCAAAACGGTATTCCTAATGCTTTTAGAGAGTTTAACTCCCCACTGGCTAAGCCTTTTAAAAATTGGATGAGACCAACTTTTAAGCCACTACCCTGAGCTCTTACCATAAGGCCTATGGCAGCTGTAGTCTTACCCTTCCCGTCTCCTGTATATACCTGTATTAAACCTTTTGGCATTTATCTCCCACCCAAGTTCCAAAAGACAGTTTTCTGACCATCTAAAGGATTAACAGTAACCAGATTTTCTACTCCGTAAATATCTTCTAGTATTTCTTCTGTGAGTACCTCTTTAGCCTGCCCGATGAAGATCTTATCATCCTCACCAAAAAGCATTAGGTGATCGCTTAAAAGAGCTGCCAGAGAGATATCATGAATTATTAACAAACAAGAGAGCTTCTTTTTTTGCTTTATTTTTAAAAAGAGCTGTGTGAGTGAAGCAATATGTCCCATATCAAGATGAGCTGTAGGTTCGTCTAAAATAAGCAACTCTGGCTCTTGAGCCAGGGCTCTGGCTAAGGCCACCCTAGCTAACTCTCCTCCGGAGATAGTATCGAGAGTCTTTAAGGCCAATTCTTCCAGATGGGTGAGTTTTAATACCTCTTCCACCACTTCATAATCTCTTTGGCTTTCCCGACCTCTGATATGAGGAAGTCTGCCTAAGGCTACAGCTTCTCTAACCTTAAACCCCACTGTCATCTCCTGGCGTTGATTAACTACAGCAACTTTTCGGGCAAGCTCCTTGCGGGTATATTTTTTTAGATCCCGACCGAAGTAACTAACCTCTCCCTGGAAGGGTAAAATACCTGTCAAGGCCCGTACTAAAGTGGTTTTGCCAACCCCGTTTGGGCCTAGTACAGCTAAGGTTTCTCCAGATTCAACTGTAAAGCTAAGCTTTTTTATAATCTCTTTTTGGCCATAACTCACCGTTAGATCTTTTACTTCTAGGACACTCAATGCTCTCGCCTCCAGGAATTAATTTCCCTCATCAGGTAGTGTCTTCCTGCTAACTAGGTTGCGAGTTTTCCAACGGCCTGAATAATAGTAAATAAGGTTTAGGATAAAACCTACTACCGGAGAAATGGCAATCCCTAAGAAAATACCTTTGGGGCCCAAATTTAGGCCTTCAGAAAAGAACTTGGCTAAAGGGAGTCTTACAGCCCACAAAGAAAGCAAAGTAATAGACATGGTAATCAAGGTATCTCCGGCAGCGCGTGAGATGCCGCCGGTTGAAAACATCAGTGAAAAAACAATATAGCTTAAAGAGACAATTCTAAGATACGTACAGGTCATCTCTCTGACCGCCAAATCAGGGGTAAAGATCCGAGCCCAAAAGTCAGGAAAGAAAAAGATCGCTATCGTTAGTACTCCGGCAATAACCGCAGTCAAAAAATTAGAATAACGCCATACTTCCCTGACTCTCTCAGGCTTATTAGCACCAAGATTTTGACCGGTCAAAGCTGAGACCGCCAAAGACACGCTCATCGCCGGCATAAATACAAATTGATCTATTCTTCCCCCAAGACCATAAGAAGCTACAATAATTTCGCCATGTTTATTCACCAGACCAGATAAAAATAACATGGCTATCGAAACTAAAGCCTGTTGCAAACCGGCAGGTGTTCCAATGGTGATAAGTTGCTTAACTATGGTCTTATCAGGTTTTAGGAGGTTTTTATCCCAAGTTGCCAGTCTAGCTTTTTTAAAAAGATAAATGAGTCCAAAAATAGCTGATACCCCCTGAGCTAAAACTGTAGCCCAGGCTACCCCGGCTACACCCAAAGGAGGAATGGGACCAAAACCTAGAATAAACAAGGGATCAAGGATAATGTTGATTACAGTAGAGATAATTAAAAAATAAAGAGGAGTAAGGGAATCTCCAAAACCTCTCATAATAGCTGAAAGTCCGTTATACAAAAAAGTAAATACCAGACCAGATAAAAATATCGTCAGATAAGCGCTGGCATCCTTCATCAACGATTCAGGCAAATTGACCAATCTAAAGATTGATGAGTAGAAGATAAGACCTATTATGGAAACTAATAAAGCAGCTATGGTCATTAAAAACAGTGAGGTATTGACGGTGCGTTTAACACCACGATCATCTTTGGCTCCATAATACTGACTTACTAAAATGGTAGTAGCCATACCAACACCAATCACCAGCGAAACCAGGAAAAAAATAATCGGAAAAGAAGCCGATACTGCTGCTAAAGCTTCTGTCCCTAAAAAACGCCCCACCCAAAAAGTATCCACTGTGTTATACAAAGCCTGAAGAAAGTTTCCTAAAAACATAGGCCAGGAAAAAGCTATTAGGTGGCTAAGAATATTTCCTTCAGTAAAATCACGTGCTCGTTTTTTATCCACATTTACACCTCTATTAACAGACGCTTTTTTAGTTATTTTACTTAAAAATACTTTAGGTCTATTCTAGGCGACAGGATTAAAGCTGTCAATGCTAGAAATTCTTTCTTAATAACATCCCAAGGAGGATTCAAAATGGAAGTAAAGGTAAACTGGAATGGCAAAAGAAGTTTTACCGGTAATTGCCCCTCGGGTCATGAAATAATTATGGATGCCAGCCTTGATATTGGAGGAGAAGATAAAGGTCCAAGACCAACTGAAGCTCTGCTTTCAGCACTTGGCGGCTGTACCGGTATTGATGTTGTAATGATCTTAGAAAAAATGCAGCAACAGGTGCAAAGTTTCCATATGGAAATAAAAGGCGAGAGAAACACTACCGAGCCTCGCTTCTTTACCTCTATCCAAGTAAAATATGTGTTACAAGGCGACTTGGATGAGAGTAAAGTCGCCAGAGCCATTGAACTCTCCTCAAAAAAATACTGTGGTGTCATGCACTCTTTAAAAGCTGACATAACCACATCTTATGAAATAATTTCTCCTACCATTGATTTCTAAGTAAATTGTTGCGGTTATTTACGAAAAAAAGCCTGCAGCCCTAAGCTGCAGGCTAATGTTTTACTTAATACATTGGCGGAACATTGGCAGGAGCGGCTTCTTTTTCCGGCTCTGGAATATCACAGATCAAGCACTCGGTTGTAAGCAGCATGGCAGCAATAGAAGCTGCGTTTTGCAGTGCACTTCTAGTAACCTTGGCTGGGTCTACGATACCGGCTTTGATCATGTTAACATACTCGCCGCTCATGGCGTTAAAGCCTTCGCCTACAGGTAGTTTGGCTACGTGCTCAACTATAACAGCCCCTTCGAGGCCTGCGTTTTGAGCAATCATCTTAAGTGGTTCGGCAAGGGCTTTACGCACAATGGCCATACCTGTTTTCAAATCGCCATTTGTTTCGTTTTCAATGTCTACCAATTTTTTGGCCGCATAGATTAGAGCTGTTCCACCACCAGGAACGATACCCTCTTCAACAGCAGCTCTGGTTGCTGATAAAGCATCTTCGATCCGGTGCTTTTTCTCTTTTAATTCGGTTTCGGTAGCGGCACCAACCTTAATGACAGCAACACCGCCAACTAGTTTGGCTAAACGCTCTTGAAGCTTTTCTTTATCATATTCAGAGGTTGTATCTTCCATTTCGGCTCTGATCTGGTTTATACGACCTTTAATAGCATCTGAAGAACCTCTGCCACCGACGATGGTAGTGTTTTCTTTGCTGACACGAACCTTGTCGGCACGACCTAGCATATTGAGGTTGGTATTTTCAAGTTTCATACCAACATCTTCAGAGATAACCTGGCCACCTGTTAGAACTGCGATATCGCCAAGCATAGCTTTTCTGCGGTCACCAAAACCGGGAGCTTTCACGGCAACAACATTCAAAGTACCGCGTAGTTTGTTTACCACCAGTGTTGCCAGGGCTTCACCTTCAAGATCCTCGGCAATGATAAGCAAAGGTTTGCCAGACTGGAGAACCTTCTCCAAGAGAGGTAAAATATCTTGAACTGAGGTGATTTTCTTATCGGTGATAAGGATCAGAGGATCATCCAAGACAGCTTCCATTCTCTCGGTATCGGTGATCATGTAAGGAGAGACATAACCACGGTCAAACTGCATACCTTCTTCGGTCTCTAAAGTTGTACCAAAGGTCTGTGACTCTTCGACTGTAATTACGCCTTCTTTACCTACTTTGTCCATGGCCTCGGCGATGAGTTTGCCAATTTCATCATCACCGGCAGAAATAGAGGCTACCTGAGCAATACTTTCTTGATCTTCGATTGGCTTGGAGATTTCTTTAATAGAATCTACTGCACTAGAAACAGCCTTCTCGATGCCTTTTTTAATAACCATGGGGTTAGCACCTGCAGCCACGTTTTTCAAGCCGTCACGGATCATAGCCTGAGCCAATACTGTAGCTGTAGTGGTACCATCGCCAGCTATATCGTTTGTCTTAGTGGCAACTTCCTTTACCAGCTGGGCACCCATATTTTCATACGGATCCTCAAGCTCGATTTCACGAGCTATAGTAACACCGTCATTGGTAATAGTTGGTGAACCAAACTTCTTTTCCAAAACAACATTTCGGCCCTTAGGTCCAAGGGTAATTTTAACAGCATCAGCTAGAGTGTTCACACCTTTTTCTAGCTTCCGTCTGCCTTCTTCAGCAAAAAGTAGCTGTTTTGCCATTCTAAATCCCTCCTATTGATAGAGATTATAATTTTGTTAGTCAATTATAGCGAGAATATCTGACTCTTTGAGTACTAAATACTCGATATTGTCCATCTTAAACTGTGTACCGGAGTACTTGGCATAGAGGACTTTATCCCCGAGTTTAACTTCCATGGAAACTAACTTACCGTCTTCAGCAATGCGCCCTTTTCCGACTGCAACAACTTCACCAGTCTGAGGCTTCTCTTTTGCAGTATCCGGAAGAACAATACCTCCAACCACAACTTCTTCTTCTTGCAACGGCTTAACAACAACTCTGTCTGCCAATGGCTTTATATTCATATATCAACCCTCCTAGCCAGTTTTTTTGCTTTTTATTAGCACTCGTCTCTTTCGAGTGCTAATAATTTCATGATTAAGTTTAATTCAAATGTCCTCTGTGATCAAACGTCAAATTTGGTTATAATCAACCAAAAAATCGTTTCTAGCGTAGTATTGCCAAAATAACCCACTTATAATCGCTATCTCTTGTCAATCTTTCCCATGAGTTTTTTCAATAATCCTCTGGCGGCATCCATTTCCTCCAGACGCAAAACATAGGCCACACCAAAGTAGGTTAATGCAGCTACTGCAATTACAGCCAAAAGAAGGACCGCTCTTAAAATCCCTCCGGTAGCAAAAGGCAAAACCCACTTCCAGCCAAAAGCTGCTACAACTGCCATTATTAAACTCGCCACAGTAATTTTAAAAAGTGAATTAAACACCCCTCTTAAGCCAATTGGGCCGGTCTTATTTCTTAAAAAAATCAAGGATAAAATAGCACCAAAGGTTGCGGCAATTGTAGTACCCAGGGCTAAACCGGCATGACCCATGGAACCGACCAAAGAGAGATTGGCAATGATATTAACTACCACGGCTCCGGCTGAGATAAACATCGGTGTTAGGGTATCTTTCAAAGACCAAAAGCCACGGTTAAAGACATCTCGCCAGCTAGCCGAAAGAAGACCTAAAGCGTAGTAAAAAAGTGCTATTGAGGTAGCGATAGTGTCCCCACTCCCAAAGGCACCTCTTTCGTAAACAACCTGAGTAATAGGTACGGTTAAAACCATTAGACCTACCATCATGGGCATGACTAAAAAGGACATGGTTCTTAAGCTGTTATCGATGCTGGAGACAAATTGCTGTTTATTATGGCTGGCAGCAGCCTGGCTCATAGTTGGATAGATGGCTGTAACCACGGATGCTACTACAATGCCAAGGGGTAGCCCATTTAGACGGCTAGCATAATTTAGGGCAGAGATTGAACCTGCAGGGAGGCTTGAAGCCAACATTCTATCGATCATCACATTGATCTCACCCATAGCTGTACCTACCAAGGTTGGTAACACCAGTTCCAAAATAAGTATTAGTTCGGGAGCTTTCAAATCAATAAAGAACTTATAGCGATAACCTGTTTTTTTCAAAGAGGGAAGGAGAATAAAATATTGTGAGGCGATACCTAAAACCGTAGCAATAGCCAGGCCGTAAATACCATAGCGGCTTCCTAAGGTAAATACACCGGCGATAATGATAATGTTATATGGAAATCCAACTAAAGCTGGGGCAGTAAACTTTTGTAAAGCATTTAAAATACCTGAGATAATGCCGACTAGTGCAAAAAAAATAATCACCGGCAGAGTAAAACGAGTAAGATTGACAGCCAGATCAAATGTTTCACCTGTAAAGCCTCTGGCAAAAAGATGGACAATCGGCTCGGTAAAGATCTCTCCCAAAAAAATTAATAATATACTTATTAAAAGAACAGTATTAATTACATTGTTAGCGAGCTCCATAGCTTTATCTTTGCCTTTATGGGTTGCTACATCAGTAAATACGGGAATAAAAACGGTGCGAATAGCTGTAGCTACCGCCGCAAATAAAAGCCCCGGTATGGACATAGCTATACTAAAGGCATCTGTTTGCCAGGTTGAACCATATTTATAGGCTATTGACATCTCCCTGGCAAAACCCAGAATTTTACTTAAAGCTGAAGCCAGCGCTATAATGCCTGTAGCTTTAATGACATTGCTTTTTGTAGAGCTCAAGTACCCATCCCCTCCCCTAAAAACCAATGAAATCCAAAAGATAGACTTCTACACTTATATTCTATTCCCTGCACTTTAGACTATACAACCTAGGTTTGACCTTGGGACTCTTACCAAAGCCTGCTTAATAGCTCTATTTTTCAGAGAAATTAGAATACTTAATCCATAATAACTCCCCTAAGAAAATAATTTTAATTTTATAAAACCAGTAGTGAGTTTAAAAAAACATTGTTTACTTTTTTACAGATAAGACTATCCGCATAGCGGAGATCATTTGAACTTAAATGATATTTGGTAAGTAAATTTTAGTGAACTTTAAGAGAGAAGGCAAAAGCCTTCTCTCTTAAAGCTTTTAGTTTAATAAAGTTTATTTTACTTCTTTTTTTCTATAATGGGCTTATTAATAACCTTGCAGCCTGGGGGGACACTTTCTGTAATCCAGACATTGCCGCCGATAACTGCTCCTTCGCCAATAACGGTTTCTCCCCCTAAGATAGTAGCCCCAGCATAAAGAGTAACATCATTTTCAATGGTAGGATGCCGTTTTTTACCGCGAATAATATTGCCATTGACATCTTTGGGAAAACTTAAAGCTCCCAGAGTAACCCCTTGATACATTTTAACATTATTCCCAATCACCGTGGTCTCTCCAATTACAACTCCGGTACCGTGATCGATAAAAAAGCCCGTTCCGATTAAAGCACCCGGATGAATGTCGATACCTGTTTTGGAATGAGCCTCTTCGCTCATTACTCTGGCAAAAAGCTCCAGGTTTCTTTTTTGAAACTCATGCGCTACCCGATAAGTAAAAATGGCATAAAAGCCCGGATAGGCTAAAATTATCTCATCTAAGCTTTTAGCTGCCGGATCTCCTCTATAAGCCGCTTCAACATCCTGGGCAAGCAGGCCTTTAATTTTAGGTAGTTCATTTATGATCTCATAAGCCTTTGCCCTAGATTTTTCTATTTCCGAACATTTGGGAATTTCCTGACATTCAGATTGGCAGTTATTATTATCTAAGCTATGGATTAGCCTTATGAGCTTCCAGTATAATATTCCCAATCTTTCTAAATAGCAGACCTGATCTTTAGCTTCACTACAAAAGGCAAAGTATTCCGGGTATAAGATGGCCTTGATTTCATCCAAAATACCCACCACACTTTGTGGCTTGGGTAATATCTTTTGCTCCTTTTGGCTGGCTTTATTTAAATCAGCGAGTTGGCCTGCAATCTCTTGCAGGAGATCCTCATTTTGTCTATTGGTAAGTGGCACTTTCCCACCTCCTTGCGTAATTATTTACCCAAAACCTCACGATAAAAACGTGTCGAAAAGCGAATCGAACTGTAATCTTTCCTTTGACCCAAGAGATCTTTAGCATAGACTACAGATAAAGCAAAGGGTTTGGTATAGAAATTAAAACCTATATTAAAATCCGCTCCCAGATAAGCTGTAAACTTTGAAAGCGGGTTTTCCCCTTTTTGCCAGGCTACAATTGAGGCGAGAAAACATTTTGCTTCAGCATCTTCCCAGATTAAAGGACCGATCTTAGCTAACTCTTTATCTAGCACAATCGGAGTTGAGTTTTCTAAAAGAATTGTTACGGCATAATCTCCGCTTTGTTCAGGTAAAAACTTAAGATTAGTAATAGCTTTGTTAAGAGGTTCACAAAATGTGCTTTGCACATTTAGCGAGGTTTTGAAAACCCCATTAGCTAGACTAGTCTTTAAAAGATCCCCGCCGAAGGATAGTTTTCCTCCCTTTTTGTTTAACTCCAATAAGCCATTTAGCTTGCCACCGCTAAAAAGCAAAGCATCATATTCTAGGCCAAAACACAGGTTGTAATCTTGGATCTTAGGGTAATAATCAAGGCATAAACTCTCACTAAAACGATTAATATGATGTTTAGCTGTATAGCCTATGTCAGAGATTGCTTTTTGTTGCGCCTGGTAAAAGAAACTAAACTTTTCCGGACTTATTGACGGGGAAAGAATCTCTAGGATGATTTTGCCATTTGGAAAGTTATTATAAAAGCTTAATGAAGAATAAGGTTTTAACCCTGAATGGAGGCGAGAAAATGCCCAACCACTGTAAAAACGATTGTTGAATTGCAAAGTTATCCCAGTTTCCAAAGCATCTTGGGTCTCGTTTATTCTAAGTAGTGGTTCGATACTTAACCGAGTACTGTCTAGGCTTTGCTTTTTACCTAAACCAACCTCTGTTTTTTGGGGGTAGGTATTATTAAGCCTTTCGATATCAAGGATCAAACGCTCTGGATCAATTGTCGCCCGCTTAAGAGGCTTTAGCGAATAAATCACAGCCTCAGTTAAGGGGTCTATTTCTGTAATTATACTTGAGCCATCTATAAATTCCCACAGCATCTCGACCGGCCAGTCGACAGCTTGTTTTGAATTTAGATAGGCTGTTATTTTATATTCGCCTTCTATCTTTTCCTGCTTAATGGTTTTTATTTCCAGATCTTCATATTGGGCCTTATCTACCCAGTTTTGCCAAAAGTCTGTTACCGACTTACCACTTAGTTTAGTTGCTAAGCTTACAAACATTTCGTTATCGATTCTAAAGCCAGCCTTGCTTTGAAGAGAGATTTCCCTAAGGAGTTTTTGAAAAGTAGTTTTCCCCAAGAAACTTGCTAGGGTTCTTAGCGTCAAATAGCCTCTGGTTTCCAAACGCTTTTCATAAACTTCCGGATGTTCTAATTGGACATATGGTCTTAAAAGAGGTTCATCCTTATTGGGAAAAAAGATATGTTCTAAAAATTCCATTTCTAGGTTTTCGTGATAATCCCAGCTTATAGTAGGATCTTTGAAACTGAAAAAGAAGCGATCAGTTAACTTTTTCTGTTCGGCTAAACCTTTTTGGCTAAAATAATCGGCAGCCATATAATGTCTTAGCGCTTCTTCCAGCCAAGCACTTCTTGGAGAAAACAGATCATATCCCAAATTAATCCAGGACTTAGCCAGTTCTTTAGCTATTTGTCCTTGTAAAAGACCATCAAAACTACTCGGACCACCCGCATTATAATAACGGTAAAAATCTTGTGGCAAACAAATCAGACCTGTTGCTGAATAGGCATTTTCTAAAGAAGAGCCTTCCACAATTAACAGTCTCTTACGATCGTAGGTGCCATAACAGCTGTTGTAATAAGCTAACACATCTATAGCTGTCTTAGAAGCAAAAACAGCTTCCTTTTCATGACTTTTTTGATAGTAAGTATATATATCTATTCCCTGAAACTGATCTTCCTTAACATAAAGACCGGAACCAGCAACTAAAGCGAGATCTAAAGATGGCGTATCGTTTTTAAGGCTCACTTTTTTATAGATGCCACCTGCTGATTTTTCAGATTGATAATCAGCATTAGTTGCCACAACTAAACTGGCCGGAACTAAGATATCGGCGTTATAAAATGCCGGCAACAGACAGTTATTTTGCGGATCCAAAAGCAAAGGATGAAAGCCACACATCCAGTAAATGATCTCTTTACTCCAGCCTTTATCACCATGTCTGTGAGGAATTTTAGTAAGAAATCTTAATTCTAGTTCTAAGCTTTCGTTTGGTAATAACCCCTTAAGCGGTACTTTTAAAAGAACACTTTCAAGTGAATACTTCTTAATGATGGCCGGGAAAGGTTCGTAAACAAAAGCAACATCCTCACCGTTTACTTTGACATTAACTACATAAGTGTGGCTACTGTCAAATTTTTTTAAATAACCCTGTGAACGCCATATCTGGCTTAGAAAGGGATTAGGTTCAGTATCTAAATTAGCCGGCAGAAAAAAGGTGAGCTCCTCCAGGGGTTTTCCCTGATTATTTTGAAAATGAAGCCACATCGTCCCAGCTATAGTATGAGTATCGGGATCGATCCAGCTTTGCAGCTGATATTCAGGCCACATCCCACAAGCTGCTACAGTAAGTAAAAGCCATAAGGTGATTTTTAATATTTTTTTCATAAATTCACCTCTTATAAGAAAGAAGCCTCAGCGAGGCTTCTTAGTGTTACTTAGCACCAGCTGTCCGTTAATAGAAATCGGTACGGCCTTACATGAATTAAAAGTAGCTGCCAATTTGAGGTCGTCGCTAAAGCCAAGTCTTTCAAGCAACTGACCATGTTCACTAGCCATAAAACTGGCAAAAGTAGAATCGAAACTAGCAGCTATCATTCTGGCCGCTTTGGCACTGTCACTTTCCTTGACTTGAGCCATACGCAAAACAGCTGCACAAAAAGCACCCGCGCAAGCTGCATCTTCTAGGGCAAAACCATTTTGTCTGCCCGCACAGAATAATAAAATATCTTTATCTAGTTCTAAAGCTTTTTTCACTACAGCTTCTAAATTAAGATAGGCACCGATCAAAAGGTTATCTGCGCTACCAGATTGACGAATGGCATTAGTTCCGTTAGTAGTTGTAAAAACGATGGTTTTACCTTCTACAACCTCTTTTTTGTATTCTAGGGGAGAATTACCCAAATCAAAGCCTTGAACCTTAAGGCCTCCTCTTTCTCCACCTAAAAGAACATTTTCCGAATCGTAACGTGATTTTAAGGTTACAGCTTCATCGGGGGTTAACACAGGTACAACTGCTCTGGCACCGTTTTCTAAAGCTGTAATAATTGTGCTGGATGCCCTTAAAACATCGATTACAACCACCGTTTTATCTTTATACCCCCATACCTCTGGCGATTGAGGTGCTAACTTAACATCAATATTCATTATCCACCATTCCTACTCTAATTAATAGCATGAAGCGGTTTTTGACCTTTTAAGACCAAAAGGACATCATCAACCACCATTTGAGCCATTTTGGCTCTTGTCTCTTCAGTACCACTGCCTACATGAGGTGTAAAAACTACATTATCTAATTCTCTAAGCTCAGGATTAATATCAGGTTCGTTTTCATAGACATCTAATCCGGCAGCTTTTATCAAGCCTGTTTTTAGTGCTTCTGCTAAAGCCTCTTCGTCTATGATTGGGCCTCTGGCGGTATTAACTATAATAGCATTCTTTTTCATGAGAGAAAATTCCTTTTGACCTATTAAATGCCTAGTCTGTGGAGTTAGAGCCACATTTACTGAAATAAAATCCGCCTTTTTCAATAACTCCGGTAAACTCATATATTCTAGGTCTAACTGTTCCTTAAAGCCAGTTTTTTTCTCTCTTGACCAGTATATTACCGGCATCCCAAAGCCTTTAGCCCTTTTTATAACCGCACTTCCTATCCGGCCTAAGCCTATAACACCAAGGGTTTTGCCATAGACCTCACTGCCTAGAAGAAGGTCAGGTGTCCATCCCTTAAAATTACCGGACCTTACCATTTTATCGCCTTCTACAACTCTTCTGGCTGCTGCCAGCATAAGAGCCCACGCTAAATCGGCCGTAGCTTCGGTTAAAACATCGGGTGTATTAGTAACATAAATACCTTTTTGAGTCGCATATTCTAAATCAATATTGTTATACCCAACAGCATAATTACTGATAACCTTTAAGTTTTTGGCCCTGTCCATAACAGTTTGATCTATGGTCTCACTTAAAAGGCAGATTAGGGCATCTGCTTTGGGGATTACTTCCAAAAGTCTTTCTCTCGAAAGGGGTTGAGTTGGGGGCTCAATTAAAAAGTCGGAGACTCCTTTTAGCTGTGAAAGAGCATCTCCTGGCAAATCTCTGGTTACCAAAACTTTTTTTCTTTCTACCAAGGTTACCCCCCCAAAGCCAAATTACTTTAACTGTAAATATAAGTTTAACACATCGTCTATCCGGTGACTACTTTTGTTTTAATTTTGTTTAGAAAGAGCCAAAAACTTAAAGAGAGATAGCTTTTTTACTATCTCTCTTTCTCTTTACTATTTACTCGTAGCGGTACCGGCAACGGTTTTCGATTTCCTTAATACCTTCAATACTGTTTATAATATGTTCTACTTTATCTTTGCGTTTTAAGTTATCTACGGCTCCGCCCACAGTAATTTTACCGGCTTGAAGATCCCAGTTGATTATATAAACACGTCTCAAGTTCGGATCTTGGTCCATAGCTTCTTCTAAAACATCGAAAACATTCATCAAAATTCCCTGGCTGTTTTGAAACATAAACTTCGTATACATCGACTTCCAAAAAGCCATGATAGTATAACCGATAACACCTGCCAGAAAAGCTGATAAAAAGATGTTAAAATACCAAGCGAGCGGTATTTTTATTAAACCAAAAGTCAGAAAGATTACAAAAAACACTATCCAAGAAAAATATAACGAAATCGGTTTATCGCGTTTTATAGCTAAGGCATGATATTTAGCCAAAAAAACACCTAGCACTCCGGTTAAAAGCATAGCTGGAATAATGCCCAGTACCACAAACTTCCATTGTTGTAAAACAGGTCTAAAATAAGTCCCAAAGCTGTTAATAGCGACTTCAGTTCCTTCAGCTGTAACTCCTGTCGCTAGTTCAGGATTCATCTTACCAATGGAAACAACAACCCCTACATAAGCACTGTAAACTGCCAAAACAACCACTAGAATAATAGGCAACAAGATGACTCCGGCCCAAAAACCATATTTTTTCATTTCCTTAGGATCTGAGGTGGAAAGAATCAACTTAGCCTTCTCATCTTCGTACAAACTAGAATCAAGATCGCGAGCCAATAAAAACACCTCCGAATACTAAACGTATCAGCTTATTTATATTCGCCTTTAACAGCTGTTCTCCTGCATTTAAGCTCAGCCCTTACTCTAAAACCCGGCTAAGAAATGCTTCCAACTCTTTTTCAGGCATATTACCACTTGTCTGAGCTACAAGCAAACCTTGGTTATAAAGCTTCAAAGTAGGAATTGAGGTAAGGCCTTCGGATATGGCCAGATCGATATTCTCTTCGGTATTAACTTTGACCACTTTAAGCTTTAGGGCATATTTTAGAGCTAACTTCTCAATTAAAGGAGCCACCTGGCGGCAGGGCATACACCATGGCGCCCAAAAATCTACTAAAACAGGTATTTGAGATTCTAAAACTTCTGTTTGGAAATTTTCTTTATTGATATCAAGTATGGCCATATCTTACCTTCATCCCCTCTTTTTGGTTCTACACTTCTATGCCCATTATACCTCAAAAACAGATTCATATCAGCATACATCTTGCTCTTTGAGGGCAGTTTAATAGAAGGAGGTGATCTTTTTGGCCAAAGACGTAAAATGTGAGGTGCAAAGTTGCTACTATTGGGGTACAAACAACAAATGCCATGCTGATGAGATCCTGGTTAAATATACTGATAAGCCTTCTATGCATCAAAGTGATGTCGAATTTGGTCTTATCGGTGGAAATAAAGGCAAAACCAGTACCGAGGATACTTGTTGTGAAACTTTTAAGCCCAAGACCAAAGCTTGAGGGAAATCCCCTCAAGCTTTGGTCTTTTAATTTTTGCCTCTAAGCTTTTTAAGCTGTGGATTAGTTTAATCACCCGGAACTTTTCTCGTGTCTATTCGCATTCTCCTATCTACCGGTTCTTTCATTGCCGGTTCTATCTCAATATATTCTTCAGTATCACCGCAAAAAAAGCAGGGAAAAAAGATTCTTAGATTGCGTACACCTTCGTCTGTATAGTAAAAATCGCCCAAAAGCGTTGAAAACTGGAAGTATCTTTTATCTGAATAAATATAGGAGTTGTATGCAAGATCGGAACTGATTGAAAAGTATCCACTTGAAAGATTGTAAACATGAGCCTGCACAAATTTCCGGTAATTCAAATTAGTTAAAATGATATCTTCCTTGAGAGGAGAAAGAGTGGTTATCGCCTTGGATAGCTTGACATTAAACCCCTTTAGCTCGGGGCGAAGTGTTATCCTGTAAAACTCACCTTCTACTATCGGCGAAGTTGGTTTTTCAAAGCTGTAGCGTATTTTATCGATTACGAGGTCTTCTTGGTTTACCTTATCTTTATTAATCTCAATCTCTTTACTGCCAAGGGCGATAATAAAACCTTGGCTGCTTTTTCCTTCAGAGGTATCGACATAGGCTATGGCTTTTAAAGTATATTGGCCACTGCGTAGTTTGTTAACTTCCCAAAGATATTCCTCTTTATCCTCAGCTAGTTTAATATCTGTAATATAGCGTTTACGGCCCTTAAACAGTATTAACCTTATATTAGTAGCTTCAAGGGGAATATGGTTGGGCTTAATATCATTAATATTTTGGTAGTTGACAATTGAATCTCCCCTTTTTAAGACTATCTTAAAGTCTCCCGAACCTACCAGAACAAACTTAAGTGCCAGGTTATAAACTTCGTTTAGTACTAAAACACCAAAAACAACCAGAGCAGCAATTGTTAGAATACGATTTAACTTATAACGATCCAAAAACTCACCTTCTTCTCTTTTTATCCTACAATTTATTATCTTAATTACAAAACTTGTTTTTCCTTTAAGAAATTAACTTGGAGTGTAAAAAAGGCAGCAGTTTAAACTGCTGCCTTTAACTAGGTCATTTTATTTTTCTTTGTCTTCTAATTCGGCTACTCTTTTTTCCAGCTGGCAAAGATGATCTTTATAGTGTTTAAGAGCTTGTTCTTCTTGTTCTTTATAAAAACTCTGTCTTCTCAAGAGCTCTTCAAAGTCGACTTGATGAGCATCAAAATCAGGTCCGTCAACACAGGTAAACATAGTCTTGCCAGAAACTGTAACTCGGCAGCCTCCACACATTCCTGTGCCGTCTATCATAAGCGAATTAAGACTTACAATGGTTGTAGTTTGTGATTCTTTAGTAAGCTTGGAAACAGCGGCCATCATCGGCAATGGCCCGATAGCAATAACCTGACTAACATTAGTTGTGCCTAAAAGATCGAATAAAACATCGGTTACAAAACCTTTGCGGCCTACACTGCCATCATCGGTAGCAATCAAAAGGCGCTTGGAGATCTGGCTTAGCTCTTCTCTTAAGATTAAAAGGTCTTTGGTTCTGGCACCCAAGATGGTAATAACTTCGTTACCTAGATCGTGCAAAGCCACCAGAATCGGATAAAGCGGAGCTGCTCCTAAACCGCCTGCTACTCCTACTACGACCCCGGAGAATTTTTCTAGCTCGAAAGGTTTACCTAAAGGGCCCAAAAGATCTCTTAGTTCTTCGCCTTCATTAACTGTGGCTAACTCTTTAGTTGTTTTACCTACTTCCTGAATTATCAGTTTAACCCAGCCTTCTCTTTGATCCCAATCAAATAAGGTTAAAGGTATTCTTTCCCCTGATTCTTTATAGCGCATAATAACAAAATTGCCGGGACGAGCTTTAGAAGCTATTAGGGGTGCCTCAACTTTCAGACTGAAAATAGCTGGTGCTAACCATTCTTTTTTTAACACCTTATAACCCATTTAGACACCTTCTTTCATAAGTATCAACCAAAGAATCTCTCTATTTCAACGTCCGCAGCTGTAGTGCAATCCGAGGCGTGTACAATATTATAAGGCAAAACAGTACCATAATCGCCTCTTATAGTTCCTGGTTGTGCAACTAAGGGATCGGTATGGCCGATTAGAGTTCTTACTGTTTGGATAGCTTCTTCTCCTTCAAGGATGAGAAGCGCCACCTCTCCCGCGGTAAACGCTTCGATGATCTTTGGAAAAAACGGCTTATCTTTTAGATGGCTATAATGGAGCTTCGCCAGTTCTTGGCTTATTTGTCTAAAGGCTAATTTTTTAATTTTAAGGCCTTTTTTTTCAAAGCGGCTGATTATTTCACCAACTAAGCCCCTTTTTACACCTTCTGGCTTTATTATTACAAATGTTTGCTGTATCATTTAAATAAACCTCCTAAAGATACCTAACTCAGTAACTACTATATCCACCGGGATATCATGCTCTTCTTTTGGTAGCTTAGGTAGGAAAAACCGTTCCATGACGAGCCCAATTTTTACTCCTTCAATCTTGGGTAGGAGTTTATCATAATAACCGCCACCATAACCTAGGCGATATCCTTCTTTGTCAAAGGCTATACCGGGAACTACAGCCAGATCAATTTCAGAAGGTAGGATATAATCACCAAAAAAAGGTTCGTTGATTCCCAATGTTCCTTTTTTAAGACTCTCTTTATTCTTTACTCTAATAAGGCTAAGTTCTCCTTTTTCTACTTTAGGAAAAACGAGCTGTTTTTGCAAAGCATAGTCCCATATAAAAGAGGTATCGACTTCCCAAGGTAGCGAGGCATAGATTAGGATGGTCTTAGCGCTAAAAAAGGCCTCTAGTGAGGTTAGGTTGTGGTTAATTATTTGACTGGTCTTAAGTATAATTTCTTGAGGCAGACTCTTTTTGTCCCTTAACAGATTTTTTCTTAAAGTTTTCTTATCCATTATTATACTCCTAAAGCTCTTTTTGTAAGTATTGCTCATAGACCAAAGCTCTGTCAATATGGAAAATATTAATTTCCAAAGAGGTGAATTGAATTTGAAAACAGACAATAGCTGGCAACGCTATATAGGGATCACACTTTTAATTATCGGCCTGATTTTGGCATTTTTGCTACGCCATGAACTGGGCAAAGCCCTGATTCCTTTTTTCCTAGCCTTAATAATTGCAAGTTCCATTGAACCTTTAATAGTCTTTTCCCAGACTAAACTACACTTTAACAGAACACTGGCCTCTAGTCTTAGTTTAATTTTAGCAGTGGCCATGATAACTGCCCTGCTTGGTATCATACTGGTTTATGGTGTCAATCAGATCTTCTCTTTGGCCTCACAACTTCCCAAGAATCAACAAAAAATTATCACTGATATCAGTAACCTCCTCACAAAATTAAAGGAGTTATATCCCAGACTCCCACCAGAGTCTTTAGGTTATCTTGAATCCATACTAAGTAATGTCTTTGCTTCTTTACAATCAATGATAACCAAAACCTTAAATGCCATTCTTACTTGGGCAGCCTCGGTGCCTAGTCTTTTAATAGTTCTTTTAATCACCCTTTTGGCTACTTATTTTATCTCTAAAGACCGTTTGAGGATTGCCAATACGATCTTGCAGCTACTCCCTCAAAACTGGCAAAAGGATTTTAAAATCGCCGCTACCAAAGCTATCCGTGAAATTATCGGTTTTATTAAAGGCCAGATCTTTTTAAGTCTCCTTACTCTGCTTCTAAGTATGATCTTTTTGGGCTTTTTCTTAAAAAGCCCCTACTGGATGGTTCTGGCTGTTATCTTGGCTATCCTTGATATGATCCCGGTCCTTGGTCCCGGTCTAATCCTCCTGCCGTGGGGAATTATTGCCTTATTTTTGGGCTATATGAAAGTAACCTGGGTAACCTTGGTTCTTTATGTAGTGATAATTGTAACAAGGCAAGGGTTGCAACCCAAGATTCTTGGCAGTTATACCGGAATTCATCCCTTGCTAATGCTTTTTAGCATCTATGCCGGCTTAATGATCTTTGGGGTGTGGGGTCTGTTTCTGGGGCCAATTATCTTAATAGTTGCAAGAGCTTTTGCGGGATTTCTCAAAACCATTAGTTAAAAAAGGAGCGGGTGTTTAGCACTCACTCCTTTGTAGCCAGCTCCACCGCTTTTCTTACAAACCCATCGGTATCTCTTAAGAGTTCTAGGGCTTTAAAAGCATCAACCTTAGCTAAGATCATAACAATTGCTACCTTGCAGGATCCCCCTTCTTGAAGTGCTTTTTGGGCTTGATTCGGGTCTGCTCCTGTAGCTTTAGTCACTATTCTAACAGCACGATCAACTAGTTTAGCATTGGTCATTTGCACATCGACCATGAGATTTCCATAGACCTTACCTAGTTGAATCATCGCCGCAGTTGTCAACATATTTACAACCATTTTTTGAGCTGTACCAGCCTTAAGTCTTGTAGAACCGGTTAAAACTTCCGGCCCGACTACTAAAGCAATAGTTATTTGGGCCACCTTAGTTAACAATGAATCAGGATTGCAGACAATGGCCACAGTAGCAGCACCTTTTTGATTAGCTGCTTCCAGGGCCCCGATAACATAAGGAGTGCGTCCGCTTGCGGCGATCCCTACCACAACATCATTGGCTGTGATATTTCTGGCTAGAAGATCATCTCTGCCTAGTTTGGGATCATCTTCCGCTCCTTCTAAAGCTTTGATGTAAGCCCTCTCACCTCCGGCCATAATAGCTTGCACCATATCCGGGCTTACCCCAAAGGTAGGCGGGCATTCACTGGCGTCTAAGACCCCTAACCTCCCACTTGTGCCGGCACCAATATAAAAGAGGCGACCCCCTTTTTTAAAAGCTTTTACTATTATATCTATAGCTTTGGCTATATTAGGAATTTCCTTTTCAACAGCCAGGGCTACTTTTTTATCTTCTTTGTTCATGGCTTTGATAATCTCTAAGGTGTTAAAGGTGTCAAGCTTGGCATACTGTAGATTTTGAGTTTCTGTAACTAAAGCCCCTAAGTTTTCATCAATTTCCATCGCTTTCACTCCTCATTTTTTAGTGATCTAAGTTTTCGCAAAACTTCACTGTCTAGTTTTGGCTCCAGCATCAAAACTGCACCTATGGCAGGCTCATGCAAGCAAGGACTGATTTTGGCCTTGGGACAGATTTCTAAGACCTTCTCTTTAAAAGGTTCTAAAATATAGTCACCTGCTTTAAATACGCCTCCAATTAGCCCTAAGGGAAACTCCGTTTTATCCAGACCTAGCTTTTTAGCGAGTGTAGTGGCAGCAAGGGCCAATTCTAAGGCTGCATCTTTTAGAATTAAAATGGCCAGAGTATCCTTTTCTTTTTTGGCAAGCTCCGCAACCTTACGGGTTAATCCTGCTACCTGTTGTCTGATAGGTGGTTGTTCGTAGATTAAATGCACAAAATCGTCCTGGTTATCACAAGCAAAATAATCCCAGACTACCTCGGTTAATTTAGATGGTATACTACGGCCGTCATAAGAACGACAGGCTTCAAACATCGCTCTTTTACCAATATAATAGCCTGAGCCTTCGTCTCCCAAAAGATAACCCCAGCCCCCACTTCTGGCTTGGACTTTACCCTTTAGGCCATAGGCAATTGAACCTGTACCGGCTATAACAGCCAGACCATCTTGGCCTTCGGTTGCAGCCATTAAAGCAATATAGGCATCAGAATCTAAAACAAAGTTAAAATTGTGGCCTTTCAGTGCTTCAGTCATGATCTTCTTGTCGGCTTCTCTGCCAACACCAGCCAGACCAATTCCGAGTTTTACATCTGAAAGAACAATATTATGCTCCAGGCACAGTCCATAGACAACTGTTTCTATATTAATTACTGCCTCTTCCAAACCTACGGTAAGGAAATTGCTCGGTCCGGTTTCCTTGCGACCCAAAACATCGCCTTTTTCATTGATTAGCACACCTAGAGTTTTTGTCCCTCCACCATCTATACCTAGGCGGTAGGTCATAAAAACACCTCCCTAGTTAGCTTGCAAAATATCATAAAAATCACTAAATATAAGACTGCTTAGCCTTCATTTTAATAGCGATATTTTAATATATATTTTTCAGCTACCATATGTTTACTGAAAAACCCATACTGAAAGATATAGTTTCTGGCCGTCTTTTTAACAATTTCTCTAAAGCTTTTTTAAGTCTTAACACCTACCTCTAAAACATTTTTTCCCTTAAGTACCGGTTATATAGGTTGTCCTTTCGGTTTTCTTTCTTTAGGCAGCTTTTTAATCCAGGTAGGATCGTATGGTTTCACTATCCAGTTATAAATAATCTTACCGGTCGGTAAGTTTGTAAGATTAAGATCGGAAGTACAACTTCACCATTTTCCCCCCCATACAAAAATTGGCTTTTGTTATCTCAACTCCTTCTTTGGAATTAATAACAAAAAACCGGGCATTTCGCCCGGTTAGCTTTTTAAAAACTATATGTCTCTTCTTTACCGGCTATTTTTGCTATGAGCTTGCGACCTTCAAACTTAGCTTCACTAATCTCTTGGTCTTCAAATAATTTAGTGACAATACCCTCATTAGCATTATAGACTTCAACACCGCTTTTGCCATAAAAAGCCAGCAAGTCCCCATTTAAGTTTACTGTGGCCCAGGTAATATTTTTGTTAGTTACTGTATAGATAATTTGGGCGTTTAAATCTCTCACTTGCCAAACCCTATCTTTTTCACCATAGGTAAAGACATAATATGGCCATTTTCTTATTAAATCCACACCTTTGGTATTATAAATGGCCATCTCACCAATACAGGTGTCGTTATATTTAGTGCCGTTTCTAATATCATCGATAATAAGTGTTACTTTATTAGCTGGCTTTTTAAGCTGAATTAGCTGAAAATCCTTGCAGTCATCATCAAAATATACTACCTGTTTACCTCCTGCTGAGTCTTGTATCACCAAAGCCATAACAGCATTGTTTTCTATATATCTTACCGGCCACAGCTTGGCATACCCGTTAATTATTTCCAGCGAGCGAATCTCTGCACCACTAATGGTCTCAACCTTAATCCAGGAACCGATCCCATCTTGATCCCAAGGACAGGGATAGAGATTGAAATCCCATTTGAAGGTCCAGGTAGTGCTTAATTCGCGATCTAGAAGCAGTGGTAGTGGAAAGGTATTAGCACTGTCAAAGCGTTCGGGTGTAGACACAACCAGATCCGGAAAAATCATAACTGTCCCTTCCAAAGCCAATACCAAAATACTAAGCCAAAAAACAACCCCTAATGTAAGTCCAACCTTTTTTTTCATGCCTCTTTCCCCCCAAAATGTTACTAGCTTAACTATTCAGTTTGATTGTGATTTTCCCTTTTTATACTCTTTTGTTTATCAAATACTGCTGTACAACTTAAGAAGGAACAAAGAAGGTACAAAAAGAATTAAAGAATAGCAATTGATAGTTGACCAATTACAACCTTTTTTGAATGTTTGTGTAAAGAAGAAAGGAGCTTTAGATGTGAAGATCGTCATAGTTATCGATCATTTCGATGACTTGAACAACGGGACTACTATTAGTGCTCACAGGTATGCAGCCAGGCTTAGAAACCGTGGTCATAAGGTGACAATCTTAGCCGGAGGACTACCCCAGGAAAATAAAATTGCTGTACCCATTAAGCGTCTGCCTTTTTTTCAAAAGTTAGTAGATAAACAGGGTTTTTCCTTTGCCAAAGCCAATGATGAAACTTATTATCAAGCCTTCAAAGATGCAGACATAGTTCACTTTTATCTGCCTACCACGTTTTGCCGTCGTGGCGAGAAAATCGCCAGACAGATGAAAGTGCCAACTATAGCTGCTTTTCACCTTCAGCCGGAGAATATAACCTACAGTATAGGACTTGGCAAAAACAAGCGGGTCAATCAATTTTGACTCCACTGCGGAAAGTCGTATTTTAAATAGAAGTCAGCGATTTTTAAAGGATTATGCACTGCTAATGTAGAATTATACAATAAGTAGCTAATATAGGAGGCAGTGCTAATGTTTCGAGAGAACGATCAACACCTCAATAAATCTATGTTT
>JAHDNZ010000047.1 GCA_018435125.1 Bacillota bacterium | reverse complement strand
TTGGACAAAATATACGCTGATCCCAATTTTAAGGCGGATAACTTTATAGGTATAGCTGAAGCTACAAAGGTTGGCTAGCCAACCTTATCTTTACACAAAACTATCTTGGACGGTAGTTCAACTTGAAATTGCAATTTGGGAGAAGAAACTGTTCATCTTCTAAGGTATCGGGAACAAGCCCGTAAGGGTCAAAACGATAAAAGATATCGTTAAGAGAAGTTTGGGTTTTTTGATCAAGGGGAATCTCTCCCGAAAGGATAATCTCTGGTGCTAATTGCAGGGGTTTTTTATTTAAAATGAGTTCAGTAGAAGATTTTTCAAGGAATGTCTTTGAGACCGGGCAGGATACATTAAAAAGCAGTTCCGTTGAATCCCGACAGAATTTTTCAGCAAAAATTGCAGGATGAGCATAGAGCTTACCCGGTTTAAAAGCCAGGATATTCTTTAACCCTCCAGTGTGTTCTCTGTGACCATGGCTTATAACAACAGCATCTATGTTGGCTAAGTCTAGATTAAGATTGGCAGCATTTAAAAGGAGCGCTTCGCCCGTACCGGTATCAAAGAGAAACTGTTGGTCATTGAATTTGATAAACAAAGACAATCCTTTTTCAGCTAAAAGGTAAGGTTTCTCTACATGGTTATTAACCACAACGGTAATAATAAGTTTGTTTTTCATGCTAACCTCCAGATTTCAATCAAGCTAGAATTTGTCTGGCAACCAGTTCCTGAAAGAGAAGGCTGGTGGCCATTAACTCCTCTTTTGTTCCCCAAGCTTCCAAACGTCCCTGATTTAATAGGGCGATACGAGAAGCGTATTTTAAGGTAGCAAAACGGTGAGCGATGATAATACAGGTCCTGTTTTTTAGAACCTCTTCGAGAGCATTTTTAATAGCAGTTTCAGTTTGAGCATCTACACTTGAGGTAGCTTCATCTAATATTAGAATAGAGGGGTCCAGTAAAATAGCTCTTGCATATGAGATTAACTGCCTTTGGCCACCGGAAAGCCCCTTACCTGCTTCACCGATTTCTGTATCATACCCCTTGGGGAGACTTTCGATATAAGTATGGATCATAGCCCGTTTAGCGGCCTCTTTAACTTCATTTAGGGTGGCATCTTTTTTGGCATAAGCAATATTATCCTTAATTGAACCCGCAAACAGGGTTACATTTTGAGGTACAACTCCAATGTGTCGGCGAAGAAAAGAAGGCTCAATATCTCTTAAATCTAAACCGTCAATTTTAATACTGCCTGAGGTAGGATCGTAGAGCCTGGCAATAAGATTAATCAAGGTACTTTTTCCAGACCCGGTAGGTCCTACGAAAGCTACGGTTTCACCGGCTTCAATTTTAAGATTAAAGTCTCTAAAAAGAGGCAGTTCTCCATAGCTAAAAGAGAGATCTGTGATCTCTATTTCTCCTTTACACTCAATTAAGCTAGCAGGGTTTATTGGCCTTGGGACAGCAGGTTTTCTCGCCATATAATCTGAGATTCGCTCTAAAGAGGCCAAAGAGGTTTGCAGCAGAGTATAGAAATTAGTAAGTTCGGCAATAGGTCCATAGAGTTGCCCGCTATAGCTTAAAAATGCGAGCATAGTACCTATGGTAGCTCGGCCTTTTAATACTTCGCTTCCGCCTATAAGTAATATTAAGATCAGACCGCCGGCTTGGTTTAGGGCCATAAGGGGAGAGAGAAAGGCCATGGAAGTTGTAGCTTTAACATTGGCTTTAACAGCTGCTTTAGATTTTTCGGAAAAGACCTCAGCGTTATAATCCTGCCGATTTAAGGATTGTACAACTTTAATGCCGGAGATATCCTCCTCTACACCGGAGGTTAGCTCGGCACTTTTTTCTCTGGCGGTTTTATAAACACTTTTAATTTTATAACCGAAGATTCTTAGAATATAAATTACCACAGGAACTGAGATAAATAGCCACCAAGCCAGCCGGGGGGAGAGTTTTAGCATGATAAAAACTACACCGATTAAGGTTATCAGATCGCCAAACAGTGAGATTAACCCCGAAGAGATCAGATCCGAAAGGGCACTCACATCATCACTTAAGCGAGAGATAATATCACCGGTTTTTTCTTTTTCAAAGAAACTGACCGACTGGTCAAGGATGTGTCTGTAGAGATCTTCTCGGATACGACTAATCGAGCGATTGCCGGCAAGACTGGTTAAATAACTGCGGTAAAATGAGCCTAGCCAGTTTAGTAAAGCAAGACCGATTAGAGCTAAAACACTTAATAAAAGGCCTTTTTTATTGTTATCTGCAATAAAATTATCGATAGCAATCTTTCCGATATAAGGGCTTGAAAGGCTGGCGAGAGTGACTAGGAGCATAGCTATAAAGGCCCCTAAAAGAGTAACCTTTTCCAGGCCAATTTGCTTGAATACTATGGCTTTGGTTTTTTGATCAAGATCTCTTAATCTGGTTTTAGTCTCAGGTTTATCGGGGAGGTGTCTGATATATCTTCGCATCAGATTTCCTCCTCTCTGCTAAAATCTAGGGCTTGCTCTTTATAGGCTTTAGCATAAAAACCGTCTAGCTGATAAAGCTCTTGGTGGGTGCCAACTTGAGTCAGTTTACCGTTTTCTAAAACAGCAATGCGGTCGGCATTTTTTAAGGCCCAGAGTCTATGGGCAATCACAATAGTAGTGCGATTTTTACTCACATTTAAAATGGCTTTTTCCATTTTAGCTTCCGTACCGGCATCAATGTTGGCTGTAGGCTCATCCAGGACTAAAATCGGTGGGTTTACCAGCAAAACTCTGGCGATGGCAATTCTTTGCCTCTGTCCGCCGGATAGACGCACACCTCTTTCGCCAATCTCGGTATCATACCCCTTAGGGAGGCTTTCAATAAAATCTGCAATTTCAGCGGCCTTGGCAACTGATTTTACCTCTTCCAAAGTGGATAGAGGTTTACCGTAGGCGATATTGTCAAAGATGGTGCCGTCAAAAAGGAAGGTTTCCTGCAAAACAAAACCAATCTTTTGCCGTAAGGATTTGAGTTTATATTCCTTGATGTTAACATCATCAAGCCGGATCTCTCCCTGAGAAGGGTCATAAAAGCGAGGGATTAAACTAATCAAGGTGGATTTTCCGGCCCCGGTTGGACCAACTAGGGCCAGTGTTTCACCGGCTTCAATCTCTAGGTTAATGTTTTTTAAGAGAAGCTTAGTGTTGGGGTAGGCAAACGAGACATTTATAAAGCTTAGCTTACCTTTAACAGAGGGAACCTCTTTAGCGTCTGCTTTTTCCTCAACTTTAGAAACCGTATCTAAAAGTTCAAAGATGCGCTCACCCGCAGAGGCTGAGGATTGAATCATATTAATCAAAAAACCGGATTGCCTGATGGGTCTGGCCAGATACCCCAAATAGCTGGTATAGGCAATTAGTGTCCCTATGGTTAGTTTGTTATCAATTACCAGAAAGCCTCCGATAAGTAAAACCAAAGCCGAAGCAACAGAGGTTAGAAAACCTACATAAGGCATCCAAAAAGAGCTGGTCCGACTAGTATCAATAAGTAGATCCCTAACTTCTATATTTTTGGCACCAAAGCGTTCCAACTCAGCATTTTCTTTGCCAAATAGCTTTACCACTCTAATGCTAGTGATCACTTCTTGCATCAGGGCTGTTATTTCACCGCTGGCTTCACGGTTTTTGCGCCAAAGTGGTCTTACCTTAAGCGCATAGGCTTTCATAGCTAGGTAGACAAAGGGAAGCAGAGCCAGATATAAAAGTCCGAGCAGAGGTTGCCAGATAGTAACCACTACAAAAATTCCAATCAGAGTCAAGAAGTTAACCAGCATATTAATGGATGCAAAACCATAAAGGCGGCCTACTAAACTTGTATCTGAAGTGATTCTAGCCATGAGCTCTCCGGTTTTAGACCAATCAAAAAAACCAATGGAAAGATTGTTTAAATGTTCATAAAGGGTTTTTCTTAAATAATGAACGGTGTTTTGACTGATGTATTCAGTTAAGACTCTTAAAAATGAGGAGAGGACACTTTGAAAAACAGTAACTAAAAGTAGCAAAAGAGCAATTTTAGGCAGGCCGGAAAAGTTATAGCACAAGATATATTTATCAATTGCAGTTTTAGTTATAATCGGCGTAACCAGAGAGAGAAGAGTAGAAACAATTAAAAGCAGAAAAGCTAAGCCGACTAAAAGACTATACGGCTTAAGAAAACTAAAAAGGCGCCAAATAATCTTTAAGGTGTCTTTTTTTTCAGTTGTATTTGGCTGAGCCATATATCCTCTCTCCATTCTAATCGATTACGAAAAGCCAGCAAGAAAAATACCAAAGGTTAATTTTTCAGCTTAAAACTCAAACTATCTTCATAAATTCGTCTTTGATGATTTTATACCTGCCAAAAGTGTCCAATAATGTTGAGAATTGTTAGACCTAAGAGCCCTTGTTAACAATCATTACTAATGAACTTTCTTGGACTAAAGAGTTTAGTATTAGCAGCTAAGGGAAAACCCTTTTAGCTAAAATCTCGATATTTCTAGGACAGACTAACTAATCTTCCACCTAAGCTATACAGAGAGACAGGGCCTTTAATGTCATCTTCTATGAGGCTATTTTACTAAGATAGTTAAAACGTTTGATTTTTAGCGAGCTTTGGCCTTAAAGTGATTTAATTATAGACACTAATCTTTTTTTAGCTACAGCCAAGATTTTATTTTACTGCTTAGTTTTGATATCATATAAGCAATATTATTGGCTACCATTTGGGGCTTTGACCAAATAAAGCAGAGCCCTTTTTCTTATAAAGCTTTTCTACTGCAAAGCTCACACTGCCACTTACCATTTCACAGATAACAACAAAAAAATAAGCCTTAAGGGTTGACGTTTGAGTTTTTTGTTAAGTGTTTAACCATATCTCAGTACTCTATCTTTTAATTTGTTTTAAGATATGCTAACAGGAAAGCAATATTATCTGTTGAAGTTTAAACAGGATAAAAAAGGCAAAAATAAGAATTAAAAACGCAATCTCCTTGGTAGACAAGTTCTAAAGGCAAATTGAAGCAACAAGTTTCAAAAGACTTGTTTCTTTTTTCTCTAAAGGTGGTATAACATGAAAGTTGGTTTTACGAAACTGAGCACTATTGATTATCCAAACGAAATCTGTTCGGTAATCTTTTTTCCCGGATGCAATTTTAGGTGTGGTTATTGTCATAACATAGATGTAGTTAAAGGCAAGGTCGATTATGAATTAAATGAAGTGTTAGAAGAACTCAAAGAGGACTACCAAATTATTCCAGCAGTATGTCTATCGGGCGGAGAGCCAACACTTTATAAAGATTTGCCTGAGGTAGTAGCTTATTTAAAAAACCTGGACTTTTTAATCAAACTAGATACCAACGGCAGTCACCCCGAGCTTTTAGAAAAGCTAAAGCCTCAGTTAGACTATGTAGCTATGGATATAAAAGGTCCCTTAAGAAAATACCAGGCAATTGCCAACTACAATAATATCGAGAATATAAAAAAATCAGTTGAGATTATCAAAACACTACCTGATTACGAGTTTAGAACCACAGTATCACCTAGTTTTTTAGCTCCGGAAGAGATCCAGGAAATAGCAGTTTTATTAAAGGGAGCCAAACGCTATGTACTGCAGGGATTTAAAAACACACCCTTTTATAAAGCTGAGGAACCAACCACCGAATGGCTTAACGAAATAGCGCAAAACATCCGGTCCCACTTTAGTGAAATCAATGTTAGGGGAGGCAGATGAAATGAGTCAGGTTATTAAAAGAGATGGCAGGATCGTTGACTTTGATCCACAGAAAATTGAAAAGGCGATGAAAAAAGCCTTTGATGCTACAGGGAGTGTAGATAGATCAGCCGAGCTTACCCCTGTGGTTATCGAAAGACTAGATAAACCTCAAGCCTATGTTGAAGAGATCCAGGATATTGTGGAAAGAGTTTTGATGGAAGCTGGCGAGTACAGAGCCGCTAAGGCCTTCATTATATACCGTGAAAAACAAGCTGAGAAAAGACGTGTATCGAGTTCGATCCGCGAAACAATGAATCTGTTTGACTCCTATATCACCAATGAGGACTGGAAAGTAAAAGAAAACAGTAACATGAACTACTCTTTGCAAGGTTTAAACAACCATATCGTGTCCAGGTTTACCGAAACCTACTGGCTAAACAAGATCTATCCTAGCAATATTGCCGAAGCTCATATCAATGGTGATATGCATATTCACGATCTGGGCTTATTGGCACCCTATTGTTGCGGGTGGAGTTTAGAAGATATTCTCGTAAATGGATTTAGCGGAGTTGACTATAAAGTGGAATCTACCCCGGCCAATCACTTTAGTACGATCCTAGGCCAACTGGCAAACTTCTTATATACACTTCAAGGTGAAGCTGCCGGAGCACAAGCTGTTAGCAATTTTGATACTTTGTTGGCTCCTTTTATCTATTATGATGAGTTATCATATAAGGAAGTTAAACAAGAGATCCAGAGTTTTGTTTATAACTTAAATGTCCCAACAAGAGTTGGTTTTCAAACACCGTTTACCAATATAACTTTTGATATCAAGTGTCCGTCTGTGCTTGAAAACCAACCGGTTGTTGTGGGGGGCAAAGCTTTAAATAAAACTTATAAAGAGTTTCAAGAACAGATGGATATGATCAACATCGCTTTTTGCGAAGTGATGATGGCTGGCGATAAAAAAGGCAGGATGTTTTCCTTCCCTATCCCAACTTATAATATAACTAAAGATTTCCCCTGGGATACCCCGGTAGTTAACGAGATTATGAAAATGACCGCCAAATATGGTATTCCTTACTTTGCTAACTTTATTAACTCTGATCTCTCCCCTGATGATGTCAGAAGTATGTGTTGCCGCTTAAGGATTGATCATCGCGAGTTAAAAAAACGCGGCGGCGGTTTGTTTGGGGCCAACCCCCTTACCGGTTCCATGGGGAATGTCACTATTAACCTACCAAGACTTGGCTATCTGTCGCGTTCTAAAGAGGAATACTTCTATCTCTTATCCCGCGTCATGGATTTAGCCAAAAACAGTCTGTTAATTAAAAGAAAAGCAGTCGAGAACTTTACCGAAACAGGTCTATACCCCTATTCAAGATTCTATCTGCGTGATATTAAAGCCAGATTTGGCAGCTACTGGTCCAACCACTTTAATACCATAGGTATTGTCGGGATGAACGAATCCCTGCTTAACTTCTTTGATAGAGATATCACTACCTCAGAAGGCTATGCTTTTGCCATTGAGATCATGGACTTTATGCGGCAAAAACTCAAAGAGTATCAGGAAGAGACCAAGCAAATGTTTAACTTAGAGGCTACACCGGCTGAAGCCACAACCATGAATTTAGCACTAAAGGATCTGAAGTTCTACCCTGATATTAAAACCCAGGGAACTCCGGATGCACCTTTTTATACCAATTCCACTCAGCTGCCAGTAAACTATACCACTAATCTGATCGATGCCATTAAGCTGCAGGATAATATGCAAACCAAATATACCGGGGGTACGGTTTTTCATGGCTTCTTAGGCGAGGCAACCACGGAAGCAGCTGTAGAAAAAGTAATAAAGGCTGTCTTTTCCAATTTCAAATTGCCATATTTTTCAATTACACCAACCTTCAGTATTTGCCCCAACGATGGTTATATCTCAGGAGAACACTTTACTTGTCCCAAATGCGGAGAAGATGCCGAGGTTTGGAGCCGGGTAGTCGGTTTTTATAGACCGGTGCAAAATTGGAATAAAGGTAAGAAGCAAGAGTTTGCTCAGAGAAAAGAGTATATTATCTAAATATAAAAAAGCCCCAAGGGGCTTTTTTTTGTGACTTAATTTAACTGGCTAAAACTTAAAAATACGTTATCTTAATTCGTTAAGCCAATTTAACAGGTAGATAGTTATTGACATATGCCCATAATAAAGATAAACTAGTTATGGGCATAAGACAATAACCACTAAAAGCTTTCTGCGTTTTGATGTAGGGTTACTTAACAAGCTTTGGGAAAACCAATTAGTTATAACCCTGAGGAAGGGAGGGATAATATGCCTCGGTTTGATGGTGAGGGGCCAAGTGGTATGGGCTCTATGACAGGCAAAGGCAGAGGGTATTGTATCGTTCCTTTGGAAAGTGATTTAAAAAATGACGCTATTAATGTGTTAACACCTCCGCTAAGAAGCCTAAGAAGGCGAGGACCATTGGCTTTGGGTAGAAGAGCCCAAAGAGGCAGAGGATTTGGCCAAGGGCCAAAGGGATGGTAAAATCATAAGGAGCTGATTAAATGCCAAGAGGAGATAGAACTGGTCCGGTTGGAATGGGTCCTATGACAGGTAGAGGACAAGGTTATTGTGCAGGCAGTCAAGTACCGGGTTTTGCGTTTTACGGAGGAAGTAATTGTCTTGGCAGGGGCCGGAGAAACAGAAGGTTTTTTAGAGGCTTCTATGGACCGGTATTAGCAAACCAAGAAGCTTTTTATCCGCTACAACCCGTATATAATAAGCAAAAAGAAATAGACTATCTCAAAGCACACAAAGAAGTTTTAAGGCAAGACCTGGAAGAGATCGAAAAACAGATAAGCTACTTAGAAGAACAAGATCAAGCCAAATAGCCATTAGGGGAAGAACAGCAGCTGTTCTTCCTTCCTTTGTTAAAAGTTTATCTTATATTAAATCTTCTCCCCAAAGAGGTAGTAAGGGAGAGAAAAAAGAACTTGTAGGTAGTTAAGCGTTAAGCTGGTTAAATACCTAAAAAAGAGAGGAGACAGTTATGGCAAGACCAACAAAATGGCGCCAGGTGGAGTTTATTCCTAGTTCACGTTATTTTACGCCTGCTAGCGCTAGTCAAAGTTCGATAGAAGAAAATATCTTATATATCGAAGAAGTCGAAGCGCTGCGGTTAAAAGATTTAGAAGGATTAGATCAAGAGCAATGTGCTGAAAAGATGGCGATTTCCAGACAAACCTTTCAGAGGATTTTAACCGAGGCCAGAAAAAAAGTTGCCGACAGTTTAGTAAAGGGCAAAGCCATTAAAATAGCCGGGGGGAATTATACCAGAAACATTTGTCTAGTTGAGTGTCTTGATTGCGGCCAAAGATGGAACGAGAGCTTTGAAACCTTTGAAAAGGGTAATCCCGTTTGCGTAAATTGCAGCTCTAAACGCATTGTCTGTATTAGAGAAGATACGAAAAACTTCTGCAGGGGTCACTGTCACCGCTATGGCAGGCGTGGTTTATAGTTAACTGTTGACAGGTTTTTGAGGCGGTGGTATATTCTTATTTGGGCAAAAGCCCAAAATCTGGAATTAAACTCGTAAAAAGAATACCAAGCCACAGATCTAGCACAATAGAAAAGAAACAGTAATAATTGTTACCTTTTTTCGAGCTAAGGAGTGAACAAAATGGCTGAGAAAGAGCATAAATTGGCAGATTTTCGAGTAGAAACCAATGACCTTAATGACATTAAAAAGGTTTATGCTGTATTAAGTGGTAAAGGTGGCGTGGGTAAGTCTCTAGTAACCTCGTTGCTAGCTGTAATGATGAACAAAAAAGGTCACAAGGTCGGGGTTTTAGATGCCGATATAACAGGGCCTTCGATCCCCAAGATGTTTGGTATCGAAGACAGTAAAGTGGAGACCACCGAACTAGGGCTTCTCCCACCAAGTACAGCTTCGGGAATAAAGCTTATCTCCATCAACCTACTTCTTGAAAAGCACGATGCACCTGTTATTTGGCGCGGACCTTTAATCTCGGGGGTAGTAAAACAGTTTTGGACTGATGTTATCTGGGATGAACTCGACTATCTTTTCTTGGATATGCCACCTGGAACCGGAGATGTTCCCTTAACAGTATTTCAATCAATACCTTTAGATGGGATCATTATCGTAACCTCACCCCAGGATTTAGTATCTTTAATTGTTAAAAAAGCCTATAACATGGCCAAAGAGATGCAGATTCCCATCACCGGTATCATAGAAAATATGAGTTATATCGACTGCCCGGATTGCGGGAAGAGAATCAATGTCTTTGGCGAGAGTAAAACCGAAGCAGTTGCCAATGAACTATCGATACCATTTTTAGGGAGACTCCCACTAGATCCTGATGTAGCCAAACTATGCGATCAAGGTGCGGTAGAGAATTTTAACAAAAATTACCTCGATCAATGCCTTGCCAAGCTTTAAAAGGAGAGATCTCGGGGGATTTTTCCTTACGGTTTTGATAAAATTCTTAGGCATCAAGGTTAATTACAGCGACTAAGTTTTACCTATAAAAGTAGGTATAAATCTAAAGCCATATGGAAAGAGACTATACCCTAAAAAGACTCTAAACAAAGATTAAGCAGCTGATAAAGCTGCTTTTAAATTTGCTTAAAAAGTTAGTAAAGACTAGGCGGCTACTTCTGAGAATTCGTTTAGACATATTAAGATAAGTTACTTTCATGAGGTGGCATTTTAGCTGCAATAATTTGCGTATTATTTTCGAGACCTAAAGAGTGATATACTTATACAAGGTTATTAAGACGAGGTTAGGTATTCCAATTTCTGATAGTTGAGGAGATTACTATATGCAATTTGTTATTAAAACCATTATTTCTGCGTTGCTAATAGCAACTATCTCGACACTAAGCAAAAAGTTCACTTTAGT
>JAHDNZ010000051.1 GCA_018435125.1 Bacillota bacterium | reverse complement strand
CACTACCATCGGAGACGAGACGTTCATCTTTAACACAAAGGATAGTACTAAGATCAATGCTGTCTGCGAGCTGTCTAAAGGCACTAGTGGGGTTTTCTGGTTCTATCGAAAATAGTTCATTGAATTCATCGATGTACTCGGCTAGAAAGGCGTTTGCTGCCTCCATGGTATTAATCCCTCGTATTTTAAATTCAACTGGGAGTCTACTTTGAAGTGTTTCCCACAACCTTTCGATGCGTCCTTTTGCTTGTGCAGATTTAGCGTAGATAACTGTAATTCCGAGTTCATCCATTGCCCTACTGAATTGGGTTAGGTTCACTTGTTTTCCTTGGAGCTGTTCTTCTATGGATAGTTTTCCGTCGTTTGGCGATCGGAAGATTGTATGGCGATCGTTGTATATACTAATGGGGATACCGTTATGGGTAAGAATTTGCTCCATAACTTCAAAATAACCACGTAGACATTCGTTATTTTCAAAATGTAGACCAAGGACCTTTCCGGTTGCATCATCAATAGCACCATGAAGAGAAAAACTCTCACCACCAATAATCCAAGGATGCGGTGATGCATCAATTTGCACTAACATGCCTTCTTGGGGCTTTCGCTTACGTCGATTATGAACCTTATGTTTGCGCTTTTTCTTAGGACTAGTAATTCCTGCTTTTTTCAGAGCACGATAGACAGTAGGATAGCTTACGGAAATACCCTCATATTTCCCGATAAGTTCTTGGAAATGAGCAAAATTGGCTTCTTGATATACCTCAGATTGCTTGAGTTTAACTATTTTGTCTTTGGTGGAATCAGAGATGGCATGTCCAGGTTTACGGCCTCGATTTTTATGAATAACGAACGTGGCTCCTTGTTCTAATACTCCTTTCTTTAGCCTTAACACTTGGCGTTCGGTAAGGTTTAGTAACTCCGCAGCTTCTCTGATCGTAATGTTCTTAGCGATAGTTTGATCAATGACTCTCAGTTTTGTTACTTCCTGCTTAGTCATGTTAAATGTTTCCTCTCTCATAGGTGACATTTTATCAGAATAAGTTCAACATGACATTATCACAGAATAACTACAAATTACTAGCAAAGGTATTGACATTCTTTCTCTAAGTAGTTAAAATACATTTGTTTAGTGATTCTAAACTCAAGGTTTACTATAACAATACCAAAAAAGCGGTGAACTTAAATGAATATTGGGGAAAAAATCAGACGTTTACGGATGCAACATAACCTGACTCAAGAAGAGTTGGCAGACCGTTGTGAGTTGTCCAAGGGTTTTATATCCCAATTAGAACGAGAACTAACTTCCCCGTCCATTGCCACTCTAGTAGACATATTAGATGCTCTAGGAACTAATTTATCTGATTTCTTTAATGATGAAATACCAGAAAAAGTTGTTTTTACTAAGAATGATGTCTCGGTAAAGATAAACGAGGATTTGCAAAACGAGATTCATTGGATTATTCCTAATGCCCAGAAAAACGCCATGGAACCCATTATTGTTCACCTTGGACCCCACGGTCAAACTGCTTTGGACCAACCCCATGATGGAGAAGAATTCGGCTATGTGTTAAAGGGACAAATTCTACTTCACTTTGGGTCCAAAAAGGTGAGAGTCCGCTCCGGAGAAACTTTTTATTTTACCGCACAAGCGGGCCATTCTATTTCTAATCCGAGCGAAAAACCAGCTAGTGTGTTGTGGGTATCCTCACCACCTAGTTTTTAAATCTTAGAAAGGGGGAACTGTGATGCCTGAAAATGTTGTTCAACTTAAAGAAGTTTCCAAGACATTTGATGAAACAGTTGCACTGGCAGATATGAATCTAAATATTAAAAAGAATGAATTTGTAACCCTTTTAGGACCAAGCGGATGTGGTAAAACCACCACCTTGCGTTTAATCGGAGGTTTTGAACAACCTACTAGCGGAACGATTTGGTTCGAGGGCAAGGATATTAGTAATGTTCCCTCTTATAAGCGTCAGGTAAATACTGTTTTCCAGCGTTATGCCTTGTTTTCACATTTAGATGTTTACGAAAATATTGCCTTCGGCCTTCGCATTAAAAAACTCCCCGAACAGACGATTTTGCAGAAAGTAAGCAAAATGTTGAAACTGGTGAATCTTGAAGGCTTTGAAAAAAGGGATGTGGATTCTCTAAGTGGTGGTCAACAACAACGAGTGGCCATTGCTCGGGCTCTGGTCAATGAACCAGAAGTGCTCCTGCTCGATGAACCCCTAGCAGCCTTAGATTTAAAATTACGCCGGGAAATGCAGCACGAACTCAAAAACATGCAAAAACAGTTAGGTATCACCTTTGTCTTTGTCACCCATGACCAAGAAGAAGCTCTTTCTATGTCCGATACCGTCGTGGTTATGAAGGATGGAAAAATCCAGCAGATTGGCACACCCGAGATGATCTATAATGAACCGAAAAACGCCTTTGTAGCTGGATTTATTGGCGAAAGTAATATTGTTGATGGGATTATGCACCAGGATTATCTCGTTGAATTCGGCGGCGCCCAGTTTGAATGTTTGGACTCAGGCTTTGATCGGGATGAACTAGTAGATGTAGTTATTCGTCCCGAGGATTTTGCTCTGATTCCTGTGGAACAGGCTAAACTCACTGGTGTGGTTCGCTCCGTAACCTTCTTAGGTGTGCACTACGAAATGATCGTGGACGCGGCCGATGAAACTACTTGGTTGGTCCATAGCACCCTCATGGAACCAGTTGGTACCAAAGTAGGTCTAGGTTTGGCTCCCATGGACATCCATATCATGAAGAAGGTGAACCAGTCATGAAAAAGTTTTCTGCCATGACCCCTTACCTGATTTGGATGGCGTTATTTATCATTATCCCCATGCTTTTAGTGGTGTATTACGCCTTTACAGTTACGACTTCTGAAGGTGCTACTTGGTCTTTAGCTAACTTTGCGAGGTTTTTTGAACCTATCTATCTGCGGGTTTTGTGGCGTTCCTTGACTTTGGCCTTGGTCAGTACCTTGATCTGTCTCCTTTTAGGATATCCGGTGGCCATGATCATGGCTGGTAACGCTTTTTCTCGCAAAAAAGTCTTACTGGTGCTTTTTGTAGTACCCATGTGGATGAACTTTTTACTAAGGACCTACGCTTGGCTCTCCATTTTAGAGCGAAATGGGCTTTTGAATGTGTTTCTAACTAGCATAAACCTCCCACGCCTTAACATTTTGTATACCAATACTGCAGTGATCTTAGGCATGGTGTATAACTTTTTACCGTTTATGGTTCTACCCATTTATTCTGTACTTAGCAAAATTGATAAGGGCGTTATTGAAGCGGCTGGCGATTTGGGCGCTAACTCCGTCCAGGTCTTTACCAGAGTTATCTTTCCTTTAAGCTTACCTGGAGTAATTTCCGGAATTACCATGGTATTCATGCCTGCGCTTACTACCTTTGTTATCCCTAGGTTACTAGGCGGCGGTCAATTTACCCTCATCGGTAATCTCATTGAGCAGCAATTCTTGGTGGTTGCAGACTGGGGCTTTGGGTCAGCCATTTCCATGGTAATGATTCTCTTTATTCTGCTCAGTATGGCGATAATGTCCTTTTTTGAGGGCGAAGATAAGGAGGCAACTTTATGGTAAAGTTTCTTAAGCGTTGCTATGTGTATCTAATCTTCGTCTTCTTGTATATGCCCATTGTGGTGTTGATGGCTTATTCCTTTAACGATTCTAGGTCTAGGGGTGTTTGGGGTGGTTTTACCCTTAAATGGTATGTAGAATTGTTCCATGATAGGACCATCATGACCTCCCTTTACTACACTCTCATAATTGGAATACTTGCATCTTTGATTGCTACCATCATTGGGACCATAGCCGCTCTTGGGATTCATAATTCTCGGGGTTGGAAGAAAAAATTGGTCATGAACATTACCTATATTCCGGTCCTCAACCCTGATATCGTTACGGCGATATCCTTGATGATTCTCTTTGTTTTCGCTAAGGTGCGTTTGGGCTTTGCAACTTTGCTTTTGGCACATATCACCTTTAACATTCCCTATGTGATTCTTTCGGTGTTACCGAAACTTCGGCAACTTGATATTCACCTCTACGAAGCTGCCTTAGATTTGGGCGCTACCCCTACTCAAGCCTTCTGGAAGGTGATTATTCCCGAGATCATGCCGGGGATTGTTACAGGTATGCTGCTAGCCTTTACTTTATCCATAGATGATTTCGTGATTAGTTTCTTTACTACTGGTTCTGGAGTTTCTACACTCTCCATTAAGGCTTACTCCATGGCTAGACAGGGAATTAATCCTAAGATCAATGCGTTGTCTACCATTATGTTTGTGTCCGTGTTGGTTTTGTTAGTCATTATCAATATCCGTCAAGAGAGAGAGCAAAAAAAGGGAAGGGATAGAAGAAATGGTGCAAAAAGGCAAAATGAAAGTTTTTCTCTTTAGTTTGATAATCCTCAGTTTGTTTCTAAGTGGATGTAAAAAAGCAAAACCTAAGTTGTATGTGTACAACTGGGGGGATTATATCGACGAGAGCATTTTAGAAGAGTTCGAGAAGGAAATGGACATTAAGGTTATATACGATACTTTTGCTACTAACGAAGATATGTATGTAAAGATTAAGTCAGGTGGCAGTTCCTACGATGTAATCTTTCCTTCTGACTATATGTTAACCCGAATGCGTGAAGAAGACATGCTGGAGAAGATTGATTTAGATCAGATCCCTAACCACAAATATCTAGATAGCCGTTTTATGAGCAACGAATATGATCCGAGCAACACATACTCGCTACCCTACATGTGGGGAACCTTCGGCATTTTATACAACACCACCATGGTAGATGAAAAGGTTGATAGCTGGGATATTCTCTGGGATCCTAAGTATGCCAAGCAAATATTGATGTTGGACAGCCAGCGCGATTCTATTGGGGCTGCCCTGCTGAAGTTGGGCTACTCTTTAAATACCTTGGATTATGGGCAACTGGTTGAAGCCGGTAATCTCCTTAAAAAACAAAAACCTCTGGTATTAGCCTATGTTGTAGATGAAGGCAAAGATAAAATGATAGCTGGAGAAGCAGCCTTGGCCTTGACCTGGTCGGGAGAAGCGGGCTATGCATGCAAGGTAAATTCAGATCTGGCCTACGCCATTCCTAAAGAAGGCACCAACATTTGGTTTGATGTTATGGCCATTCCAAAGGGGGCCAAAAACAAGGAAGGTGCCCTGAAGTTCATGGATTTCCTTTGCAGCCCCGAGATTTCTCTGCGGAACGCTAAATACACTGGCTATGCTACCCCGAACTCTGCAGCTAAAGCCATGCTCCCGGAGGAAATCCGCAATGATCGCAGTTCATATCCTGAAGAAGAAGATTTAGTAAATGCCGAGGTCTTTGTTAATCTAGGTAAGACCTTAAAAGAATACGACCGGATTTGGACTGAAATCAAAGCACATTAATTTAGCAAAAAACCCATACTTTTATTACTAATAAAGCGAGAAGCTTATTGCTTCTCGCTTTTGTTATACTTTTTATTTTGAAAGCATTAACATAGTAAGTGACTTGCGTTGTTTTTCTGTCGGTATTTATAATTTTCCATTACCTGCCAATTCCTTTGCACAATACAGCAAAACCATCCATCGGCATAGAAAATGTACTGGAAGCTATAGCTTGCATTTTACGAAGATGTTTGGGGGTGTTATCTAGTACCAACTTGATATATTCATCATTAAGTACTATTAATTCTTTAGATGTATTTCTTTAACAATGTCACAAAAGTGATAAGCTTCTTTCTTGTTGCGGTATCGCAGATATGGACAATCACGAGTACAAAATTACTGTTTTGCTTTTTGATATAACCTTTTTTTGCCAAGAAAGCGTAGTCTTCAGCAGACAGAGAATCGCCACTGATAACCCTTGCTAACCTTTTTTTGCCACACACAAGTAAAAAAGGCATGGATGGTCATAAATCTACTTTTATGGTTACTTGAATGTTACCGGATCGGTATATCCTGGTTTTACCAAAACATTGTCTTTATCTTTAATAAACTCGTTATACACTCCTTCCCATTGGTCAAAGGAATACTCCTCAACAGATACCGAGATATACTTTTCTGGCTTTCCCATCGTTTGGTTGACAATAGCGGCGATTTGCTCAGCGGCTTGCTGTAATTGTTTTTTTGATGGACCGCTGATGGTTTTAATAACGATATGCGGCATTTGCATCACTCCTTTAAAATGAACTACTTTTTCAATTTTTCTCAATCACAATAAGCGGAACAAGCATTTCATCTTCAGTCAGTCCCGCATGGGCACCATAGAAATCGTTAGACTCCCAATTATAAGCTTTATACCAAAGCGCTATATCGGACACTGCAACAGCCACAAAATCCCCGACAAATTCATCTGTTCTCGAGTGTAATGCACCTTTACCTAAAAGACCGCTTTTTATAAATTCATCATGCGTATATAGCAAGAACTTCTCGGCAAAAGTTTCCCTAAATCTTTTTGCAAATTCAATTTTATAATCATCTTTGATATAAAATGAGCAACACCTCGGCTCTAGGCAAATATGCCGCTTGAGCATCTCGTTTATATGCGGAAAATCTTCAATCCATTTCATAGTAATATCCGTCATGCCATGGTCTGCGGTAATCAGAAACAGTGTATCGGAAAGAGCATCCGCTAACCTCTCAAGCTGATTATTATATTCGGCCATCATAGCATTTATTGATGGCGAACTCACGCCATAATAATGTATATCGTAGTCAGGCTGATAATGATAGGCATATATAAACTTACGTCCATCTTCATTACCAAGATTTTTAATGTGTTCGCAAATGCCCTCGATGGTATTGGCAAAATACTCTGTAAAAGGCGACACTGCACATGTTTTTACATCGGAAGAAGCAGATTGAATTTGTGAAAGTATGTTTTCGTAACCGAGATATTTATTGGCTTGATTTTCTTCGTGAGCTGGCATTTCTGTTCCGCTTTCATGACCGCTAAATAAATTAATGCATTTATCCACTTCCTTAAAATAGCACGACCAACCAAGCCAAGCGTGTTCAATGGGTGTCTTGCCGCTTAAAATAGAGGTCAGAGCTGCTGTTGTCGTGCATGGATAAACACTGGAAATTTGCATTTTAATATGCTTTCTTAAAAATGCGTTTATGGGCAGGTTTTTTTCCAGAACATTAACACCCATCCCGTCCATAACCAGCAAAACAACATTTTTATAGTTTTTAGAAAGCAAATCGTCTAAAACAGGTAAAGTTGCGTGGTGAGGAGTGGCTCCGTAATGAAGTAATATAGAATTTGAAACTGCTAAAATGCTGCTGCTGTAGTTTTGCTTTATCATGTCTATTCCCTCCAGTTTCTTATCAACATACCGCAAACTGCTCTAACGACAAAGGTATCGACGTTTTCTTTGCTACACCAAAGACCAAGCTACAGTCAACTTTCTTACAATCTAGTAATGATTAAATTTCCGGACTCGTACCTTTTTAACCCTCGGTAGAAGAACTTATATGCCAGCAGGCAGTACATAAAAGAGAAAGCCAATAATGCTAACAATAATGTTGCATTAAAACTGCGAGCCAGTTTAAGCGGAATATGCACTATAAATGAAGCCGGAATTATAGAAAGCAGCAACACTCTGACAAATCCCTTGTAAATTCCTTCCGGATAATTACAGAAGTTTATAATAAATTCCTGCGCCATATTACCCATCAAAGAAGCGTCACCAAAATAAAAAGTAAATGTATGAGCCGTAACACAGATAGCTGTCATTAAGAGTCCCCCAGTAATAACGCCTGTAAGAAACATAAGCCAGGCCATAGGGCTTCTTCCCTGTGTCAGGGCAATTAGCACAAAGCCATAGCTAAAAGCTCCCCATGCGCTAAGAGAAGTCTTTGAACAGAGAAGGCTTATCAGGACATCTTTGGGTTGGAGCAAGTAGGTATCTAGCTCGCCAGAGACAATCAGCCGGGTAATTCTGTTCATATTAGCAAATAAAATATGTGATGCTCCAAAGGCAGTTGATGTTAAGGCCCAGATAAACATAACATCATTAAAATCATAGCCGCCGATTCTTCCGCCGGTTTGCGTAAAAGCTACCCACCAAAAAAAGACAAATGTGCCATTTGACAAGGCCATTCCAAATGCCTGAATTAGAAAACCAGACCGATATTCCAGGGCTGAAGCGAGATTAACCTTGAAGTATAAGCCTATAAGCTTTAGAACATTTTTTACCTGACTCATGGTAAACCTCCTCATCCGCCATGTGCTTGTAGGCTGCGAACACCATAGCTGTACATAAAAATGGCCAATATTATGGCAATAAAAGCCCAACAAACCTGAACTGGTACAACCCGCCAAAAAAGTTCCCAGCTAAAGTCCACAATCAGTTTGGCTGGTGCCCAGGCTATATAGGAAAAAGGTAGCCACACGGCAACATTCTGCAACCACTTGGGTAAAAATTCGACCGGAATAAACATACCCAACATAAATACGAGTTTCTGGTAGATTAGAAAAAAAGCCAGGTTATCTTCAAGCTTAAAAGCAGTAAATCCTAAGGTCATCATTAGAAAAAAGTTTATAAGTATGCCCAGCATACCACTGAAAAGACCAAATGGGAGCATTGACAGCTTATAATCAGGTAGCGGGCCTACCATAATTAGCCCAAGCACCACAGCTAATACTCCGTAAATGATCAGATTAAAAAACATTGTACCCAAGGCATTGCTGAATTGGTAGAAAACATAATGGTAGGGACGGTTGAGCTGATAAGCAATGCTCCCGGATTTAACATCTTCATTCATCTCGCTAAATATCCCGGTTTTGCAACCAAAGACAATCAGCTCTGTCATGCAAAGATACCAGATTATTTGATTCAATGAATAACCGGCTGCTTCTCCGCTTTGATAAATCGCTCTCCAGAGATTAAAAAACACAAAGATAAACAACGCATAAAATACCAGACCTCCTAAGGCATTGCTGCGATAAACAAAAGCATTCTGAAAGCTGATGCGAACTACGGTTAGATATTTTTTTATCTTCATTAGACCACCTCCGGCTGACTAGTAAAAATCGTGGAGATGATCTCCTCCAGAGGTGGATCCTGGACTGTAAGATCTGCCACTCCGCCTTTTGCAATCAGCCAGCGCATTGCCTCGTCAATGGAACAAACTCTGGTATCTACCGATAAACGTGCTCCCATTGTACCTGTCTTTTCTATTGTCACACCGCTAGGTGCTTTAAGATGCTGTTCTAGATCAAAACGCACGCTAATGATTTTTTTGTTGAGATAATCATATTTTAGCTTTTTAACAGGGTGGTCGAGAATAATCTGTCCCTGGTCGATTACGATTGCTCTTTTACATACCTTCTCTACATCACCGGTATCATGGCTGGTTAAGAAGATTGTCGTACCCTCTTTACGATTCATATCTATAATTAATTCCCGGATCCTCTGTTTAATCACAACATCTAAGCCTATGGTTGGCTCATCTAAAAACAATATATCCGGCGTATGGATTAAAGAGGCCGCTATTTCACAGCGGATCCGCTGTCCCAAAGACAGCTTGCGTACCGGTGTTTTTAAAAAGTCTCCGAGCTCAAAACATTCGGTTAGTTCATCTACCCTTTTTTTTAAGGTGCTTTTATCAATATCATAGATGGCACCTAGAAGAGCAAAGCTATCTGTTGGAGGCAAGTGAAACCATAATTGAGACTTCTGACCGAATACTGTTCCGATATGATAGGAGAGCTTTTGCCGCTTTTTTATAGGATCCAATCCTAAGACAGTTATTTCACCGCTTGTGGGATGAAGAATACCAGTTAGCATTTTGATTGTGGTTGATTTTCCCGCTCCGTTTGGGCCAATAAAGGCAAGTATTTCCCCCTTCTCCACTGTAAAACTGATGTCCTTTACCGCTTGCACTTCTTTATAGACAGGTTTTACCAAAGCCCGAAATGAGGCCTTCAATCCTTCTTCTTTAATGCGTGTGCGGTAAAGTTTATTCAGCTTACTAACCTGGATTATGGGCATTAAAGTTCACCCCTTTTTATCTCAATCCAATATCTCTGAATTATTCTGCCTTGATCATCGGGCACTTCATTTTCTAACACACCATGGTTTGTGAAAATTGTCGCTGCTGAAGCCATATTATCTTTATCACAGGTAATAAGAACTTTTTTCATACCGAGTGCTTGACATTTTTTCAAAGCAAGTCTTAACATTTCAGTCGCATAACCCTTTTGGCGTTTGGAAGGTGCTACACTGTACCCAATATGCCCCCCACGTTGATAAAGGTAATCATTCAGCTGGTGACGGATTTGTATGGTACCAACAAGCTCATCTCCCACAAAAGCAAAATAAGTTGTTACAGGAACAAATCCCTCGCTGTCTCTTTTAAGATCAGCCTTAATTTTTTCTAGCCATAGTTCGTAGCTTGCTTCCCTATTAAGACCTCCCCCACCATAGATTTTCATCTCTCCATTATCCAAAAACTCCTGTTTATAAGAAATAGCCGCTTCTTTGTGGCTAATGGTCGGGAAAACTAACTTTAGACGGTTTATATACATTTGTTTTTCCCATTCCTCTCTTAAAATAGCATATGAATATTCATCACCATACTTTTTCTTAGAAAACTTGTTAGCAGGTCGACTTTCGAGAAAATGGCCCTTCCCTTCGCATACCAATTTTTTCCATAACCCGAAATGAACCATAGTTTTCCGTATCACAATAAGCAATGAGCCGGTGTAAGCCTAATTGCTGAAACCCAAACTGTAGGAGCCTTTTACCCATTTCGGTACCAAAGCCCTGTTTCCAGCAGTCACGGTGTAAAATCCAACCGATTTCTCCTTCTAACTCTCTCACCATGACTATATTACATGCACCTATAAGCTTTCTACTCTCTTTTTCTATGACAGCAAATTGATAATTAGGGCAAGGGACTTCCTTTGAGTGTTTAATCGCCTGTAAAATAAATTCTATAGTGTCTGATTCATCATTAGGTCCCCAAACCATGTATATAACATTCTCAGCTACACTGGCATATGCATGGACAGCTTCAAAATCACCTTCTACAAATGACCTTAAAATTAAACGCTCTGTTTCAAGTATTTTCATAACCTTTTAGCTCCATTCTTCCTTATTCTCTCTAGCGTAGTTGTATAACTATATTTATAAATGGACTTTTTAAATGCAAAAACCCCACAGAATCACATTTATGTGACTCCGTGGGGTTAACTATCCACGTGTAAGGCTCTTATGCCCCCATGCAGCTCAAGCTTTTAGCTTTATGCATGCTCACCTTTTCTAGTATTTTACACTTCTTTTCTGCTTTGTCAATAGGTTGGGTAAAATATTTCCTATTTATAATAATTAATATAAACACCTTTAATTGCAAAACTAACTTCCACCCCAGAAACCATCTAGGGTAGAAGTTAATCTTACAAATCAAGGGGTGGCTTTTAGTCTTACAAATATCTATACTTTATTAGTGGGTATTCATCTGGTAACTCCTGCCTAGGCAGGAGGTTCATTATGCCT
>JAHDNZ010000055.1 GCA_018435125.1 Bacillota bacterium | reverse complement strand
GCATTTTCCGGCTTTTTCTTAAAGCCGTTCATGCCGTTTACTATAAAATCATCTCTCCATTCAGAGATCTCGGCCATTGTCAGACCGTGTTTGCGGCTCAGTTCTTCAATTGATTCGCCACGTAACAGCTCCATTACGACACTTGTCTTGAAGCTGGCTGATTTGCGTTTCTTCTTTTCCATTTGAGTACAAATTTAACGTTTTATACCGCCTTATTTTGTACTCGGTTCTTTTAGACACTAATATACCTTTTGCATAAAGCGATATGACAAGCTTTTCTATGGATAACCCTCTGCTTTGGTGTTTAGGCACGATAACCGGTTCAAATTCACTGTTCCGGTCCCTGGGTATCTGGATGGTTGACTCCCCGTGTTCGGTCTGGATGGTTTTGGGAAAACTGCCGTTCCTTGAATTGCCCGTGTTGTTGCCCGCTACATCATGCTTTTCGTAGCCCAGGTGCGCATCCATCTCGCCCTGTAACATCTGTTCAAGTACCTGGGAATGTAGATCCTTAAAGAATTTACTCACGTCTTCCTCTGTCTTAAACTGCTTAAGAAATTCCTTGGACAACAGTTCCGGTGGTACTTCCGTTTTTTTCTTGACCATAAATTGTGTTCCCATTTGGTTTAATCCTTAAATTTAACAATGCTTTTTACACTCGCATTATCGTTTACACAATTTATTTTATAGTGCCGATAAAAATATTGTCCAGTCACATTAGACCATCTCAGCACTGTGTTTCTTTCTTGTCGTTGACATAATGGGTAAATTTAAGTGTTTTTGTTAAACTTACCCCGGTGGTCGAATTTGCGGCAGTATTATACGTTTCCCCTCAGGGTCTTTAAGCCAACGGTAATATCCACTTCGCGATACATGCAATACTTTACACATCACCTCAATCGTCCATCGTTTCGAGTTGTACTCCTTGATAAACTGAAATATCAACGACCGCTCTTGGAGATGATGCTCAATGCTTTTTTTAATATATCACGTTCTATTTCTGCCTCATTGAGACGTTTTTCCAACTCCGCAATCCTCCTTGTCTCTTCATTTAATGACTGGATTCCTTGCCCCGGAAAACTAGAGGCCCCTTTTTCCTTGTACTCCTTACGCCATCGATACAATAGAAATGGCGCTATACCCAATTCCTGGGCGAACTCAGATACGTTCCTGCGTTCTAAACTTAATTTGACCGCATTCTCTTTGAATGCTTTGTCGTAATGTGTTCTTTGTTTTCTCATGTTACACAAAATTAAACTTTTATGCTTAACTCTGTGTCCCAGCTAAATTAGTAACTCCATTTCCATGAATTCAGCATATGCACTAGCAAATGCGAATTCCAAGCTAACCCCTTTACCATTAGTCCCTATATGGTATTTTTCTAAACCGTCATTGGCTATTTCAATTCTGCACGAATAAAAGTCTCCATTTTGTTTGAACTTTTCCGTGACAAAAATCCCAATTTCTAATAATATCGACCTGATCTTATTTATTGTAAAAGAGGGGGACTGCTCTTTATAGGGTTTTATTCGATTCATAGTAATATCTGAATTTACAATCGTTCCTTTTCTTCTGTATTGGATGATCCTTTCTTTGATATTTGCCTTGTATTCCAATTTCCGAATTTCCAGGCAATAGATAATCTTATAGAGCGGGTGTCATAATAATTCGCATACTCCTGTCTTACAGAATTACTGTAATAATAATAATTTGATTTGTATGTTTTGAAAACATCATTTGCTTTGAGCTTTAATTCAATATTGTATTTGTTGTTTCTGTATACAAAACCGATATCTGCTCTAAACATATTCTCCATTTTTCTGTAATTAAATACACTCGGAAAATTATTTGTAAAATCTACGTTTAGCATAAAACTTGGATTGAAAAAAATTGTGTTGTTCATATTAATTGAACTGGACCATCCAGAGGTGTCTTTAAAATCGCTTATCTTAGAAACAAACTTCGAATAAGACACATCCCCTGAAAAAACAGTCTCAAAAATTCCATAATTGAGTTTATAATACAAATTTAATCCACAGGAGTATTCATCAATAAAATTATCTGTCATCTGAACTTGTTTTTTGAAATCTGCTGGATTTAAAACAACAAATCGTCCTATTTTATCTAAAATTTTAGTCGCATAGATTCTTCCGGAGAAACTATCACCACATAAGTACTGGAATTCCAGTAGATGCGAAATAGATGGTTTTAGGAATGGATTCCCTGCGGCATAATCATATTTGCTAATAAACCATTTAAATGGGTCTAAATACGAATAAGAAGGTCTGTCAATTCTCTTCGAATATGCTATAGAAAACCGATGTTTGGAATTATTATATCCTATGTATAAAGTAGGAAACAAATGGAATGAACGATTCTTATGTTCATTATTCTGAGATATAGAGTTTGCTTTTGTGTGGGCCAATTCTGCTCGCAGTCCCATTTTTATTAGCCAATTATCGTACACTTTATCAACACTCGAGTGTAATGCATTTGTGACTTCTGTATATTGGAAAAAATTAGAAAATGGGTCTAATAGTTCTCCCTGCAGATGTAAGCTGTTTTTTGATTCAGTTTTAATATAGGCCAATTTATACCCTGAAGTAAAAGCAAATCCACTAATAGTATAATTCGCATCAAATTGAGAAGTTAGAATATTATGCTTCATTCTTCCACTTGTATGATATAATTCAGGGCTATATGCAATATTGTTTTTATTAACTTCAGACAGCCATTCTCGATCACTCTTTACGCTGTTATTAACGTACCCTAAAGCTATTGAGAAGTTATTTTGCTTGGAAAATGAATGCTTATATATAGCATCAATTACAGATAGATATGTTCTCTTTTTTGCTGTTCCGACAGAATACAAAAGAGAGTCAATCGATTGATTGGTATGATTGTTGTGGTATTCAGTTACGTTTTCAATATCCTTGACATACTCACTGTCATATATAGGCAATTGAAGATTTAATAACAAACTGTTTGCTGTATTTATTTTATAATTCATTGTCAACACAGACTCTAACCCATTACTGCTCCATTTCTTGGGGTTAAAAGTCCTTATTTTTGCTTCTGGGAAAAAACTTGTGTAATCACTTTGATTCAGTTGATTGTTCGAACTACTCCAAATAAGTCCTTCGATGTCAAATTTTTTCGTATAATATCCGGCAAAAGAAGATAGCATAGCTGAAACATAACTGTTTTTCATAACTCCTCCATTTAATGAAGCCTTCCATCCAGAATTCATTCCTTTATCAGTTGTTAACTTAATAATGCCAATGTTTCCCGATGCTTCATATTGAGAAGGCGGGGTAGAAATAATTTCAACATTTGAAATAAGCTCAGCTGGTAACGAATTGAGATAATCGGTTAGAGCTTGCCCCGTCATTCTTATTGGTCGATCGTCAATGTAAACTACCGTAGATGATTTTCCAAAAATATTTAGACTATTATCTGATGCTTTAATAGTTGGCATTAGTCTCAATATATCAACAAGTGCTCTACCTGTTTTGTTGATCTTCTTTAAGTCTACTATGATCCGATCTGTTTTAAATTGAATAGCCTTTTTTTCTCCTTTTACTACAACCTCATCGAGTAGTGTTGCTTTTGTTTCTAGAGGCACATCAATTTGTGTTTGACTAGAAATACTTACAATTTTAGGTTGATAAAAAGATAGGGTAAAAACTAGAGAATCTGTCGGCTTTGCTGAAATAATATATTCACCATTTCGATCCGATAACGAGACGATATTTGTACCTTTAATATTTACAATGACACCTTCAAGTTTTTCTAAGCTGACTTCATCATACACTTTCCCATGTACAGTTATTCTATTTTCCTGTGCAAAGGATATTGTATTTGATAGCGTGAAAAAAAATAGCCATGTAAAGTATCTACTTATTCTCATATGCGATAAATGTGTTGTTAAGAGTTTATTTTTCTGATGTTGAAATTTGGATTGTTCCCAGCTTTAATAATAGGATATACGCTAATATAAAGTTTGATAATACAATTCCAGTATGCATCATTCATTTTACAGATATACGCAGAAGGTGTATCTGTATTTTTTGTTTCTATCCATTTAAAAGCTATACATGAACCTGAACATAAATATTTCATCCAACAATTACGACAGTCATTATATTCATTAACATTTTTGGGATAGTGTCCTTCTTTTATAACCTTGTTATAGTCAATGCCTTCATAAATACTTCCAATAGAAAGTTTATCAGTGCTATTGTGGCAAGAGCAAGAGTATATATCACCTTTGATGTCTATAATAAATACCTTCTTTTGCTGCAATGCAGCCATTTCGATTTATTACTCCCAAGTGTATTCTCTTTAAATCTTCTAATATTTTAGATGCATATATTTTAACCCCACCTTCAATTTGTTTCTTGTAGTAATCACAAATTTTTTTAAACCCATCTTCAAAACGACCCACATTATAATTTGGTACATAATGACCGTCAAAAGACTCAGTTGCAAATCCGAACACAAAGGGAATTTTGTTTCTTTCAAAAAAGCCATAGGGCTCTATTTCCCTTTCTTCGATTTGGTGTGTCAGACTATGTCAAAGATACAATTTTGAAAGCAAATCACAACCAGCGTTTTCATCTTATTAGAGTATTGAAACTGTTTATGGAACAAGTATGCGTAAAGTTAACATTTTTCCCACTGCCCCGGGCTCGGCTAATTATAAAAGGGATGGAATGTTTATAAAATGTTCAATTCAATGAAAAATTTACTGGTAATATTTTCAATTGCTTGAATGATTTACTATTTTTGCATTACAAAAGGATTGTGTTATGATACAACGTGCATTAGAAAAAAAGTTATTATCTGATATTAAACCACAAAAGGTTGTATTATTACTGGGCGCGCGCCGTGTAGGAAAAACTGTACTTATGGAAAAACTGACCGGGGCGTTTGGAGATGGCGTGGTTTTTTTAAATGGAGAGGATTTTACTACTTTAGAAATGCTTTCGGCAAGAACCATATCCAGCTATACACAGCTGTTTCAGGGAGTAAAATTACTTGCCATAGACGAAGCTCAAAATATTCCCGATATTGGTAATATTCTTAAGTTAATAGTCGATCACATACAAGGTTTGTCTGTAATTGTATCGGGGTCATCATCCTTCGATTTATACAATATGGCAGGCGAACCACTTGTGGGGCGCTCAAACCACTACATGTTATACCCCTTTTCTTTGAAAGAATTATCTCAGGAAGAATCCGGAGTTGAAACTATGCAACTTTTGGAGGAAAGACTCATATATGGTATGTATCCCGAATTGATCCATATACCTGATTTCGACAAAAAGAAACAATATTTGCTAGAGGTAGTAAACTCTTATCTTCTAAAGGATATATTGATGATTGATGGTATTAAGAACTCTTCAAAAATGCGTGACTTATTACGACTCATTGCGTTTCAGATGGGCAGTGAAGTCTCCTATGATGAGCTTGGTAAGCAACTGGGATTAAGCCGTAATACTGTAGAGAAATACCTGGATTTGCTTTCAAAAATTTATGTTATTTATAAACTGCCGGCTTTTTCTCAAAATAAGCGGAAAGAAATAACCAAAAGCAGCAAATGGTATTTCGCCGATAACGGAATAAGAAATGCGGTAATTAATGATTTCAGGGTGATATCCATGCGGGAAGATGTAGGTCTGCTATGGGAAAGTTTTCTTATCGGCGAAAGAATGAAAAAAAGGAACAATGCAAACGAGTTTGCATCATTCTATTTCTGGCGCAGTTACAGTATGCAGGAGGTAGATTTGATAGAAGAATTCAACGGTACAATTTCGGCTTTCGAGTTCAAATGGAATAACAAAATAGTAAAAGCCCCCTCCAGATTCTTAGAAAATTATCCCGATATAGATTTCAACGTTATTAATAAAACCAATTTTGGGGACTTTGTAAAATAATTAAATTTTAAGCCTGGCTTCAAAGATCGTTACGGCTTTGCCTTTGATCTGAACCCGGTCATTGTTCAATTTCACCTTTAAGCGACCTGTCCTTTTTGATATTTGCGCCGAGTCCATTTCTGCTTTTCCCAACTTCGCACACCACAGCGGCGTCAGCGCGCAATGCGCTGATCCTGTGACGGGATCTTCGTTGATCCCCGAGTCGGGGGCAAAGCACCTGACCACGAAATCTGCTTGTTTTGAATCAGACTCGGCGGTGATCATCAACTCGCCAAGTTCCTTTTTTTTCATGGATTCAAAATCGGGCAGGACGTTGGCAATTTCCGCTTCGCTGCCGGCAATCGCGATTTTCCAATTGTAGATGCTCTCATACATTTCAACGGGTTCAAAGCCCACGCATTCCTTGAAATCCCCGGGGATGTCCATCTTTTTGATGGGGTATTGCGGAAAATCCATGATGATCCAATCCTTATCTTTCCTTATGGTAAGTTCTCCGCCTGCAGCGCTGAATGCTATCGTTTTATGCGCTTTTTTCAGGCCCAGCTCATAGATGATGTGTGAGCCGGCCAGTGTTGCGTGTCCGCATAGCGGGACCTCCTTCGCGGGAGTAAAATAACGGATGGTGAATCCACTCCCTTTGGGAATGATGAATGCCGTTTCTGACAAATTCATTTCAGATGCAATGTTTTGCATCCACCCGGCAGGCGTCCGTTCATCAACGATCATCACACCGGCGGGATTGCCTTTGAAAGGCTCATCCGTAAAGGCATCTACCTGGTAAATTGTCTTGTTGTCCGTCATTTTCTTATTCATTTATCAATCCACCTTTTGAATTCACTTACCTTATCCTTGCTTACAATTATATCCTGTATGGGCTTTTTGCTTTTCAACAGGATTTTCAGTCTGCTTGACGAGTAATTTATGATATCACTTATCTCGCCGATATTAATGATGCAATTCCTGTTGACCCTGAAAAACTTGCCGGGGTCCAGCATTTTTTGCAGATTATCGAGCGAATGGTCAATGACATATTCATGATCTGCTGTTGTCCTGAGAAATGTTGCCCGCTCCCATATGTGGAAGCATGCTATCTCGGTATCCGTGATTGATTTATAATGTTCGCCCACTTTTATCAAAAAACGGTTCTTGTACCCTTTGTTCAGTTCATTCAGTAATTGCTTGATAACCTCATTGTTCAATGAAGCATTGTAATGAATGGACTTGAATTTTTCGATGGCCCGGCGTAAATTGTTTTCTTCAATGGGTTTCAGCAGGTAATCAACACTGTTGACCTTGAAGGCGGAAAGCATGTATTCATTGTAAGCCGTTGTGAAAATTACGGGTATTTCAATATTGATGGTTTCAAACAACTCAAAACAAAGCCCGTCATCCAGCTGGATATCCATGAATATCAAATCCGGATTGGGATTACCCTGGAACCAGTTTATGGTTGACTCCACGGATTCGGTAACCCCAACCACATTGATACCTGTGTCGATGTTCTTTAAAAGCCTTACCAGGCCATCAACTGCAGGTTTTTCATTCTCAATGATCAAGACATTCATGCCATCAAAGGTACTTTAACTGTGAAATTGCCGTCATGTTCTGTTACTATTATTTCTTTACCTGTAACCAGCCTGACCCTTTCATTGAGATTCTTAAGCCCGATCTTAGTTGAAACCACTTGTGTAGCCATTTTCCGGATGTTGTTATTTATGACAACATAATTTCCCTCAAGATAAACATTTATTGTCAAAGGCTTGTCTTGTGTTGCCATGTTGTGTTTAATCGCATTTTCAACCAATAGCTGCAACGATATGGGTATGATCTTGTAAGAATATCCTTCACTATTGATATCTATTTCAAGTTTTATCTTGCCCTCGTTCCTGATCTGATGCAAATAATAATAATCCCTGATGAATGCAATTTCCTCGCTCAGAGGAACTGTTTGTTTGGAACTGTTATCAAGGATATACCTGTAGATCACCGATAACTTGGCAATGAATTGTCCGGCCACTTCAACTTCAGTGTTTACAAGGGAAGAAAGTGTATTCAGACTGTTAAAAAGAAAATGAGGATTCACTTGATTCTTAAGTGTCTCATTCTGGAATATCAGATTTTGCTCTCTTAATGCATACTCCCTTTTCATGGACTCCTGCCAGGGAATAAAGAAAAACACAGGAGTAACGAATAAGAATGCTATTGCTGAAGCAATGAATGATCCTTTGAGTTCATGCACAAGCCATGGGAAATCAGGGAAACCATTGCCTCTTATCAGGTTGGATACGACCACAAAAACAGCAAATACCAGGGTTATTACGGCAAGGGCCAAAACATAAAACAATAATAACCGGAACAGGTAATCTCTGGTGAATTTTCCCGGAACACTATATTTAGATGTTATATCATATTCAAAAATGAAGATCTTCTTTGATAATAAATATATTACTTCCATATCCACTAACATGATCATGAATGTCGGAAGCAAATATTGCCAGTTGATATCCGCGCCTATGATCAAGCCCCATAAGGGAGAAAACAGGGCACAGAATAGCATGAACTTGACATGTAGTGCCACTCTTTTTGGCAGATACAGGTCTTTTATTCCTCTTGATTTCATAAGTCCTTATTCATTAATGCATTACTTTATTCTTTCAAGCTTTAGTACCCGTTTGGTACTGGTAAGCATCTTGTCGGGCATTCCCGGGATCTCCATTTCCTGCACGGTATTGCTATACATCTGGACATATTCAATTTGTTTATTTTCCAATGAAACCCAGGTTTTACCCCAATAAAGTTCGGTCCCCTTTGACTTGAACATGTCTATGTTCAATTCCACTTTATTATCCAAAGCCCTGTATTCAATGATCGCACAAAGTTTGCCGTTCATCATGGAAATCCCTATCCAGTCCACCTCAACTTTGGTATGGGCATATGTCCCGATATCAGCCATGTCAAAAGACCCGCCGACATCTTGTACGACATGTGTTTTGTTCAATTGCAGTGAGTCATTATAATCCCATGCGAATCCTTCTATTGCCTTCATGTCCCAGATCAAATTGCGGGCAAAGACGTTGTCGGTGTTGAATTCCTGGAAAAATGATTCCTCCAGCATATCCTGCGATGGGATGTACCTGATGTTTTCCATGTAATCCTGTCTTTCACCTTCACCATATGATTCGGCCGGAATGTTTACCTGGGCAATATACACATTGTTCCAGCATACATATCCGCTATCCAGCCCCCGGGTATATTCGCCCGTGACTTTTACCTTGCTAAACAAGTTCCCATAAAAATCCTTATTGAAGTATTCAGCCGTCATCAGGTACTTTTGGGGTGTTTTCTCTTCCAGTTCAATCTTGGGAAGACTATCAGGGAAATTTTTGACTTTAATGGCATGCTGGCCCGTTGAAGAACAGGAGTGAATACATAAACATGCTCCTGTCAATAAACATACCCCTGTCACGATAATTGTTAAAGCATTTTTTTTCATTTTTGTTGTATTAGTTGAACATATTTTGATCCAAAGTAAATCATATGAACAACCATATAAAAAAAAGAATCGCCCAATCGCCTGATCACCCTGCAGAACCGGGTAAAATGCCTGCTAAACCGGAATCAAGAAAACCTAGTATTGTTGCAGCGTATTCTGTGTCTTTTTCAGGTTCGGTAAAGTTTTCGGTCATGAAATGCATGTCGTCCTCTCTTATAAAAGTCTGCACATGTGACGGGGCATGACGCATAATTCTTTCAAAGCTGGCAAAGGGAACCTGGGTGTCTCCTTTCGTATGCATTATTAGAGCGGGTCTGTTCCCTAATTTCTGAATTTCTTTGACTGGTTTGATTTTCCAAACATTTACCTTATATTTAAGAACTGTCACCAGGGGTACGAATGGCTTGACCATTTTTGCCAGGAAAACAGGAGACTGGAAAGCCATCAATTCATAAAATACATCTTCCCAGGCCGAGAAAGCCGCTATGCTTATCAAACCATCGATTTCGGGTATTTCACCCATGGCGTTGATGGCAGTTGTGCCTCCCATGGACACACCAAAAATAACGACGGGAATGTCCTGGTACGCCGGATCTTCCTTGATGTGCTTGACTATTGCCTTTGCATCAAGATATTCCTTGTAGCCGAGGCAGATCATGTTTCCTTCGCTTTCCCCGTGTGCCCTCATGTCAAAGAGAATGGTGGCATACTGGTTTTCCCTGAACAAACGCGCATGTCCAAAAAATGCAGTGACAGAAGGGTTGTGTATCCCGGACATGCAGATAATGACCGCTTTGGGATTTTCCACCGGAACCTCATAGGCCGAGATCCTCAATCCATCCTCTGTGGTGACGAAGAAATGCTCTGCTTCAATTCCAAATTCTTCTGCAGTCCAAACCTCTTCGAACTCAACATGCATATTGACCAATGAATTCATTACCAGAACAGGGATGGTCACTAAAGCTCCAATGACCAGCAGAACAATCCCAAGTATAATTCCCAGAACAGTTTTTTTCTTATTTTTCTTGTTCATGACTTTCGTTTATTTGTATCAATAAATCCTTTTTTAGATAGATCATGTCTATCAGTTGTATGTCCCCCTCAAAGATAGGGTGGTTGTAATTGTCTGTAAAGAAATTCTTTATCCGGTGTGATTGTTCAAAACCACAACTTTCATAAAATGACAAGATGGCCGTTACGTCACCCGTCCCTACAAGCATGGTGCGATAGATGTCCTTGTAGTGACCGGCAATGAACCCGATCAAAGTCCTGCCGTACCCTTTGCCCTGATATTCCCGGTAGGTCGCTATATTTTTCAATTCGCAGGTTTTGCTGTCCAGGGGCAGCACGACACATACACTTTTCAAGTCACTGTCATACAACGCGAACAAGTCCCCATCCGGCAGATACTTGTCAATCATATCCTCCTGCTCGTCTGCCAGCAACAACAAGTCAAGGAACTGTTTCTTATTGTTGATTATTTTTTCAATCCTTATCATGTTTTAGTCACCTTTCTGCAATAACAAGCATCTCATAATCTTCAGTCGTTAATTTGTCTTCACGGGAAAAAGCGCCGAGTTTTGCCCCGAATATCCCGATTTTTGAAAATCCAAGGGTTTTCAGCAACCAGGTAATTTCAGACGGCATATAAAACCTTTCGTTGCATTCCAATACTTTTTCTACTCCATTGTCATCAACAACTTTTGTAATGTCCTGATCCCGTAAGGTCATTAAATCAAAATGCTTGCTTTCGTAGGTCGCATTACCTTCAAGGGCATCTCCGGCATAAAATTCATTGAGAGAGTGGAACAAGGGAAACAAACCGTTTAAAGTGGTAAAGATGAATTTCGATTTAGTCTTCAATGATCTGGAAACATTCTTGAGAATTTCAAAATTCATTTCGTCAGTTTCCATCAGGGGGAAGCCACCTTCACACATCATGATAGCTACATCAAACTGGTTTTCAAATGGTAAATTTCGCGCATCGTGTTTGGAGAAATCAATAGACAATCCGTTTTGCCGGGCTTTTTCTCTCGCTTTTTCCAATTGGGATTCGGACAGGTCAATCCCGGCAATCGAATATCCTCTTTTGGATAATTCTATTGAGTGACGGCCTGTACCACACCCAATGTCAATGATCTTCAAATTTTTGTCATAATTCAATTCCTTTTCAATGAAGTCACACTCCCCAATTGTCCCCTGTGCAAAACTTTCATTGTCGTATCGATTGGCATAATTCTCAAATAAAGTTTCATACCATTGTTTCTGTTTCATGCTTTCTTTCTCCTTAAATTATGTGACTTCATGGTGGCTTATATGGCATACCTCGTTCTGCCCCGGTATTTGACTATATGGTTGCTTATCTGGTAGGCCTCGTTCTGCTCTGGTGTCAGAACACTGTAAGTCTTTCTGGAACAGAGGTGTGTAAAGTTACCATTTATTTGAAAAAAGCAAAGACCCAAAAGAAAAGGGGAGCCTGGACGTACCAAACTGGCTCCCCATTCTAAACTGGCTCCCCGTTCTTCCCACCAGGCGCACTCTTGCCGTATTTTCGTACCTGGTGGGCCCTAAAACATACCCACCAGGCGCACTTTTGCCCGTTTTTTGCGCCTGGGGCTTTTGGCTGATCAAACGGAAATTTTGTAACAACCTATGAATGTGGTGTTTAATGAAATTCACAATTTTTGACATTCATGACCAGGCGCACTTTTTTGGGGGCAAACCCGGTTTACCGCGCAACGCCCATTTGCGAAAATTTAAAAGCCAGAATATCAACTGTTTATAAAACGCGAAATTTCTATTGCGCGGCACTCCGGGTTTGCTACATTTAAACATGTAGCCGTAGTAGGCTTTGTACTTGTAATACAACCGGGCTTCATTGCGTTCCATTGCTACGAATTCTTCTGCCGTTTTATTGCCTTTGTGCTTTTGCAGGAAGGATTCCAACCGGGGAGCCTGCCAGGTATAATAATCTGTCCAGATGGTTTCGGGCAGCATATAGGTGGCAACCGGAAGGTAGCCTGCTTTGTTCATCTGGGCGACCTTATTGGGAATGATATCTATCTGGGGATAGGCTTTATCCCAAAATTCCTGAATTTCGGCAGGTCGCTCATCGCTGAACCAGGTGTTCTCCGTGACGGCAATGTAACCGCCCTGTTTCAGGAATTTGCGCCATTCCTTCAAACCACGTTCAAATCCAATGTTATAAATGGCTCCTTCGCACCAGATCAAGTCGAATTCTCCTTCCCGGAAGGGGAGGTCTTCCATATCGCCGACTATGCCTTTCACCCTGTCCTGAAGGTTGTTGTGCCGGGCATCAAGGTTGAATTCATTTATGAAGCCGGACCAGGCATCAATACCAATGATCTGGCAGGGTGTGTTTTGCCCCAGCACCATTGTCTGACCCCCTGTGCCACAACCGATATCGGCAATTTTGGACTTTGGGGTAAGACCTTCAATAAAACTCAATGCCTTGAGCGTTTCTTCCGGACTTCCGGGACCCTGGCGTTTCGTATTGGCAAAGAAGTCACAAATAATACTAAGGTCAAATTCGTGAATTGTTAGTTTTTCGTTTTCCATGTTCGTAAACAAAATAATACTTAAATCAATAAAAAATAAATAGAAAATTGCCCTCTTAAAGAATTTCAAGAGAACAAACACAGATACAATCTATACAAAAAGTACAGATTGTTTACAGAACAATGTCCGGATTATAAATAAACATCCAATAGTTTTAGCTACCACGAAGGTATGAAAAAGACATTAAACTTGTTACCTTTAATAATTATTTAAAGATTGACCTATGGAAAAGCCTGATTATCCTATCATAACACTGTGTGGCAGCACGCGATTCAAGGATGATTTCATGCGGGTTCAGAAGGAGTTGACCCTGCAGGGCTATATAGTATTATCGGTGGGATTGTTCGGGCACAGCGGGGATGAAGATGCCTGGACAGGGGGCACCAAGGAGATGCTTGACGATATGCACAAGCGGAAGATCGACCTGGCGCAGGCCATTTATGTAATCAACAAAGACGGATACATTGGTGACAGCACCAGGAGCGAGATAGAGTATGCGAAAGCAACGGGGAAGGCAATATATTACCTTTATCCATAGAGTAGTTATAAGATTAAGCGAAGATCACCATGGTTTCTGCCACCATCATTATTAAAGGTAAAGAGAAACCTGACAACGAATTGAGGATATGAGTAGTGATAATACTGAATGTTGTAATTTGAATTTGATTGTTACTGATTTTTATGATCAGTTGAAAAAATATTTGGTGGGAAAAGTCAGGAATTATGAATTAGCTGAGGATATTGTTCAGGAAGTGATGCTAAAAGTAGTTACAGCACATCATAAAAATTTGCAGGTTAAAAATTTAAGAGCCTGGATATTTCAAATTGCCCGTAACTCATTGATTGATTATTACAGAAAAGATCAAAAAAATCTTAAGGAGTATGAAGATTTTACATTTGATGAATTCTTTGGATCGGATGACCAATCATTAAGTTCCAGTGAGTATATGATCCCTATGATTAATTTGCTTCCTCAGGAATACAGAGTTCCGCTGTTGTTAAGTGATATTGAATCATTGCCACAAGCCATAATTGCTAATAAACTAGGCCTCTCTCTTTCTGCAACTAAAATGAGAATTCAAAGAGCCAGAAAAAAGTTATACAATTTGTTTATAGAATGCTGCGATATAAAATATTCTGAAAATGGAGCCCTTTTACACTGTTCGGTAAAAAAAAGCTGTGTTCCACTACAAAAAATGTACTGATTTTCATAAAATATGTGTCTTTAGGATATTTTACTTCGTCTTCCCGGAAGTGATTAATTTTTATCTGAGCGCATATGAACACATTAGTTGAAACACTTCAGTATTTTGTTGTTATTACAATTGAGTTAATTGCTCTTTTTATTGGGATAACGGCAATCGTAGAATTTATTATGATGCACATACCAGAGGATAAAGTACAAACTTATCTGACTGGCAGAGGTCTGTGGGGAAATATCATAGCAGCAGGCCTTGGTGCTTTAACCCCATTTTGTGCATGTTCGACTATTCCCATGACTGTTGGATTAATTAATGCAAAAGTTCCTTTTGGCGCCTCAATGTCATTTTTAATAGCTTCGCCTTTACTCAATCCAATTATTATTGGAATGCTGGCAACTCTTGTAGGTGTTAAAGCAGCTGTTCTCTATTTTGTTTTGTGTTTTATTTTATCTGTATTTTTTGGGTTTTTACTTGAAAAAACAGGATTTCAAAAGTACGTAAAAAATGTACGTGTTAAAGAAGGTATGAAAACGAACGATGGTTTAGCCAACAGAAAGTCACTACCTGTTGGAGTCAAAATAAAATTATCCCTTAAAACCGGATGGGATACATTACGTCCCGTGATGGTTTATTTGTTAATTGGTGTTGCTATTGGTGCAGGAATTTACGGTTACATGCCAGATGATTTTTTAATAAAGATTGCAGGTCCTGATAATATTTTCGCTGTCCCTGTGGCAGCTATTGTAGGAATTCCCTTATACATAAGAGCGGAAACAGCTATTCCTATTGCTGTATCCCTTATAGGAAAAGGAATGGGAGTCGGAACTGCCATTACATTAATTATTGGCGGGGCGGGTATGGCAATTCCTGAAATGAGCATGCTGTCTGGTATTTTTAAAATTAAACTGGTAGCGGCTATAGTTGCTGTAATTTTCATCACAGCTGTAGTTAGTGGATTTGTTTTCAATCTTATTCTATAACAACTTTACAAGGAAAAGAAAAAATCTAAAGGTTTTTTGGTGGTTTATTCGCTCCTAAACAAAATTCGGGATGTTGCAATCTTCAGTTTGAAGAAATTTCTGATAAAAATGAAACATCTGAAAGTCAGATAAATAATAAATCAGATGATATGGGTAAGACTTGTGATAGTTGTTGAATTTATGTAGGTAGCTGGATCATATTTTTTTATTGCCGTTTGTATTATTACGAACAGTTCGTATATTTGCGAACAACTATAATTCACGCTAATGAAAAAAATCGATTACACATCCTATCAAATTCAAATTGCATTGTATGCTAAGGCTTTGTCTCACCCTGCCCGGGTGGCCATACTGGAGTTTCTTGCAGTCAGGGAATGCTGCTTTTTTGGGAACCTGCACGAAGTGCTGCCTATTGCCAAGGCTACGGTGTCTCAACATTTGACGGTGCTGAAAGAATCGGGGCTCATACAGGGAGAAATCCAACCACCGCAGGTAAAGTATTGTATAAATAGAGAAAATTGGGAGACTGCCCGTGCTTTGTTAGCCGGTTTTTTTAATGACATAAAGAAAATTGATTCATGTCGTTGAAAATATTGATATTATGTACCGGGAACAGTTGCCGAAGCCAGATGGCACAGGGTTTCCTTCAATCGTTTGATCATTTGCTGACCGTCCGTTCAGCAGGCACGAACCCTGCAGGAGCAGTGCATCCTCTTGCTGTGAAGACAATGTTAGAAGTTGGTATTGATATTAGCCAGAATGTTCCCGCCCTGGTGGATGATTTCCTTGACAATGAATGGGATTATGTAATAACTGTATGCGACAACGCCAGGGAAAGCTGTCCATTATTTACCGGGAAGGTAAAGCATCGGTTGCATATGGGTTTTGAAGATCCTGCGCAAGCCCATGGCACATCGGACCAGGTTGAGGCTGTTTTCAGGAAAGTTAGAGACCAGATCAAAGAGGAGTTTTTTAACTTTTATAAAGAAAAAGTGCTGAAAAGCGCTATGGATTGTGGATAGGAAGAGCACATTTTGAATACAAAATATAGCTGTATGAATAAAATTGTTTTTTCTTGCTCGGGATGTAGTGATTTAGGACACATTTCCGATTTGTTAGCCAGAAGACTTAGTGATAACAGAGTTCGTAATATGCATTGCATAGCTACTATTGTAGCATACCCCAATGAATCTGCAAAAGATTACATCGGTGCAGATATTCTTGTTTTGGATGGATGTTCTGTCAGCTGTGGAAAAATTGTTCTGAAAAAGGCCGGAATTGAACCTTTTAAAAGTGTTCTCTTGACAGATCTGGGGTATCAAAAAGGGAAAACACCGGCCACTCAGGACATTTTAAATGAGATATATCTTAAGGTTGAAACTCTTTGAAAATAAGCATGAAAACAAATAATGGCATATCATTTTTTGATAAGTATTTGTCTGTCTGGGTGGCTTTGTGCATTATTACCGGAATTTTCATTGGGAAGGTCTTTCCTTCCATACCCCTTTTATTGGGGAAACTGGAATATTACAATGTCTCTGTTCCAGTAGCCATACTTATCTGGATCATGATCTTTCCAATGATGTTGAAGATCGATTTTTCCAGCGTTGTGAATGCGTTAAAAATGCCAAAAGGACTCACCATAACACTGGTTGTTAACTGGCTTATAAAACCGTTTACCATGTTTGGTCTGGCCTGGCTTTTCTTTCATGTATTGTTCAAATCATTTATCTCTCCGCAGCTAGCCGATGAGTATGTTGCCGGAGCGGTACTGCTGGGAGCAGCTCCCTGTACGGCCATGGTTTTTGTCTGGAGTCATTTGACCAAGGGGAATCCTGCCTATACACTGGTCCAGGTAGCCATAAACGATTTGATCATTTTAGTCGCTTTCATTCCCATTGTTACCTTTCTACTGGGTATCACCGGTGTGGTCATACCTTGGAATACGTTCATACTTTCTGTCGTACTTTTTGTTGTTATCCCGCTGGGTGCCGCAGTGATTGTTCGTCGCGCAGTTATACGCAAAAAAGGAAAGGAGTATTTTGAAAATGTGTTTCTGGGTAAATTTAAGGGAACAACAATAGTTGGTCTTTTATTGACGCTGATCATTATTTTCTCCTTTCAGGGAGACCGAATTCTCAACAACCCGGTGAATATTTTGTTGATTGCTGTCCCGCTTATTATTCAGACGTACCTGATATTTTTTATTGCATACGGTTGGGCCAGGAAATGGAAAGTAAGTCACGATATTGCGGCCCCGGCTGCCATGATAGGTGCCAGTAATTTTTTTGAACTTGCCGTAGCCGTTGCCATTGTGATGTTCGGAATGGATTCGGGAGCCACATTGGTAACTGTTGTAGGGGTATTGGTAGAGGTGCCCGTTATGTTGACATTGGTCAGAATTGCGAACAAAACAAAAAATATTAATAACTAATTATCATGGAAATTAAAATTCTCGGAACTGGATGTTCCAAATGCAAGGCTTTGGAAGAAGCCACAAGAAAAGCCGTCACAGAAATGAATTTAGACGTGCAGATAACAAAAATTGAAGATATTACAGAGATACTCAACTACGGGATTATGACCACTCCCGCTTTGGTTGTTGACGGGAAAGTTGTGCTCAAAGGCCGTGTAGCCTCTGTAGAAGAGATTAAAAAAATCTTTAAATAAAGAATTCTATGAAGAAAGTACTCGTATTACTGGCTTGTTCATTTATTGCCTTAACATCTCTTGCAGAAGAAAAAAACGATTTGTCGGGAATTGAGGTCTATTATTTTCATTATTCCAGACGTTGTGTTACTTGTCAGGCCGTTGAGGCTGTTGCTCAGGATGCTCTCATTGATTTCTACGAAGGCAAGATTGTTCTTAAATCGGTGAACCTGGACGATAAGGCTAATAGTGCCCTGGCAAAGAAACTGGGGGTCAAAGGTCAGTCCTTACTGATTGTAAAAGGGGATAAAAAAATTGATCTTACCAATGAGGGTTTTCTTAATGCCCGGTCAAACCCCGATAAATTGGCCAGTAAAATTAAAGAAACAATAGACGCTTTAAAATAGCCCCGCCAGATGGAGTTTCTGCAAAACCTGCTTGCGAATGCACAGTTCCCGTTTATCTCGGCTTTTGTTCTGGGCCTTATGACGGCCATCAGTCCCTGTCCCCTGGCCACAAATATTACGGCCATTGGTTATATAAGCAAAGATATTCAAAGCCGGAAGCGGGTGTTTTATAACGGTCTTGTTTATACCCTTGGACGTGCTATAACCTATACGGTTATTGGGCTTATTTTGTTCTTTAGTGTGGGGGAACTGAATGTTTCCGGGTTACTGCAGCAATGGGGAGAAAAACTGCTGGGACCGCTGCTAATTATTATCGGGTTATTTATGCTGGGTGTTTTTAATTTTATAAAATGGCCCGGATTCAGTTCATTCACCAATAAATGGGAGCAACGGGCAAATAAAGGATTCTGGGGAGTGCTGCTGTTGGGGATAGTGTTTGCCCTGGCATTCTGTCCCTATAGCGGGGTGCTTTATTTTGGGATGCTTATCCCTATGACAATAAACAGTGCGTCGGGATTATATCTGCCCTTGATTTTTGCCGTTGCCACAGGTATACCGGTAATTCTTTTTTCCTGGCTGATTGCTTTTTCCTTGGGGTCCATAGGGAAAGTGTATAATAAAATTAAGTCTTTTGAGTATTGGTTTAGAAGGATAGTGGCCGTGCTCTTTATTGGTATTGGAATATATTATGTTGTTATATTGTTCCTGTAATTTATAGTTTTATGGATTATAAAAAAGAAATAAAAATACTTTTATGGATACTGGTGGTTTTTACTGCCGTGTTCTTTCTGCCCCTTGAGAGCGTTCGCTTTACTACGGCTATTTCAGCAACCCTGGACCTTGCCAAATGGTATGCCAGGGAACATGTGGTCATGTGTCTGCTTCCTGCTTTTTTCATAGCGGGGGTGATCTCGGTCTTCCTGAGCCAGGGCTCTGTGCTCAAATATTTTGGAGCGAATGCTAAAAAATGGATTTCTTATACCGTGGCAAGTGTGTCGGGCGCCATTCTGGCTGTTTGCTCATGTACCATTCTTCCTTTGTTTTCAAGTATTTACAAAAGAGGCGCGGGATTGGGACCGGCGGTAGCTTTCTTATACTCGGGGCCGGCCATCAGTATTCTATCCATAATATTGACTGCAAAAATATTGGGATTTGAAATGGGACTTGCCCGGGCTATTGGCGCAATCCTGTTTGCAATTGTGATAGGACTTATTATGTCATTCATTTTCAGAAAGGAAGAAAAGGTTAAAAAAGAAGAGCAGATGAACATAACGTCACCCCCCGAGAAACGTCCCATGTGGCAGACTTCTTTTCATTTTTTCACCCTGGTGCTGATTTTGGTCTTTGCTAACTGGGGTGCACCGACAGCCGGCGATACCACCAGCACGTGGTATTATATTTTTACTTATAAATGGGTTATTACCGCTGCTTTGGCACTGTTTCTCTGCTACTCACTCATACATATTCTAAAGATTAACTGGCGCTGGGTGCTGGCCGGTGCTGTTGTGACCGCCGCCTCGGCTTTCCTGGCGAAAGCGTATGTTTCCACGACCAAGCTGGTGCCCATGATTCCCATGATCACCGGAATTATCTCGCTCTCACTCATGACCTTATTTGACAAGAAAAATGAGGATAACCGGGAGTGGACACTGTCTGCATGGGCTTTTGCCAAACAGATTCTCCCGTTGTTAGCAATAGGTGTGGTGACAGCGGGGTTCCTCCTGGGCTCTACACATGACAATGTGACCATTCCGGGTGTCATTCCCAATGAATGGATTCAATGGGCGGTGGGTGGAAATTCGTTTCTTTCCAACTTGTTTGCCAGTGTTGTGGGGGCTTTTATGTATTTTGCCACATTGACCGAGGTGCCCATTGTACAGGGTCTGCTGGCATCAGGTATGGGAAAAGGACCTGCGTTGGCGCTATTGTTGGCCGGACCTTCTCTTTCTTTGCCAAATATGTTGGTAATCAGAGGTGTGATGGGTACGAAAAAGACGGTTGTCTATGTGTCACTGGTTATTGTGATGGCTACTTTTACCGGGTTATTATTCGGCAGTTTGTAGGAATAATTTTCAATTTTGCTTCAAAGATCGTTACGGCTTTGCCTTTGATCTGAACCCGGTCATTGTTAATTTTACCCTTAAGCAACCTGTCCTTTTTGATATTTGCGCCGAGTCCGGGGCAAAGCACCTGACCACAATGTCTGCCTGTTTTGCATCCACCCAGCAGTCGTTCGCTCATCAACGATCATCACGCCGGCGGGATTGCCTTTGAAAGGTTCATCTGTAAAGGCATCTACCTGGTAAATTGTTCTGTTGTCTTTCATTAGTTTACTTCTTTACATTTTCTTTTCATTTTCCGGTCATTGCGCACCCGGGACCCGGAAAAAATTAGTGCAGCAGGCGTAAATACCGGATCAGGCAAGTTTCTTGGAGTGCACAAAGCAAAAAGTCGTTATTTAAAGCGACTCCTCTTGAAAACAGCCCTCTTTTTTAGTTGAAAAGGCGCTTTTTTTGGTCGGTTTTTTCGACAATCCTTGTAAATCATTCACCGAATATCTAAATTTATACATTACTTCCTACTAAACATTTACAGGAATATTTTGCAGCTTCGTCATGTTTTGGCGAAATGAGTACATATTTTTGATCGCTAATACTTATAACGAATACTAAATTTATTGGTTAATGAGATTTCAAATTACTTTCAACAGAATAGGAAATAACAAGCTGCTACCTGTTAATTACCAGTATTATATAAGTGCCTGGATTTATAAAATTATTGCTTCTGCAGACAGAATTTTTGCCGATTTTTTACATAATGAAGGGTATCGGGAAGGGAGCAAGAACTTCAAATTATTTAATTATTCTCCTTTGGATTTTGGGAAGCCGGTGTTATGGAAAGAAAAAAATCTATTTGAGATCAAACGAGATCATATTTTACTCAATGTATCTTTTTTCTTGAGTGATGCTGCTGAAGCGTTTATTGTAGGCTTATTCCGTAATCAAGAAGTATACTTGGGTGATTCTTTTTACGGTTTAGAATTGAGGGTTATTCAAATTGAACGGTTGCCAGAAACAGAAACTGCAGAAACAATGCACTATCAATCCTTTTCTCCGGTTGTCATCAGCTTGAAATATCCCGGATTATCTTATGCCAGTTATTTATCACCTGATGACAAGGATTATGCCCATTTATTTCACAACAATCTTCTGAATAAGTACCGTACAGTTCCTAAATCTACTCCTCTCCCGGATTCATATTTTTTCAATTTTAAATTGAAAGGTATTCCTCGCTCAAAATTGGTTACAATAAAGCAAGGCACGCCGGAACAAAGCAAAATCAGGGGATACTTATTTAAGTTTGAACTTACCGCTCCCCATGAAATACACCGATTAATGCTTTCCTGCGGTGCAGGCGAGAAAAATTCATTGGGGTTTGGATGGTGCGAGGGTAATAGATGGAGAATGAGAGAGTGTTTGTAGTTAAGGTGGGTCATAATTTGATTATGAGAAATTTAATTTTATTCATGTTAAATCGATAATAATTTTAACTTATTATGAGACTATATTTTAAAATTAAAACAACAAATCAAACGATTCCCTTTGATCATCAGCCATTACTGACGGGAACAATTTATAAGTGGTTAGGACGCAACAAAGAACATGGTAAGGTGTCTTTATATTCATTTTCCCAGTTATCTGGAGGGAAAATAGTTGATAACGGATTAAAATTTGAACGTGGAACTTCTTTTTTCTTTAGTTCATATGATTCTACACTGATAAAAATGATGATTGCAGGTATACATTCATCGCCAGAAATGTTTTATGGATTTATTGTATCCGAAATTATTATTCAAGAAGATCCTGATTTATCTGATCGCAACGTATTCAGTGTTGCAAGTCCAATTTTCATTAAGCGAAGAGTTGGAGAATGCATAGAGCACATATTGTATAATGATCCGCGTGCTAACAATTGTTTGAAAGAAACTCTTACAAAAAAAATGAATAGAGAAGGGCTAATTGATGAATCTCTAGATATCCGATTTGATAGCTCTTATCGCAGAGCCAGTACAAAAAAAATAACTTACAAAGGAATCGAAAACAGGGCAAATTGGTGCCCCGTAATTATTGAAGGTAAGCCATTAACAAAATTGTTTGCTTGGAATGTTGGATTGGGAAATTCAACCGGAATAGGATTTGGTGCAATAAAGTAATAACCAAACCTGATAGGTATTTTAGTGTCTGTCGGGCTTAAATACAATAAACATGTTATATATCGTAAAATATTCAGGTCCCTTTGGGTTTATTAAACCATGGACCGCAGTAAGAGACAGCGAAACATATAGCCAACAGTTTTTAACGCCCTCAATTATCGCTGGTATAGAACGAAAGTTGTTCCCTAAAACACTTTCCTCGGATTTTAACATTTGTAAGATCAAACGCCATCGTTTAACTTATCAGCAAATAGCACAACAGCAAGAACAAACACAACCGCGTGGATGGAATGCAAAAGGGACAGTTCAAAATCGCAGCTACGAAAGGCCGTATGCTATTTTAATACGAGGAGTAATGGTTAATCCTGTTCTTTATTTGGCTTTTGAAAACCGTGAAGATGCGGAACATGCAGCTACACAACACATTTGTTTAGCACGTAACGAAGATATTCTTTATCCTGACCAAGAAGTGCTGGAAGTAACCGAAAAAGAGTTTGAAAACAATGATGAATTATTCTATGGCTTTGAACTGATGCTGGAGAAAAATGAAAAATCGTTTATGGTTGGTTATAACAGAATGAATAACAATCAACCTATGTATGGATGGTTAAAAATTGTAGGCAATCCGGTCAAAAACGAATTCAAATGATTTGGCCTGAAATAAAAGCAAAAGGTAAACCTGATTTTACACCATTAACAATCCATCTTGAACAAGTTGCAATGGTTGCGGAAAAAGTTGCCATTGGAATTGGATCTAATGTTGAAGTGGCCCGTTATGGTGCTATTTTACATGATATCGGAAAAGCTCACCCGGAATTTCAAAGGCGATTGGACAAGGAATACCGAATTGGAGATTTACCTTTCCGACATGAAATCACATCTTGCCTGTTTATTTCCTTATTTGACAAAACCATTCAACCTTCGTTAATCGATATGGTTATTGCCCACCATAAATCTTTACGAAGAGATGTGAGAGAAAAAGGGCTTCTTGATTTGACAGAGGAATATGGACCGGAGGAAGTCTTTGAGTTTCATGCGTCTTGCTGGGAAGAATGGAGTCCCAAAGCATTGGATATTCTTTCCGAATTAGGAATAAATGTAAAGTCGATATCCAAAACGGAAGCTGAGGAAAATTTTTTTTACGTGTATAATTATTGTCAGAAACGCTTTAAAGAAAAAGGATATTCTATTGATCGCGGGATATTGGAGGCAGCTGACCATTTTGCATCTGCTTTTATTGATAAAACAGAATTTTATACACAACGTTTATTTCAAAAGTTGAATCTGAATTTTTATAGCCGAACACATCCGCAATATCCTCTTTCTATGAAATCTGCGGAATCGAATAAATCACATACTATTGTTGTTGCTTGTACAGGGGCGGGGAAAACCGATTTTCTGTTCCGTCGCTGTAAAGGACGGATATTTTATACCTTACCGTTTCAAGCATCCATCAATGCTATGTTTCAACGGGTTTCAGGTGAATTAAAGAAAGACAATCCAAACTTGGATATTCGCTTGTTGCATTCGGCATCTTCTCTGGCCATAAAAGGGAATACTGTTGAAGAAAAAATAATCCAAGGGCATATTGGTTCAGCCATTAAAATATTAACCCCGCATCAGATCGCCGGAATTATATTTGGAACAAGTGGCTACGAAGCCACTTTAATCGACATTAAAGGATGCGATGTTATCTTGGATGAAATTCACACTTATACCGATATTACCCGTGCTATAGTGCTAAAGATTGTTCATGTACTGAAAAATCTGGGATGCCGTATTCACGTTGGAACAGCCACTATGCCTCCTGTTTTGTACAATCAAATTTTGGAGTTGCTTGGAAAAGAAAATGTGCTGGAGGTAAAACTAAGCGATGATGAATTAGATCAGTTTGACCGCCATATTGTGCATAAGATAGATTCTTGGAAATCTTCTTTTGTGATAATAAGTCAAGCTATTAAAGAAGATAAAAAAGTGCTTTTGGTTTGTAATCGGGTGCAATCAGCTCAACAGGTCTTTGCTCTCATAAAAGAAAAGTACCCGCATATTCCCTCCATGCTTCTGCATAGTCGTTTTAAGCGCGGGGTAAGGGCAGAAATGGAGACAAAGTTAATAGGTAAAGACAAAAAAGGCCAATCAACCGGATTTTTCAATACTTCCGATAAAGCCTGTGTGGTTGTTTCTACGCAGGTTGTTGAAGTGAGTTTGGATATTAGTTTCGATTTGCTGGTAACCGAATGCGCGCCGCTTGATGCCATGATTCAACGCTTTGGTCGGATTAACAGAAAACGGGATGAAAAAACTATAGGCACATTAAAACCAGTCTATGTAATTGTCCCTCCAAAAACTGAAAAGGAAGCGAAACCTTACGATTTGCAAGTTTTGCAGGATAGTTATGCTCAGCTTCCTGAAAATGAAGTTTTGCACGAACGGGATATTCAGCAAAAGATCAACGCGGTATTTCCGGTTATTGAAATGCCCGAAATAGAAGAACATGCCATCTTTAAAAAAACTGGAGAATGGACTATTCATGAACTAACGCACCGGCCAAAATCATTCTTACTCGAGCGGTTGGAAATTGACAGTGTGTCCTGCATTCTGGAAGCCGATGAGCAGCGTTACCTGACATCCAACTTTGAAGAGTGTATACAGATGGAAATACCTGTCAGATATTGGTCAGTATGCAGATTCAATCAATTACAGGAAAGAAACAAGCCTTTCGTGGTTCCCAATTCTGCTTATACAGAAGAATCAGGATTGAATCTGGATACATTGAAAGCAGCTAAATCAGATATAAACTATCAAATACTATAAACTATGATTGCAGCAACCATTGGACGAACGTTTCTGAACGCCTGGAATGAAAAATATCAGAAAGAATACTCAGCCAAAGAATTCTTCGAGAATGATTTTATCCCTATATTTTTTGATCATCCCAAATATTTAATGACTGGAGGTAATTCACCTTTAGAAAATCCAAAAATTCAATGGAAAAAGGGGAAAACTCTCTCTGCAGAAGAAAGAAAAGATAGAATTGAAAAAACTTTAGATAAAATCAATTCTAACTCTTGCGATGCAAGTATTGCTTTAGGTTTTCCTGCATCAGAAGAAAATGAATTTGCAACTACATCGGGATTAGTAACTGATATCGAATTACAACATTCACCAGAGGACAAAATGCTAAGTTGGATTGGCGGGGGATTAGGCATTGGAGTGGCTGGAGGATATTCTATCTTTTTTGATCATCCAGGAATATTGCTTACGCTATATGATGGATGGAAAGTATATCGTCGGTTTCTGAATGATCCAACCCTTGACAAAATGCGCGGGAATCAAATTAACACATGGAACGGCCAGTGGCTTAATTATGCCTACAGTTCCGATTCTGAAGAGAACCCCGACTTCGGGTATTTATTAAACTATGATATATTTACTCAAAATGAAAAATTGATTGAAGTGAATACCATCTTTTGGGCAAAGTTCTATTTCAATCTTTCTGAAAAGTTGAACGATGAAACTGTAACGGCTTATGTATATAGTTTAGGTCAAACTAATAAAACGTTGGGTTTTATTCCTTTCAGGTTTTATCAGGGACGTTCTATTCTGAACATTTATAAAATCCTGTTTGGAGAAAACGATGCGCTCAAGCAAAAGAAGGATTACGAAAGTCTGTTTGGCATTCATATTAAACGAGCTTGCGAACTTGGAGCTGTTGGTTTGCAAGCATTGGAGCCAAATGGATTACGTGAGTATTTTGATAAGGCTAAAATGCCAGACTATTCGACAAAAAAGATGATTTCTAAAAAAGGGGAATCCTCTGAAGCGTTCGAAGAACGTCGAAATAAATCAAATCAAAAAGAATACGAGAATTTAATTTCATTTCGAACTTATAAAACTTGGTTATTAGCAATGATTACAAAAAACAAACAAGAAGACCTCCACTATTCCGAGGAGGTAGCGATTGCTCTGAAAAAGTTTAGGGCTGATGCAAAAAAAAGAGATCGGGCAAATCTGATAGAAAAGGAACTGCTTCAAGCAAAAACAAAAAAACAGTTTTTAGACGGATTGGCATCTTTAATCAAGGATGTTGAACCTGAATTATTTGAAACAATCAAAGTACTTCGCGACAAAGTGCATTTAATGAATGCCGAAGATTTTGGATACTTTGTAGTGTTGCTCAAATTCGACTATGCTTATCAAGAAAAAAAATCATAAACAATCAAAAATCAATTAGTATGACAACAATTTATGTTAGAACACTTAAAAGAGCGGAACATACAGTGTTTTGTGTTCAGGATGGGCAAAAATTTTATTACGATTCTCAGTTCAACCGTCGTATTCCCTATTCCAGCGGACAGCAAGTGAAACGTTCTGTGATAGACAAACTAAGTTCAGTATTAAATGAACAGCCTGCTCCTACCACGTTTTTATTTGATGTAAATAATAAGAATGAATTAAAAGAAGGAGAAGTATTTGCAACTTGTGATCCGAGCTATCCTGATCAATTATTTGGTGGTTGGATGAAAGCAGCCAAAGGTGGTAATGAAAAAACCATTAAACGCCGTAGCCCACTTTCAATTTCAGCGATGCGTGGCCTGCACCCGTTATTAGCTGGGGTTGAAAGTGAAAATATATCCTTTGACAGAAGTGACCGTTCCAATAATCGGGTTATTGTCCGTAACGAAAATGGAGAGACCCTAACAACAGAAGAAATCGAAGCTTTTTTAACTGGTAAAGATAGAAGTCTTAGCCGCAAGTGGATTCAGAACAACCGACGCGCTGGAGGATTGTTTGTATTGGATATCGCAATCGATCTACGTCGTCTTTTTTGTGTCACTTTAAATCCGTTAGAGCCGGAAATATCTGCAGAAACCGAATCTCGTTTACGCAAAGCTGAATGGATAGAATCAGTTAATGTATTTGGTAGATGTTTGGTTGCCCCGGTAGCGGTTCGTGAAAGATTGATCCCTGCATTAGCAGAAGCTATTGTTGAATGGAGTATTACCTCTAATCAAGCACGTACTTTTAGTTTAATGGAAACACTAGCTTTAACTATTAGTGACAACGCCAATAAAATTGCTGCTAGTATTCGTGCAAAATTATCAGAAGTGGAGGATAATAAAGCTTATCCGATTATTGAAGAAGAACTTGATGGTGTTTGTACTTATGTAACCTTATCTGCTGGCGGATATATCCGGACTAAATCGGAAACATTCGATGCTCTTGACCAAGCCAAACAAAAATTAATCGATTTATTGACAGCATTCAATTACGAGGATCAGTTGCTATAATATTATAAAAATCTTGCCAGATTTTATAATCTGGCAGGGTCTATTGATTATACAAGTATTAGGATACCTTGTATTTATTATTTTTTGTAATATGCATATTACCGGCACTCATTTCAATTATTTTCTAATTTGTCACAGGAAGCTATGGTTGTTTACTAACGGGATTCATATGGAATCAAATTCTGATCTGGTGTATGAGGGGAAGTTAATCCATGAGACCTCCTACTCACGACGGAGTGATAAATACCAGGAAGTTGAAATTAACGGAATTAAGATTGACTATTACGATCCAAAAAATAAAGTTGTTCATGAGATTAAAAAATCGGACAAACACGAGGAGGCTCATGAATGGCAGGTAAAATATTATTTGTATGTTCTTGAACAGAATGGTCTTACAGGAGTAACCGGATTGCTGGAATATCCCCGTTTACACAAGATACAGGAAGTTACACTTTCTGATTATGACAGGGAAACCATTAGGAGTTCTATGACTGAAATAGAAAGCATTATAAATAACGAACAATGTCCCAATAAGCTCCCAAAATCCAGATGTAAAAATTGTAGTTATTTTGATTTCTGTTGGAGTCACGAGATTGAGTTATGAAAAAGACCTATTACCTTTTTAATCCGGGAAGGCTTCAACGACAGGATAATACATTAAAATTTACGCCTTATGACGAAGACGGAAATGAGCAAAAACCTAGGTTTTTGCCAGTTGAAAATGTTCAGGAACTTTATTGTTTCGGGAACCTGGAGGCCAACTCGGCCCTTTATAACTTCCTGGGCAAGGAACAAATTTCCGTTCATTTTTTTGATTACTACGAAAATTACACCGGTTCATTTATGCCTCGGGAAACCTTGATTTCCGGGAAAATGCTTATTTCCCAGGTGCGTTTTCAACAAAATAAAAAGAAGCGAATTGATCTGGCACAACGTATTTTGACAGGGGCAGCATTTAATATGGTCAAAAACCTTAAATATTATAATACACGTGGGAAAGACCTGGAACCTATTATTGCAATTATTGGTAATTTATCGGCTCGGATTAAAGAAACAAACAATATTAATGAATTAATGGGTATAGAAGGAAACATCCGCAAGAATTATTACCAGGCATTTGACCTTATAATAAATGATTTTAATATGCAAGGCCGGAGTTATCGTCCACCATTAAACGAGATAAATGCATTAATCTCATTTGGCAATATGATGTGTTATAGTCAGTGTTTAAAAACTATTCACCAGACACAGCTTAATCCAACCATTAGTTTCTTGCACGAGCCAGGAACAAGGCGTTTTTCTTTGTCATTAGATCTTGCCGAGGTTTTTAAACCATTGCTGGTAGATAGGGTCATTTTTAAGGTTCTCAATAAAAAAATGATACAGACAGGTGATTTTGAAGAAACCATGAATCGGATAGTACTCAGAACTAATGGGAAGAAAACATTTGTTCAGGCATTTGAAGATCGTCTTACTGAAACCATTAATCACAGGACGTTGAATCGCTCAGTTAGTTATAAACACCTGATAAAATTGGAGTGTTATAAGCTTCAAAAGCACATATTGGAAATAGAGGAATACAAACCGTTTAAAATGTGGTGGTAATGTATGTAATTGCAGTGTATGATGTGGGAGAAAAGCGTGTTAGCAAAATGTTGAAACTATGTCGCAAATACCTTAATTGGATTCAAAATTCGGTATTTGAAGGTGAGATATCCGAAGTAAAACTTATGGAATTGCAGTATAGAGCACTAGAAATTATGGATGAGGAAAAAGATAGTTTAATATTTTTCAAGACACGACAAGAAAAGTGGTTAAATAAGGAAATCATTGGCAGCGAAAGACAATCGCTTGAAACTATATTGTGAGAAGGTTGTCGTTTTTGGAATCATATGGAACTTTTTTAATTGAATGCCCCGGTATTTAACCAAAACGCTCTTTGACATAATGATAATCAGATAATTATAAATGTCGTCGAACCTCACTATAAATATCATTTTGTGAGGTCGACGCATTTTATATTTTATTTGCTAATTTTACAAGAAATAAGTCATTGATAATGATTTATTTTTTTGAAATCGTCGAACGACCTTTAATCGAACCATAGTGGAATTGAAATTCGGAATACCGAAGGCAAAGCATAAAGCGGTCACCGCCTTTAATCGAACCATAGTGGAATTGAAATCCGTTACGATTGCGCTAAAATAACTGTTGCCGTAGGTCCTTTAATCGAACCATAGTGGAATTGAAATACACTTGAGAAACTTGCAAAGGAAATCGGTATGTTCCTTTAATCGAACCATAGTGGAATTGAAATTTTTTAACGCTTGTTTTTCGGTCAACAATTCACCGCTGCCTTTAATCGAACCATAGTGGAATTGAAATTGTACTGCCAGCTACTATGTGCCGCAAAATAGCCCACCTTTAATCGAACCATAGTGGAATTGAAATT
>JAHDNZ010000085.1 GCA_018435125.1 Bacillota bacterium | reverse complement strand
TTGGACAAAATATACGCTGATCCCAATTTTAAGGCGGATAACTTTATAGGTATAGCTGAAGCTACAAAGGTTGGCTAGCCAACCTTATCTTTACTACAAAACTATCTTGGACGGTAGTTCAACTTGAAATTGCAATTTGGGTATTATTATATCGGAAGCTTCCAAAATAATCAAAAAGGAGTAGCAGTTATGAAAATTAATATCGGTGAAAATCTTAAAAGGCTCAGGTTAAAAAAAGAATTAACCCAAGAACAATTGGCAGAGGTTCTCGGAGTATCTCCGCAAGCTGTTAGTCGTTGGGAAAACAACACCGCATATCCCGACATTACTCTTTTGCCGAGTATTGCAATATTCTACAATACCTCAATTGACGAATTGATAGGGATGGAGGAAATATGCAGCGCTGAGAACCTCGGCAGGATACACAGTGAAGTTCACAAACTTGTAGGGAACAATCAGATTAACGATGCTGTATCATTGTTGAAAGAGGGATTAAAATTACAACCTAATAATAGCGGCTTGTTACTGGCTCTTGCTTCGACACTGACACGTAAAAGCAATTCATGTAATGACACCGTTTTGATCGAGGAAGCTATTTCATTGTTAGAACGTGCTCTGCAAGGCAATCTTATTATGAAATCAAGGAGCACTGCCACTATCAACCTTGCGTTTTTAAACTTGAAGTTAGGTAAGGTTAACAAGGCCAATGATCTAATAAAATCATTGCCTCATATTTGGGAAAGCCGCGAAATCCTAATACCCGAAGTATACGATGATGAATATGTTGATGAGTTGAGAAGTTCTATTATTAAAACGCTGATACTTCTATGTGAGAAAGTAAAAAGTTTGCCCTCGCGGCAATATGCCGAAATACCAAGCTGCATACAGTTAGGTATTGACTTTGAAGCAACAGAAAATATTGATGAAATGCTTGATTTGTTAAGAGTATTTCTCACATAAACATTATTAAACATTATTAATTTCATTTTTACAGGATGATCTCATGAAGATCATCCTCCTCTATTTCATTATATAAAAAGACCCTATAGACGGACTTTTATTTGGTGTCCACTTATAGGGCCTAGTTTATTTAACCGCTCTTTTTTATTTGCTACCAGCAATCTCACTTAGCGAGGTGGCAGCTGTTTCTTGGGCTGGTAACCTATCTTCAAGTTCAACTATCATTCCTTCTAAAACTTGCAGCCAAGCGTACATCATTGGCAAGGAAGCAATTATATCTTTGGTGTTATACTTCTTATAAAGGCGGGTTAGATCCTTATAAAAATCTTTGCTGACCATAGCTTCTATCTGTCTTTCTAGTTCTGCACCTGAAGGGTTAGTTAATTTCAGCTCACGGATATTTCTTACGACAGGGTTTAGCTTTTCAACTTTCCTTAGGTAAGCTTGCTCTTTGATAAGGTTATATTGTCTATGATCTTTACTGGTTTTATGCATTTTCTTATAGAGCCTAGCCAGATCCATGGCATCATTTAAAGCTCTGTGGGTTCTGCCTGTTTGTTTAATACTAAAGACTTTCATTGCATCGCTAAGACCACAGGTGGGCCAATCAAATTCCTGCCCAAAGATCATTTGATAATCAGTGTAACAGTTTTTTAAAGCCAAGGTAAAATCAGTTTCAATACCTTTAAATGTACATTCTTTTACAATCTGTTTATAATCGCTTTCGTTCCAGGAATAGATTCTGGTAATATCCTTAAAATTATCTGTCCAATGTCTAAAATCAGCTAACACATCTTTTAATGATAAAGAATCAAACAGCTTCTCTCTACTAATGCCGGTAAGACGAAGACAATATGGTGAAAGCTTCTTTTTATGAGTAGGTCTGACTAACTCGTTAAAAGTATCAACTATCCGCAGCTGTTCATCCATAAGCACGGCTCCGATCTCAATTATCTCACTGTTTAATCCACCGGAGACGTTTTTCCAGGTATTCATTTCTAAATCTAAAAAAAGATACACGTATTTCCTCCTCCCTGGGAGTAAAACTTGAACTATTAACTTATTTAACCTCTACACTTATTTCGCTTTTATCTGGCTAAGCTAGATATTTACTGAGACTACATCGCGATCAATTAGTTTAATAGCTTCACTAAGCTTATCCACTAAAGCCTTGTCTTCGCTAACTGCGCTGCGTATCTGGCGTAAGATATCAATACTACGTCTAAAAGCTGCCACTATATCTCCCTCAGGGACCTGAGCAAAACGCAGTATTTCTTCAAACGATGCTCCTTTAGCCCATAAATAAGCTTGACCTGACAGATAAGGATCGTAATGTATGGTATAAGTACCTAGATAATTCATTTCGACTAGAGAAAGTTTTTCCGCCAGTTGCAAGATTGGCTCAAGCTCAAAAAATTTATGTTTTATCCCACGGCTATCTCCCCGCCGGCGATCAAAATCAATTCCAACTACAGCTCCACAAATCTCTTCTATACTCTTATCGTGAAAGTAGCCATTGGCTATCAATTCAGTAACCAAAAGCTCTTGGACATGAATATCTAGTGCGATTTTACCGCGAGCAAGCAGAGTATCGCCTTTAAGGTAACTAAGAGCATCCAGAACTTGTTTTTTAGCCACGTATTCTTCTTCTATTTTTAGTTGGTTTAGTAATTCCCTACGGTAATTAATTAGCTTTCTTACCTCGGATTTTACTAATTCGGTATCTTTGCGTGCCTGTAGGCAGCGGTATCTTTCTGCTTCGCTACAAAAACGGACCGGCTTTTTTAAGGCTTCTTCTAAGCGTATTTTTTTCTCAGTTAAAGCTCTCTCTCTAGCTTTAGGGCCTCTACCTTTTCTTAAAATGGTTCTTAATTTTCTGTTTACGGTGTTAAGTTTATTGCGCAATTTCCTTTGATCGATTGGGCAGAGCTCGTTTTCATGATTGCAGTTAATCTCTTTTATTAGGCCAAGGCGAATATTCAAAGCATCGATGGCATCTTCTACTAGATAGAGATCTCGGTTTTTCAAATAAGCAGCAAAGCTTTTCTCAAGTAGCATCTGTGTAAGATGGTCGTCATTGCTATCTACCAAATGCAAGATGGTGTTATACGAAAGCTTAAAACGACTCTGTAGCTTCTCAACATTACTCTCTTTGAGATACTCATATTCATCCGGATTATAATGAATCAAATCCACAAAGATAAAGGAATTACCTTCTTGGTCGATACCTCTTCGCCCTGCACGTCCTGCCATCTGAAAGTATTCCTGGGCTTGCATGGGGCGAAAATCTACCCCATTGAACTTTTCCACTGAATCAAAGCAGACTGCTTTAACAGGCATATTAATTCCTACGGCAAAAGTTTCTGTACAATATAATACCTGTATTAGCCTCCTTGCAAAAAGTTCCTCTACGATATCTTTTAATACTGGTAGTAACCCTGCATGATGCACTCCTATCCCTTTTGAAAGGAGATACCTTAACTTCCTCACACTTGGAATCTCATCGATTACGTAAGGTTCAATCATAGCATCAAAAAATTCCAGTACGGTTCTTTTTTCCTCTCGGTTAAGGAAATTATTATTATCAGCCAATTCTTTAGCCTTTAACTCACATTGTTTGCGGGAGAAAATAAAATAGAGGCAAGGTAGATATTTATCTTTAATAGCTTTGATTAAATTTAAATGGCTATCTGAGTAATTTAGCGACTGTAGATTTGCTTTTTGAATAACCTCATTGACGTCCTCAAGTGCTACCAGACCAATATAAGGGATATAAGCTGAATGTTTTAACGGTACTGCTCTTTGAGTATGAGTAATAACCTCAATTTCCTCACTGCGAATATAACCTAGCCACTGGGCTAACTCTCCGGCATTGGGAATTGTGGCTGAAAGCCCTAACAACCTCATTTGTTCGGGCATGAGAATAATAGCCTCTTCCCAAACAGCACCTCTATCTTCATCACCTATAAAATGAATTTCGTCAAAAATTACATGGCTGGCATGGGTAAAGTCATCTGGCCTGGAATGCAATATATTTCTAAAGATCTCGGTAGTCATGATTTTTATCGGAGCCTGACTGTTAATAACCACATCCCCTGTAATGATACCAACTTGTTCTTCTCCAAAAAGTTGTTTAAATTGTTTGAATTTCTGGTTACTTAAGGCCTTGATGGGAGCAGTATAGATAACTTCTTTATTATGTTTTTGACATTCTTCGATTAGGTAGTCAGCAATCAAGGTTTTGCCAACACCGGTAGGTGCAGAAACTAAGACCGACTTGCCCACCAAAAGTGCAGAGATGGCTTGTCTTTGAAAATCGTCTAAAATAAGTCCATGGAACATATTTAACTCAGCTTGCAATCTATACTCCTCCTAGCCGTAGTTTGGACTCTTGTTTAATTCTAACACAGTAACTAACTAGTTACTACCTTCGTTTGTCAAGACAAAATTGAAAAAAATGATATAATTAACATGGCTAGCTAAAGGAGGTATTTTGATGTTTAGTGTTAAAAGAAAACCGGTATCCTGCCTTTTACTATTGTTACTGATTATAGCTCTATTAACTGGTTGTGGTAAAAAAGCTGATGATTCAAAGAAAGATGAAACTTATGAGCCACTTATTAGTGATACCGAAAAAGATCAGTTCCGAGCCAGTCTGGATTTTGGAGCTAAAAATTATGATGATCTGCAAGGTGTCCCCCTTTATGAAGGTTCAGCTGAGATTGATAATTCACGTACCCTTTCTGGCAATGTCCTTACAGTTATTTACAATATTAATGCTAAACCAGATGAATTTACTGAGTTTTATGAAAGGGAACTACCCAATTTTGGCTGGGATATTGTAAAAAAGCAAACAGGAGAAAACTTCATCAAATTTGAAGCAACAAAATCAGGTCGTTTAGCAACAATTAATGCAACTATTAGCGAGGAGCAAGTAACTTCTTTTAAAATTATTACTGATTAAATTATTTTATAATGTTAAAGGTAGCCTATAAGATTTTTCTTAAGGCTACCTTTAATATATCAGAAAATCACATTTCTTATCTTCGTATAGGCTAAATCATAGAAAAGAACTACTTGGCCCCAATTCTTTTCTCTATCTTTTTCTATTTCTTGCAATGTTTCATGGAAGCTGTCCTTATCGACAACAAAAACATTTTCGTAATTGCCAAACATAGCTTTTCCCGCTAGTAAAATGGCTTTCCCTTCAGGCTTTAAAAGCTGTTTGAGCTTTTTAACCTGTCTTTTTGTTCTTTCTTCGCTACCAAAGGGAAAAGCGGTAAGCATAGCGGAATCATAGGCAATTACTAAATCTGCCAGTGGAATATCGGCACCACATTGCCTATCGTATTGCTGCCAGGAAAGTGATTTATCATCTGTAAAAGCATAAATACCACCATTTCCGGAGGGTACAACATAGACGGCTTGATCAAATTCAATACTAGGATTAACACCAACCTGGCTTACAAGAAGTTTCTTTTTGTCAGTTGGAGTAGTGGCTATTGATACCCTTCCATAGACCCAGCTGCCAAGTAATTGCCGTAACTCATCAGCTAACACCGGCCTTTCGCTAACCACTCTCAAGACAAGATCCGCTGTTTCAATACCTTGGTCATTAAGATAGATAATAATATTAGCCAAAGCCTCACTCAAAAGTGCAGTATCATATCTAGAATCAGCAATTAAGAGTTCATAGGCATCCGGTTTTAAAAAGCTAAGATCATAAGATGGTTTATCTACACGCCAAAGGGCCGGTTGATACATAGCTACCTGTTGCCAGGCTTTCTTGCCTACTCGAATTAAAATCTGGCCTTTTAGCTGCCACTGCATGCTGATTTCCATAGTTTCCTCCCTATCTTTTTAACTAGCTTTTTCTCTTTTAAGATAGCTTTTCAAAATTAATAGTTCTTGAAAAAAACAGTTGATTTTAGCTTCTCTAATACTTTAGCTTGAGCTTTTTTTAGTTGTGCTGCCAAACCAAGGCGTGTAGGAAAAGCTATTACTTTTATTATTAAAAAGCGCCAGAAGGACTTTCTTCCGGCGCCAAAAGACTTTTTATACAGATTAAAATTAACGTTTGGAGAATTGTGGAGCTTTACGGGCTTTCTTAAGACCGTACTTACGACGCTCTTTCATACGTGGATCACGTGATAGGAAGCCGGCTTTTTTCAAAGTTGGCCGATAAGAGTGATCAGCAACTTGCAAAGCTCTGGCCAGGCCATGTCTAATAGCTCCTGCCTGTCCGCTACTTCCCCCACCATCAACCTTAGCAATAACATCATATTTGGTATCAACCCCAATAGCAACTAGGGGTTGTTTAACAATTGTCTGTAACACTTTACGGCCAAAATATTCATCAAGGTTTTTACCGTTGACGATAACCTTTCCCTGGCCGGGTATTATTCTTACACGGGCAACTGAAGTCTTCCTGCGACCAGTGCCATAAAAACTTAATTGAGCCACATTGCATCCTCCCTTCCCTTAATTACAAAGACAGAAGCACTGGGTTCTGAGCAGCATGAGGATGCTCAGGACCAGCATAAATCTTTACTTTACCCATCAGCTTCCGTCCAAGCTTATTATGAGGAAGCATACCCCAGATAGCCAGGCGCAGAACCTCTGCGGGTTTAGTCTCTAACATTTGTTTGAGAGTTTTTTGCTTAATTCCACCTGGATAACCAGAATGACGATAATATATCTTATTATTCAGCTTATTACCGGTTACATGAATTTTATCGGCGTTAACAATTACCACAAAGTCGCCAGTATCGGCATAAGGAGTAAAAGTTGGTTTGTTTTTGCCACGAATGATGCTTGCGACCTGTGTTGCCAGTCTACCAAGGGTTTTACCCTCAGCGTCGACTAAGTACCATTTCATTTCTACATTATCAGGATTACCCTGGAAAGTCTTCAAATCCTGTCCCTCCTTCAGACACCTGTATCACTGGCTTCGATCCTGAAGGCATTGGGGCTCTTAATGCCCAAAACCAAAGACATGATACCACAAGTGTTATTTTAAGTGAAATACCCTTTTATGTCAAGATCAGTATTAAACAAATCTGCTGCTATGGTACTATTGCCTTTTTCTCTACAACAATCATCCAAGCCACCGTAAAAAACCCTATAGAGGTAAAGACCCTCCGGAGGGGCAGTCCTACCAGCTTTTTCACGGTTACAGCATGCAATAATAGCCGGAATATCTTGAGGTAGAAGCTTCTTTAAGCCCACATCTAGTAGTGTTCCCATTATAATTCTTACCATGTTGTATAAAAAACCGTTAGCGGTAAAAGAAAAAACCATATATTTACCAATATAGCTATATGAAGTACTATAGATAGTTCTTACTGTAGTTTGGACTGAACTTCCGGTGGAGCGAAAAGCAGAAAAATCGTGTTCCCCACGAAAATTTAAAAGAGCTAAGGCCATTGCCTCTAAATCCAGAGCCTGGTAAATTTGCCACGCTTTAATTCCAATCGGACTTGGAGTTTCGGCAAGTCTTAACCAATAGTGATATTCCTTGGCTGTGGCACTTTTTCGAGCCTGAAAATTATCAGAGGCGACAAACATCTGTCTAACTTTTACATCAGAGGGTAAAAGACTATTTAAACCCCTTAAATAGGCTCTCTCCGGCAGATCATATTCAGTAAAAAAGTTAACTACCTGACCGATAGCATGCACACCGGCGTCTGTTCTGCCTGCCCCGCTAACCTTAGGTTTATCTCCTAAAAGTCTATGCAAAGCGTCTTCTAAAACACCTTGCACTGTTCTTTGGTTAGGTTGCTTTTGAAAGCCAGCAAAACTACTGCCATCATAACTTATTACCAAGGCTATGTTTTTCAAAAGAGAAACACCACCAAGGTAAGTAGGGGTAGCAATGTACCTAAAACAATGTAATCTGCTTTTTCTAGCTGTAGTTCTTTAAGGCGGGTTCTTCCCTCTCCACCTCTATAACAGCGGCTTTCCATGGCTGTTGCCAGATCGTCAGCCCGGCGGAAAGCACTGACAAATAATGGTACTAAAAGCGGAACCATGTTTTGAGCCCTTTTTAAGAGATTGCCTGATTCAAAATCTGCACCTCGCGCCATCTGAGCTTTCATTATTTTATCCGTCTCTTCAAGGAGGGTAGGGATAAACCTTAGAGCAATAGTTAGCATCATGCTTAATTCATGTACGGGAAAGTTAATCTTTTTAAGTGGTGAAAGTAGGTATTCTAGACCATCTGTAATAGAAAGAGGCGAGGTAGTAAGTGTCATAACCGTAGTAGAGAGAATAAGAAGGATCAATCTTATTCCTAGTAAAATACCCTTAAAAATACCTTCCTGGGTGATTTTTATAAATCCCCATTGCCAGAGAATGGTACCTTCAGTAAAAAAGATATTCAAAATAACTGTAAGTAAGATAATAAAGGTAAGCGGTTTTAACCCTCTGGTAATGCTTTTCAGGGGTATGTCACCATTTATTATGGCCAAAAGAAGCAAGCCAAATATCCAAAGGTAACCTAAAAAGCCATCTACCAAAAACAAAACTACCATTACTGCTGTTGCCAGTAGCAACTTTGTTCTCGGATCAAGTCGATGCATAAATGAATTCCCTGGGAGATATTGACCAAGAGTAATATCAAAGGCCATGACGCTCACCTCCAGGTAGTTTTTTATAAGCGCCATAGATCGCCTCGGCAGCTTCCTTGACGGTAAAGATCCCTGTATCTATCGACCAACCCTGTTGTTTTAGAGCATCTAATACCAAACTTACCTGAGGCACCATAATTCCAACTTCTTTTAGTTCCTGAGCCTTAGAAAAAACCGCCTTAGGTGTATCATCCATAACAATTCTTCCTTGATGTAAAACCACAATTCTATCGGCTATAGGAGCTATCTCATCCATATTATGCGATACCAACACAATACCTTTATTAGGTGTCTGCCACTTAAGCAGGTATTGTAAAATTTCTTTTCTACCTCTAGGATCAAGGCCGGCTGTAGGCTCATCAAGCACCAATATCTCCGGATCCATAGCTAAAATACTTGCCAGAGCTACTCTTCTTTTTTGACCTCCAGAGAGTTCAAAAGGTGATCTCTCAAAAAGCTCTTCCTCTATCCCTGCATCTAAAAGAGACTTTTGTACTCTTTTGGCAATTTCATCCTCTTTAAGACCCATATTCCTAAGTCCAAAGGCAACTTCCTTAGAAATTGTTTCTTCAAAGAGCTGGTGTTCCGGATATTGGAATACCAAACCCACCCGAAAGCGAAGTTTTGTTAATGGTATTTCGCCTTTTTTAACCGACAAATTATCTACCAATACCTCCCCTTCTTGGGGTTTAATAAGACCGTTTAAGTGTTGTAGCAAGGTGGATTTACCAGAACCGGTATGTCCAATCAGACCAATAATCTCGCCGGTTTTGACCTTTAGATTTACCTGATGGAGTGCAGCCACAGGCAATGGTCCTTCATAGGTGTAGGAGATGTTTTTTAGCTCAATTTGCATAAGGCATTCACCAACTCTTCAGGGCTAAAGGACAAATCAATCTCCAACCCATATTCTCTAAGCGAATTCCCCAAAGCAAAAACTTGAGGAACATCAAGTCCCAAATTTCTTATCAAATCCAGCTGACAAAACAGTTCTCTAGGGCTAGCTAGAGCTGCAATTTGCCCCTCTTGCATAGCAACCACTCGATCAGCATAAACCACCTCATCCATATGATGAGTTATCAATACCACAGCCATTTTTAGTTCCTTGTTTAGATAAGTAATCGCCTCTAAAACTTCCCTGCGACCAATAGGATCAAGCATAGCTGTTGGTTCGTCGAGAACAAGCACCTCAGGGTGCATAGCTAAAACACTTGCAATAGCTACCCTTTGTTTTTGCCCTCCTGATAATTGATGGGGTGAGCGCATACGCAGTTCATACATATTGACCCATTTTAAAGCTTCATCTACCCTGGTGCGTATCTCTTTGCTTGGTATACCAAGATTTTCAGGTCCGAAAGCGACATCTTCTTCAATGGTTGTTGCTACTAACTGGTTGTCTGGATTTTGAAAGACCATACCTACAATCGATCTGATTTTCCAAATATCATCAAGGTTATGAGTTGCCAGCTTTTTTACCAGCACTTCACCCTTTGATGGCAGTAAAAGACCGTTTAAATGCCTTGCTAGGGTGGATTTTCCTGAACCATTAGCTCCCACAATAGCTAAAAGCTCTCCGGGATAAATCTCTAACGAGACCCCCCGTAAAGCTTCGGTTGAGCCATATTGATGATAAATATTTTTGATTTCAATAACTGGTTGCATGGCCAAAACACCCCCACCTAGCACAAGCGCAGAGAACCCTTTGGGTCTCCGCGCCCTGATAATTAAACTAATTCGATGATCGCTTTGGGTGTTGCATCGCCACGGCGTACCCCAGTTTTAATAATTCGGGTATATCCGCCGGGATGTTCTTTATACTTTGGAGCGATCTCTTTGAAGAGCTTCTCAACAGCTTTCTCATCTACGAGATAACTGGCAGCCTGACGACGAGCACTGAGCGTGTCTTCTTTGCCAAGGCTGATAAGCTTTTCCACAACAGGGCGCAAGACTTTGGCCTTGGCCTCGGTGGTTTCAATTTTTCCAGACAGGAAGAAGGCGGTCGACAGCGAACGGAGCAATGCTCTACGCTCTGCAGCATCACGCGCGAGTCGTCCAGTACCACGTTTCATGGGCAGCACCTCCCTCTTTTTGAAGAATCATTCTTCCTCGGAACGTAGAGCCAGGCCATAATCTGCTAATTTAGTTTTGACTTCCTCTAACGATTTTTTACCGAGGTTACGTACCTTCATCATATCTTCCTCTGTCTTTTTGGTAAGTTCTTCGACTGTATTAATACCAGCACGCTTTAAGCAGTTGAAAGAGCGAACAGATAGATCCAGCTCTTCAATGCTCATCTCTAGCACTTTATCTTTTTCTTTTTCTTCTTTTTCTACCATAATTTCGATATCTGAAGCCGAATCCGTAAGGTTAATGAAAAGACGTAAATGCTCAGACATTATTTTGGCGGCTATACTAACAGCATCGTCAGGTTCAATGCTGTTATTGGTCCATACCTCAAGAATCAATCTATCGTAGTCAGTTACATGTCCTACGCGTGTATTTTCAACTGCAAAATTGACTCTTGTTACAGGTGTAAATATTGAATCAATTGCGATCTCAGCAATCGGCATGTTTGCTCTTTTGTTTCTTTCGGCTGAAACATAACCACGACCGCGTTCGATACGCATCTCAAGATTCAGTTTACCGTCATCTTCTAGTGTTGCAATGACCAGATCTGGATTTAGAATATCTACTTCCGGGCCAATAGTTATATCGCGAGCCGAAATCTCCCCTGGTCCTTCCTTTTGGATCCTGCCAATCACAGGCTCATCCGCATGAGAAATAACCAAAAGCTGTTTGATATTAAGCACGATATCTGTAACATCCTCTACAACTCCTGGAATCGTAGAAAACTCGTGTAAGACTCCCTCAATCTTGATAGAAGTCACTGCTGACCCTGGAAGAGATGAGAGCAGGATCCGCCTAAGCGAATTTCCCAAGGTAATTCCATAACCACGCTCTAGCGGTTCTACGATAAATCTACCGTAATTGCCTGTTTTCTCCTGAATCTCGATCTTTGGCTTTTCTATCTCGATCATCGCCACACCCTCCTTCTTTAAGCAGCGCTCTTAAGCAACAATAAGTGACAAGCTGCATTAGTAGAACTCGACGATGAGATGCTCCTGAACATCGACATCAATCTCAGAGCGAGCCGGCAAGTGATCTACCTTGCCCTGGAGATTTTCTACATCAAGTTCAAGCCAAACTGGTGCCTTGTACTTGCTTAAAAACTCCTGAAGGCCTTGAAACATAGGTTGGTTTTTGCTTTCGGCCTTCACGGCTATAACCTCACCCTCTTCTACCAGATAGGAAGGTATGTCGGTTTTCTTCCCGTTAACTAAGATATGACCATGACGTACTAGCTGTCTGGCCTCAGACCTAGAACGTGCAAAACCCAAACGATAAACAACGTTATCCAAGCGACGTTCCAAAGTCTGCATCAAAATTTCACCGGTAACACCTTTTTTAGCATCAGCATATTCGAAGTAGCGAATAAACTGAGCTTCCAATACTCCATAAATACGACGTACCTTTTGCTTTTCTCTTAAGTGTAGAGCATACTCTGTAGCTTTGCTTCTACCTTGACCGTGTTGTCCCGGAGCATAAGCACGACGTTCTACAGCGCATTTTTTTGTATAACAACGCTCACCTTTCAAAAAGAGCTTTACGCCCTCTCTGCGACAGAGCTTGCAGGTTGGTCCAATATAACGAGCCATATTAGCTTTTCCACCTCCTAACTTATTACTTATACTCTGCGGCGTTTAGGTGGCCGGCACCCATTGTGTGGAATAGGGGTAACATCTTTAATTGAGGTAATATCTAGGCCTGCTGCTTGCAGTGATCTAATTGCTGCTTCTCTGCCGGCTCCCGGTCCTTTGACCCAGACCTCGATCTCTCTCATGCCGGAGTCCATAGCTATTTTAGCCGCTGCTTCAGCAGCTAAACCAGCAGCAAATGGTGTGCCCTTTCTAGAACCCTTAAACCCCATATTGCCGGCACTAGACCAAGAAAGAACATCGCCTTGGTTGTCCGCAATGGTAACTATTGTATTATTAAAGGTGGAGCGAATATGTGCTACACCCGAACCGACGTTTTTTCTTTCACGTCTTTTAACACGCTTTTTAGCTTGGGCTTTTGCCATTAAAGCTCATCCTCCTTCCTTACTTATTTGCCGCGAAGGCCACCTTTGCCCGGTCCTTTTCTAGTCCTGGCATTGGTCTTACTCCTTTGACCACGCACCGGAAGACCTTTGCGATGACGCAGACCACGATAAGACCCTATATCAATAAGGCGCTTAATGTTCTGATTGACTTCACGGCGTAGATCACCTTCAACTCTAAACCCAGAATCAATAGCTTGACGAATCTTATTGACTTCGTCTTCAGTAAGATCTTTTACTCGTGTATCTGGATTTACTCCAGTTTTAGCCAAAATCTTTTTAGAAGAAGGTAAACCGATACCAAAGATGTAAGTTAGAGCAACTTCCACACGTTTTTCTCTGGGAATGTCAACTCCAGCAATACGTGCCATTGTGGAAACACCTCCACTTCATTCAAAATATCCATAAACTTTTTTTAGCCTTGTTTCTGTTTATGCTTTGGGTTTTCGCAAATTATTCTAACAACGCCTTTGCGTCTGATGATCTTGCATTTTTCACACATTGGCTTAACAGATGCTCTGACCTTCATACCTAAGCCTCCTTAAGATTACTTAAACCTATAGACAATGCGGCCGCGGCTGAGGTCATACGGAGTCAGCTCCAAGAGCACTTTATCTCCAGGCAGAATTCTAATAAAATTCATACGTATCTTACCTGAAATATGGGCTAAAATCACATGCCCATTTTCCAGTTCAACACGAAACATGGCATTAGGTAGTGTCTCAACTACTGTCCCCTGGACCTCTAGGACGTCCTTATTGGCCATTACTTTAAACCACCCTCCTCAGTACGCAAGAATTCCTCAAGAGCCTTCTTGATCTCGCGGTTTTTCAAACTATCCTTGATACCCCAGTTTTCAAAAATGCGAGAATCTATTTGGCCAAGCAATTTTAAATGACGGTGACTCTTTTTTTTAGGTTCTAAAACTTTGCGTTTACTTCCATCGGAAACCAGGCAATACCTAGGTGGTAATAGTTCTACAACAACATATATTGTACCCCTATCCCGGCCTTTTGTCGACTGAACAATGTCACCTGGTTTAAAAGGAATACTCCCTCCGTCACTTTCCCCATCTTCATCTTCTTTGTGAAATAACCGTATCATTATAGTTCCTCCTGAGCGGTTAAGACCTCATTACCATCTTCAGTGATAAAGACAGTGTCTTCAAAATGCGCTGAGAGTGAACCATCTTGGGTTACTACCGTCCAATTATCACTGAGAACCTTGACAGGAAATTGCCCTGCGTTAACCATTGGTTCGATAGCTAAGGCCATACCAGCTTTGAGTCTGGGTCCTCGACCAGGCAGACCAAAGTTTGGTACTTGAGGTTCTTCATGCATTTTTCTACCGATTCCATGACCCACATATTGTCTAACTACAGCTAATCCATTGGCTTCAACATGGGTCTGAATAGCATGCCCGATATCTGAAAGGCGGCAAGTTGCTTTAGCCATAGCTATGCCCTGATAAAGAGCCTCTTTGGTAACCTGGAGCAGTTCTAAGGCTGTAGGTGAGATCTCTCCTACCGGAAAAGTCCTGGCAGCATCACCGCAGTAACCCTCATAGAAAGCACCCACATCGATGCTGATGATATCTCCCTCTTGAAGCACTCTTTGACTAGGAATACCATGGACAACTTCTTCGTTAACCGAAGCACAGATACTGGCAGGAAACCCTCCATACCCTTTAAATGCCGGAATGGCATTTAGTTTATAGATTGTTGTTTCTGCTAACTCATCTAGTTCCTTGGTAGTAACCCCTGGTCTAATGGCTGACTCCAGTTCACACAGAACTGTTGCTACAATGCGACCTGCTCTTTGCATAAGCTGATGCTCATGTGAGCTTTTAATGACAATCATTAGTTTTAAGGCTCCTTGTCTCCAGGCTGTTTATAATCGTTTTAAAAACTTTATCAATATCGCCTTCACCGTCTATTACAAGAAGAGTTCCCCGGTTCTTATAATAGCTAAGAACTGGTTTTGTCATTTGGCGATAGACAACAAGTCTGGCTTTTATTGTATCTAGATGGTCATCTTCTCTTTGCACCAGTGGACTCCCACAACGATCACATAAGCCTGGGTGTTTGGGAGGCAAGCTATCGAGATGATAGATTGCACCACATATAGTGCATACCCTGCGATTGCCAAGCCGACGATAGATCTCTTTTTCGCTGAGGTCTAAATGAATTGCGGCATCGAGGCAAAGACTTTTTTGTCTAAGAATATCATCAAGGCCTATAGCCTGGTTTGGTGTTCGCGGATAGCCATCTAAGATGAAACCAAATTGAGAATCAGGTTCTTCAATTCTTTGTTCGACCAGCTCGATGGTGATATCATCAGGGACAAGCTGCCCCTTACTGATATGGAAGTCGGCCTCTTTGCCTAGCCTGGTCTGGTCTTTAATTGCCCTGCGAAATATTTCCCCAGTTGAGACATGGGGGCAGTTAAAATAGGTTGCCAGTCGAGAAGCTTGTGTCCCCTTGCCCGCCCCTGGAGCTCCTAATATTACCAGTCTCATCTGGCCTCACTCCCTGAACAGACTGCTGACTATTTTACAAATCCTTCATACTGATGCATGAGTAATTGTGCTTCAATCTGTTTAATTGTATCAAGTGCAACACCAACTACAATCAGCAAACCTGTGCCACCAAAATCCAAACCTCTAATTCCGGTAATACCTTGCAGAAGAAAGGGCATAACCGCAATACCAGCTAAAAAGATGGCTCCGGCAAATGTAATACGTCCTAAAACCCTATCAAGATATTGTGCTGTAGGTGCTCCGGGGCGATAACCCGGTATAAATCCACCGTATTTTTTAATATTTTCAGTAATATCCTGAGTGTTAAAACTAACAGCTGAATAGAAATAAGTGAAGATAATAACCAATACTGCATAGATTAGAGCGTATACCCAGAAATATTTATCAAAAAATGTGGAAATTCCTTGCAAAGCCGGAATAAAGCGGGCCAAAGTAATTGGAAAGCCCAATACTGAAGAGGCAAAGATGATTGGCATAACACCGGCTTGATTTACTCTAAGTGGAATATAAGTGCTCTGCCCACCATAAACTCTGCGTCCCACGATTTTTTTGGGGTATTGGACCGGTATTCTACGTTGTCCCTCTGTAATATAAACAACCACTGCAATAATTGCAATTGCAATAAGTAAAAATAATATTACAGTAAAGAGTGAAATACCACCTTCACCAATTAAACCAACAACGTTAATGAGATTAGCAGGTACTCTAGATACGATACCGGCAAAGATAAGTAGTGAAATGCCGTTGCCGATACCGAGCTCTGTGATCTTGTCACCAAGCCACATAAGAAAGGTCGTGCCTGCTGTCATGGCTGCAACAATAGTAAAACCGGAAAAAAACCCGGGGTTTTTAATCGCTCCAATATTACCGAGCCATGCCAAAAGTGCCATAGACTGAATTACGGCCAAAACAACCGAGCCGTAACGGGTATATTGAGCCATCTTTTTTTGCCCGTCTGGTTCTTTAGACATCTCTTCCAATGCGGGAATAACCATGGCTAATAGTTGTAGCACAATAGAAGCTGTAATATACGGACCGACGTTTAGGGCAAAGATTGACATGTTACTAAGTGCTCCGCCTGTAAAAAGGTCTAAAAGCCCAAGTACGCCTTCGTTACCTAAGGCCACAGCATTGGGATTAATCCCAGGTACCGGTACATAAGCTCCCAGACGATAAACAATAAGCAGCCCAAATGTGTATAGGATCTTCTTGCGCAGATCGGGAATGCGCACTGCATTCTTAAGCGCGTCCAGCAATTAGATCACCTCAACTTTTCCACCGGCTGCTTCGATTTTCTCAGCAGCAGCCTTGGAGAATTTCTGAGCTTTAACAGTCAATGCCTTCTCTAACTCACCATTGCCTAGAATTTTAATATCTAGTTTAGATCTGACCAAACCGCTTGTTCTCAATAACTCAGGAGTTACCTCCGAATTGGCTTCGAAGCGATTTAAATCAGCTACGTTAACGATGGCATATTCCTTCTTGAAGATGCTGGTAAAGCCTCTTTTGGGGAGACGCCGCTGCAGTGGGGTTTGACCGCCTTCAAATCCGGGGCCTTTACCACCCCCTGAACGTGCTAACTGGCCTTTGTGCCCTTTACCAGAAGTCTTGCCCAACCCAGAACCAATACCGCGACCAACTCTATTTGATCTTTTTTTAGAACCTGTGGCAGGGGCTAGCTCATGAAGTCTCATATTGCCACCTCCTTGCTTAAAGTCTATATCTAATATTACTCGCTAAGGCTTTCAACATCGATATTTCTTACGCGGGCAACATCTTCTTTGGTCCTTAAGGATTTTAGAGCTTCAATAGTTGCCATAGCAATGTTAATTGCGTTACTAGAACCTAGCGACTTAGACAATACATCTTTGATTCCGCCAAGTTCCAAAACAGCACGTACAGCTCCCCCAGCAATAACACCGGTACCTTCAGAAGCAGGCCTAAGCAAAACCTCTGCTCCACCATAGCGCATGGTGATGGCATGGGGTATTGTAGTATTTACTCTTGGAACCTCAATTAAATTCTTTTTTGCTTCGTCCATACCCTTGCGAATTGCATCAGTGACCTCTCTGGCTTTTCCTAAGCCAACACCTACATATTGTTCTCCGTCACCGACTACGACTAGGGCTCTGAAGCTACGGTTCTTACCACCTTTAACCGTCTTGGAGACCGGATTGATGTGGACAACTCGTTCCTTTAGCTCCAGCTTGTTGGGATCTATCTGTGTCAAACTGTTTCCCTCCTTTGCCCTCTTTTATTAAAAGTCGAGACCGGCCTCTCTAGCACTTTCAGCTAGAGCCTGCACACGACCATGGTACAGATTGCCGCCACGATCAAATACAACTTGCTCAATACCTTTTTCTTTAGCTTTCTTAGCTATTAACTCGCCAACTTTACGAGCGCTTTCCACATTACCGGCGTTTTTGATGACACCCTTGAGTTCCGGGCTCAGAGTTGAAGCTGCAGCTAGAGTTGTGGCAGAGTCATCATCAATTATTTGGGCATATATGTGGTTTGCACTGCGAAATACTGATAAGCGAGGTTTATTATCGGTGCCGAAAATCCGCTTTCTGGCACGTCTTTGACGACGCATCCTAGCTTCTCTACGATTAAAAGCCACCAGACTCACTCCTTTCGTACGGTAGACTTATGTCTTCTTATACAGCCTAGGCAGCCGGTTTATTTAGCACCGGTTTTGCCGGCTTTACTCCGCACGACTTCGCCTTCATAAATGATACCCTTATTACCACGGTCAGTTTTATAAACACTTGGTTCACGGACTTTCCTGACATTGGCTGCAAATTCCCCAACCTTTTGTTTATCAGCGCCTTTGATGATAACTTTTGTCGGTTCGGGAACTTCTATTTCAATACCTTCATAGGGCATCATCACGACGGGATGGGAGTAGCCTACGTTAAGAACGAGCTTATTGCCATCCTTGTTGGCTCTGTAGCCGACGCCTTGGATGATAAGGGTTTTTTGAAATCCTTCAGTAACACCTTTGACCATATTATTAACCAGAGACCGGGTCATGCCATGCAAGGCTTTGAGTCCGTCGTTCTGGCGGGTAAAGTGAAGTTTGCCGTCTTCTAAACTCATTTCAATTCCCTCAGGCAAAACTTGTTCTAGTGTGCCTTTAGGGCCTTTTACTGTAAGTGTCCTTTCAGCGCCTAGATTAACATCTACGCCTTTGGGAATCACAATTGCCATTTTTCCGATCCTTGACAAAGCAACTACACCTCCTTGCCGTGAAGTTTAAGCCAATTACCAGATAAAGCAGAGTACTTCTCCTCCTACGCCGAGTTTTCTGGCTTCTTTATCTGTTACTACACCCTTAGATGTCGAAATTATTGCTGTTCCTAAACCACCAAGAACCCTGGGAATCTCATGTGAATTAGCATAGACGCGCAGTCCTGGCTTGCTAATTCTTTTGAGTCCTGCTATAACCGGTTTTTTCTTCTCGCCATACTTAAGAAAGATCCTAATCATGGCCAGATTGTTCTCAGTAACAAGCTGGTAATCCTTGATAAAACCTTCCTCTTTGAGTATCCGAGCGATTTCAAGCTTGAGTTTTGATGAAGGAACATCAACTTTATCATGGTAAACTGCACCGGCATTCCGAATTCTCGTTAGCATATCAGCTACGGGATCAGTTGTGATCATCCTAGCATCCCCCTTCCATTAACAATAATCTAGCAAGGATTATGCCACATGTCACCAGCTAGCCTTGCGTACACCTGGTAGTTTACCTTCGAGAGCTAGCTTGCGGAAGCAGATGCGGCACATTCCGAATTTACGCATGTATCCGCGTGGACGGCCGCAGATCTTGCAGCGGTTGTGTTCTCTAACTGCAAATTTCTGAGGTCTTGCAGCACGGATTCTCATTGATTTTTTGGCCACGCTCTTCCCTCCTCTGTGAGTAATAGTGGCCTAGGTCCCTTATATTATGCAACTCTATAAGGCATACCTAGTAGCTTGAGCAACTCGTAAGCTTCAGCATCGGTTTTGGCACTAGTTACAATACAGATATCCATACCCCGGATCGCATCGACCTCGTCGTAGCTTACCTCCGGGAAGATAATTTGCTCTTTGATGCCAAGGGTATAATTGCCTCTACCATCAAACCCTGTTGGAGCTACACCACGAAAATCTCGAATACGAGGCAAGCCAATAGTAAGTAGCCTATCGAAAAATTCATACATCCGGTTGCCTCTTAATGTAACCTTACAGCCAATCGGCATGCCGGTACGAATTTTAAAAGCCGCTACTGATTTTTTAGCTCTGGTTACAACAGGCTTTTGGCCAGAAATTGCTGTCAACTCTTTTACTGCTGCATCTAAAGCTTTCGGGTCTTCTTTAGCTTCGCCGACACCCATATTAATTACGATCTTAACCAGTTTTGGTACTTCCATAGTGCTTTTGTAACCAAACTTTTCTATCATCGCCGGAACAACATCTTCTTGATAGAAATCTTTAAGACGTGGCATGGGAGCTAACCTCCTTTCCTAGCGCACAATCAGTCAATTGCTTTTTTACACTTTTTACAAATGCGAACTTTACTATCATCGCGAATTTCACGTTGAACACGGGTAGGCTTACCACAGCTTGGGCAGACAAGCATCACTTTAGAGCTGCTCATGGAGGCAGGAATGCTGGTTACACCGCCTTGTGGATTGGTTTGGGTTGGCCTTAAATGTTTTTTTACCATATTAAGGTTTTCTACAACCACATGACCCTTCTTATAATCAACGCGAAGTACTTTGCCTTTTTTACCTTTTTCATTACCGGAAATTACAGTAACAGTATCGCCTTTTTTAACATGAACTTTATGCGTGTTCATGGTATTTCGGTTCCCCCCTTTTTAGTAAACGCCTTCCCCAAAAGCTTTTATAAGACCTCCGGGGCTAGGGAGATAATACGCATGTATTCTTTCTCGCGGAGCTCTCTGGCTACAGGTCCAAAGATACGGGTACCGCGAGGATTTTTCTGGGTATCGACAATTACCGCGGCATTATCGTCAAAACGAATATAGCTGCCGTCAGGCCTTCTTATGGATTGACGAGTTCTTACCACAACTGCTCGAACGATCTCGCCCTTTTTTACGGTCCCACCTGGGCTGGCTTCTTTAACCGTGGCAATAATTTCATCGCCTACATGAGCATAGCGACGAGAGCTGCCACCTAGAACTCTAATGCAAAGAACCTTACGAGCACCGGTGTTATCTGCCACATTAAGCATGCTTTCTTGCTGAATCATCTCTACCCCTCCTCTCTACGACAAATAATCCGCTATTTTGCTTTTTCTATAATGCTAATAACCTTCCAGCTCTTATCTTTGCTTAAAGGACGGCATTCTTCAATGCGTACTTTATCGCCTACCTGGCACTCATTAGCTTCGTCATGTGCTTTATAGCGCTTGGTAGTTTTGACACGTTTTTTATAAAGAGGATGTGAATAAAGTCGTACAACCTCTACTACAACGGTCTTATCCATTTTATCACTTACCACTAGACCGACTCTGGTTTTGTGGGCCTTTACTGTAGTGGTTTCATTAGCCATTAAACTCCCCTCCTTCTTCTCTGGGGCGTTATTTCTTAGCTAGCAATTCACGCTCTTTGATCACAGTTTTAACTCTGGCAATAGATTTGCGTACTTCTGAAATCCTCTTGACATTATCAAGTTGACCAGTTGCCAGCTGGAAACGCAAGTTGAAAAGCTCTTCCTTGAGGTTGCCAAGCTGTTGCTTCAATTCAACATCGCCAAGTTCATGAACCTCTTTAGCTTTCATTTGCGTCACCTGCCTTTTCTTTCATTACAAATTTAGTTTTAATAGGCAGTTTATGAGCTGCCAGTCTCATAGCTTCCTTAGCAAGATTTTCTGGAACTCCAGCAATCTCAAACATTACACGGCCGGGACGAACAACTGCTACCCAGTGATCGGGAGCACCTTTGCCGCTACCCATACGAACTTCAGCAGGTTTCTTGGTAACAGGTTTGTCAGGGAATATCTTAACCCAGACCTGGCCACCACGTTTAATAAATCTTGTCATAGCAACACGGGCAGCTTCTATCTGGCTTGCAGTGATCCATCCAGGTTCTAAGGCCTGCAAACCGTACTCACCAGATGATACCTGTGAGCCGCGGATGGCTTTCCCCTTCATACGGCCGCGCTGTACTTTACGGTACTTAACGCGCTTTGGTATAAGCACTGCTTCTCGCCTCCTTGCGACTCGTTAATTTCTTTCGGGAAGCACTTCTCCTTTATAGATCCAAACCTTGACGCCAATTTTACCATAGGTTGTATAGGCTTCTGCAAAACCATAATCTATGTCGGCGCGCAGAGTCTGTAGAGGAACTGAACCCTCAGGAGTCCATTCGGTTCTAGCAATTTCAGCTCCACCAAGACGGCCGGATACTGCCACTTTAATACCTTGTGCTCCAGCTTTCATAGCTCTTTGTTTAGCTTGACGCATGGCGCGGCGGAAAGAGATTCTTCTCTCTAACTGATTTGCAACGCTCTCTGCTACTAGCTGTGCATCAAGATCGGGCTTTTTGACTTCAAGGATGTTAATCGAAATCTGTCTGCCAGTCTCTTTTTCTAATTCTTTGCGGAAATCATCAACCATGATTCCACCTTTGCCAATTACCATACCTGGCTTGGCAGTATGAATAGAAATTTTGACCATGTTAGCAGCTCTTTCAATCTCAATACGGGCAACGCCGGAGTTATAAAACTTTTCTTTTATTTTAGCGCGTATCTTGAGATCCTCTTGCACTAGTGCTGCATAGTCCTTTTCCGCATACCATCTGGCATCCCAGTCTTTAATAATGCCAAGCCGCATTCCTAAGGGATGCGTTTTCTGACCCACTTGTCATCCCTCCTTTTTTTCACTTAATACCACAGTGATGTGGCAAGTTCTCTTCAAGAGAGTGTCTGCCTGGCCTCTGGAGTGGAATCTAACTCTCTTTAGTGTAGGTCCTTCATCTACATAGGCCTTAGCTACATATAAAGCCTCACGATTCATATTAAAATTATTTTCTGCATTAGCTGCTGCAGAATTCAGGACTTTGCCAATGTGGTGACTTGCTCTTCTTGGTGTTATCTTTAAAAGATTTTGCGCTTCAAGAAGATCTTTACCACGAATTGCATCAATCACTTGACGAACTTTTCTTGGCGACATCCTAATCATGCGAGCAGTAGCCTTAGCTTCCATAAAGCTATCCCCCTCTCTCTATTTTTTGAGGGCCGACGCGCGTTCTGCTGTGCCGCCATGACCACGGAAAGTCCGTGTTGGGGCGAACTCGCCAAGCTTATGCCCGACCATGTCCTCAGTAACATAGACCGGAACATGCTTGCGACCATCGTGCACTGCAAATGTGTGGCCAACTAGCTCAGGATAGATTGTTGAACTGCGAGACCATGTCTTAAGAACTTTTTTCTCGCCTTTGGCGTTTAGTTCTTGGACTCGCTTAAATAGTGTCTCTTCAATGTAAGGTTGCTTTCTATTTGATCTTCCCATGCTTGCCACAACCCCCCCTTCATTTACTGAAGTTATAAACAACGCATCCTAGCGTCTTCTTCTAACAATTAAACGATCCGAAGGCTTCTTCTTCCTAGTACGATAACCAAGTGTAGGTTTGCCCCAAGGGGTTAGAGGACCAGGATGACCTACAGGTGCACGTCCTTCTCCACCGCCATGTGGATGGTCTACAGGGTTCATGGCTACACCGCGAACATGAGGACGCTTGTTTAGCCAGCGATTTCTGCCTGCCTTGCCGATCTTGATATTCTCGTGTTCGATATTACCAACTTGACCGATAGTTGCACGGCATGTATCTAAGACCATTCTCATTTCACCTGAAGGCAGACGCAAAGTTGCATAACCATTTTCTTTAGCCATTAGCTGTGCGCCGGTTCCGGCCGAGCGAACCATCTGTCCACCCTTGCCTGGTTCTAGTTCAATATTATGAACCATAGTACCCACAGGTATATTAACTAGTGGTAGGGAATTCCCCGCTTTAATGTCTGCCTCGGGACCGGATACAACAATGTCGCCTACTTTTAAACCTACAGGCTGCAAGATATAACGTTTCTCGCCATCTGCATAGTTCAGCAGTGCAATGCGAGCTGATCTGTTAGGATCGTACTCGATTTCGGCCACTCGTGCCGGAATGCCATCTTTGTCACGTTTAAAGTCAATAACGCGGTATTTACGCTTGTGGCCTCCACCTTTATGCCTGGCCGTTATTCTACCTTCAGCATTACGACCGCCCTTTTCCTTTAATGGTTCAAGAAGCGATTTCTCGGGCTTGTCGGTAGTAACCTCAGCAAAATCTGAGATTGACATAAAACGGCGGCTAGGGGAGGTAGGTTTAAATGACTTCACACCCACAGCAATAACCTCCTTTGCCGGTAGTTATCACATACCTTCGAGGATCTCAATTCTGCTTCCCTCTGCTAAGGTAACAATAGCTTTCTTCCAATCAGGACGGTAACCTTGGGTTTTTCCCATAGTCCGCAGTTTGCCCTTCATATTCATAGTCGCTACATCTAGTACCTTAACATTAAAGATCTTTTCAACAGCATGCTTAATCTCAGTTTTAGTAGCACGCTTGTCGACCACGAAGGTGTATTTGTTTTTCTCCATTAGAGCCACAGATTTCTCAGTAACAATCGGTTTTCTTATAACATCATATACATGTTCCATTAGGCGAGCACCTCCTCGACCTTGGCTACAGCATCCTTGGTCATAATGAGGGTGTCATAATTTAGTACCTCATAGGTATTCAGGTTTTGAGCGATAGTTGTGCTGACAGTAGGGATGTTGCGAGCTGATTTATAAAGAATTTGGTTGTTATCAGCCGTGACAATCAAGGCCTTTTTATCAGCAACTTGAAGGTTTTTCAGTACCTCCATAACTTCTTTGGTCTTGGGAGTATCCAACTGCCAATTATCCAAGACGATAATATTCTGGTTTTCAACCTTAGCCGATAGAGCAGAGCAAAGTGCCGCTCTTCTGGCCTTTTTAGGCATTGTATAACCATAATCTCTGGGTAAGGGGCCAAAGACTGTACCGCCGCCTACCCATTGTGGAGCTCTGATAGAACCTTGGCGGGCACGACCTGTACCTTTTTGTCTCCAGGGTTTCTTACCGCCACCACTTACCAAACCTCTCGTCTTGGTGGCAGCTGTCCCCACTCTCTGGCGGGCAAGATACATAACAACTGCTTCATGCATAAGGACCGGGTTTACTTTAGCCCCGAAAACCTTATTGCTAAGCTCGAGCTGCCCTATCTCCGTACCCTTGACATTATAAACTGTCACTTGGGGCATCTTATGCTGCCTCCTTTCCTGCAACTAGTGAGTTTAGGCCTTAACAGCCTTGCCAACAGTAACAAGACTGCCTTTAATACCAGGCACCGCACCTTTGATTAAAAGAAGATTCTTTTCAGGATCTACTCTAACTACAGTAAGATTCTGGATTGTAACCCTCTCATTGCCATAGCGGCCTGGCATCTTTCTACCTTTAAAAATACGAGCCGGATCAATCGAACCCAGAGAACCTATACCTCTGTGATATTTAGAACCATGAGCTTTGGCTGCAATATGGAAATTCCATCTTTTTATAACACCACTAAAGCCGTGACCTTTAGATAGGCCAGTAACATCAACTAAATCTCCTTCCTTGAAGATATCAGTTGTAATTACATCGCCGACTTTAAGGTCTTCTTTATCTTCTAAAGCAACTTCTTTAAGATAGCGATTAGGAGTTAAAGCAACTTTTTTATAGTGGCCATTTAGCGGTTTGTTAACTTTTTGGGCTTTAATTGCACCAAATCCAAGCTGTACAGCTTTATAACCATCAACTTCTAAAGTCTTAACCTGCACAACTTTACAGGGTCCAGCTTCAATTACAGTTACAGGAATAGCTGTACCGTCTTCGGCAAATATTTGTGTCATTCCAACTTTTCGGCCAAGTATAGCTTTGGGCATAACCTACACCTCCTTACTGGTTCGTGTACACTGCTACTTCTAGCTAAAGTGTACTGCAGATAAAAGAGTTGCCTCACCTGAATCAGGAGGGAATTCTTTAGAGTTTAATTTCGATATCCACACCTGCCGGCAGGTCAAGTCTCATCAGAGCATCAACTGTTTTTGCATTAGGCTCCAAGATATCAATGAGCCTTTTATGTGTTCTCATCTCAAACTGTTCACGTGAATCTTTGTGTACGTGAACAGAACGCAAAATTGTATAAACATTTTTCTCTGTTGGTAGAGGAATTGGTCCTGAAACCTTTGCTCCGGTCCTTTCAGCTGTTTCCACAATTTTGCGGGCTGATTGGTCCAAAACCACATGATCAAAGGCTTTAAGGCGAATTCTAATCTTTTGATTCATTCCTGTTCCCTCCTTTATGACTATTGTCAAGGTCTCAAAAAAAGTGGGTAGCGACTTCAGGTAAGCTTTAGCCGCTACCTCGTTTGGGAACTATTTTACTTCTTGATAATTTTGCTGACAACGCCAGCGCCAACAGTATGACCACCTTCGCGAATAGCAAAGCGGAGATTTTCTTCCATAGCGATAGGCGCAATTAGCTCAACATCCATAACAATGTTATCACCAGGCATAACCATTTCTACGCCTTCAGGCAGAGTAATAGTACCGGTTACGTCAGTGGTTCTGAAGTAAAACTGGGGACGATAGCCTGAGAAAAACGGTTTGTGACGACCACCCTCAGATTGCTTCAAAACGTAGACCTGAGCTTCAAACTTGGTATGAGGTGTAATAGAACCTGGTTTGGCCACAACCTGACCGCGCTCGATGTCTTTGCGCTCAATACCACGGAGCAAGACACCAACGTTATCACCGGCTTGAGCAAAGTCCAGAATTTTTCTAAACATCTCTACACCGGTAACAACCGAGTTCTTGGTTGCACTAATACCAACAATTTCAACTGGGTCGCCAACTTTGACTTGACCACGCTCGACACGACCAGTAGCAACTGTACCGCGACCGGTAATGGTAAAGACGTCTTCAACCGGCATCAAGAATGGTTTGTCAACATCACGTGAAGGTTGTGGAATGTATTCGTCAACTATCTTCATGAGTTTGTCGATAGCTTGATTCCACTCATCGTTTAGGTCATTACTCTCAAGAGCTTTGAGGGCTGAGCCTACAATAATTGGAGTATCATCGCCAGGGAACTCATAAGCATCAAGTAGTTCGCGAACTTCCATCTCAACTAGTTCGATAAGCTCGGGATCGTCTACCATGTCTGCTTTGTTAAGGAAAACGACGATAGCAGGAACACCAACCTGACGAGCGAGCAAGATGTGCTCTCTGGTCTGTGGCATTGGGCCATCTGCAGCTGAAACAACTAAGATAGCACCATCCATCTGGGCTGCACCTGTAATCATATTCTTAACATAGTCAGCATGCCCCGGGCAGTCCACGTGAGCATAGTGTCTGGAATCTGTTTCATACTCAACGTGAGAGGTGTTAATGGTAATACCACGCTCTTTCTCCTCGGGAGCATTATCAATCTCATCATACTTTCTTACCTGAGCATAACCTTTACTTGATAGATACTTTGTGATAGCAGCAGTTAGTGTTGTCTTGCCATGGTCAACGTGACCAATGGTTCCAATGTTAACATGCGGCTTGTTACGCTCAAAATGTGCCTTTGCCATTTTTTAGCCTCCTTACTTTGGGACTTAACCCTTCTTTATTATTGTTTCAGCAATGTTGGCTGGAACCTGCTCAAAATGAGAAAAGGTCATAACATAAGTGGCACGTCCTTGTGTTAAAGAACGTAGCTGATTTACATAACCAAACATCTCAGACAGCGGAACAACACTGTGGACTTCCTGAGCACCGGGGCGCTGAGTCATTCCACTGATTTTTCCCCGTCTACTGTTAAGATCACCGATTACATCTCCTAAAAAATCATCCGGAGTTACTACTTCTACCTTCATAACCGGCTCCAAAAGAACAGGATTTGCCTTGATGGCTCCTTCTTTAAAGCCAATGGAACCAGCGATCTTAAAGGCCATTTCACTAGAGTCGACTTCGTGATAGGAACCATCTACCAGACTTACTATGACATCTACGACCGGAAAACCAGCCAGTACACCTGATAGCATGGCTTCTTTGATACCAGTTTCAACTGAGGCAATGTATTCTTTCGGGACTACACCACCAACAATTTTGTTTTCAAAGAGGAAGCCTTTACCCGGCTCGTTTGGTTTTAATTCCAATACCACATGACCATATTGGCCACGGCCACCTGACTGACGAATAAACTTCCCTTCGGCACGGACTGCTTTAGAGATTGTTTCTTTATAGGCAACCTGGGGGTTACCTACATTGGCACCGACTCTAAACTCTCTTAGGAGTCTGTCGACGATAATCTCTAGGTGTAATTCACCCATGCCGGCAATGATAGTTTGACCTGTTTCTTCATTGGTACTGACACGGAAGGTAGGATCTTCCTCTGAAAGTCGCTGCAAAGCCTGAGAGAGTTTATCCTGGTCATTTTTAGTCTTAGGTTCAATAGCAATATCGATAACCGGATCAGGGAAAGTCATAGCTTCTAAAGCAACTTCTTTACCTTCATCACATAGAGTATCACCTGTGGAAGTAAACTTAAGTCCTACACCGGCTACAATATCTCCGGCATAAACCTTATCCACTTCCTGTCTGTGATTAGCATGCATCAACACCAAACGACTGATGCGTTCTTTTTTACCTCTGGTTGAGTTAAGAACATAAGAACCGGATTCCAGTGTCCCGGAATAGACTCTAAAATAACAGAGCTTACCGATAAAAGGATCACTCATAATTTTAAAAGCAAGAGCCGCAAAAGGTTCGTCATCACTGGATTTCCTGGTAACCTCAGCTCCTGTTTCAGGATCGATACCTTTAACATCATCAACTTCAACCGGTGATGGCAAATAATCTACCACCGCATCTAAAAGCCTCTGTACACCTTTGTTTTTAAAAGCCGATCCACACAAAACCGGAACAATTAAATTAGTACAGGTTGCTTTGCGAATAGCTTTCTTAATCTCCTCAACACTAAGTTCTTCGCCCTCTAAATAACGGGCCATGAGCTCTTCGTCTGTTTCAACGATGGCGTCAAGCATTTCTTGACGTTTTTTGGCTACTAATTCAACCATATCCTCAGGGATAGGATCTTCTTCCGATTTAGTACCTAGATCGTCAGTATAGATAATGGCTTTATTGGTTACTAAATCAACCATGCCTTTAAAATTATCTTCTTTGCCTATTGGCAATTGGAGCAAAACCGGGTTGGCGGAAAGCCTCTTAGCAATCATGTCTACGACGCGATAATAATCTGCTCCGGTTCTATCCATCTTATTGATAAATGCTATCCTAGGCACCTTGTAGCGGTCTGCCTGTCTCCAGACAGTTTCAGATTGTGGTTCTACACCACCAACAGCACAAAAGACAGCTACGGCTCCATCAAGTACCCGAAGTGACCGCTCCACCTCAACGGTGAAGTCAACGTGTCCGGGTGTATCAATAATGTTAATACGATGATTCCGCCACTGACACGTTGTTGCGGCAGAGGTAATAGTGATACCTCTTTCTTGCTCCTGAACCATCCAATCCATTGTCGCAGCGCCTTCATGGGTTTCGCCCATCTTATGAACTTTTCCTGTATAAAATAAAATTCTTTCAGTTGTAGTTGTTTTACCTGCGTCAATATGGGCCATAATCCCAATATTACGTGTTTTATCGAGTGGGAACTCTCTGGGCACCCACTTTCCCCTCCTTACTACTAGTGAGTCTCACCGAAAAAGCCAGGCCAGTCCTATCGTCTGACGGTTATAATAGTTTTAGGGGTGCAAATCTTACCCTAGCCGACCAAGCTAGCTCTTTTTGGTCGGGAGACCGCCAGTGGTAAGAGCAGGCGCTATATTGTCCTGCCCTGACTCACGTTTGGGCAGTATACTACCAACGATAATGAGCAAAAGCTTTGTTGGCCTCTGCCATACGGTGAGTGTCTTCTTTTTTTCTGACCGAACCGCCGGCATTATTGGAAGCTTCCAATATCTCGCCAGCCATTCTTTCAGCCATAGTATTCTCGCCACGAGCACGGGAGATCTGAATCATCCATCTCATAGCAAGTGCCATACGACGATTAGCCGGAACTTCAACAGGCACCTGATAAGTAGCGCCACCAACACGTCGAGGTTTAACCTCAACTACCGGCATAACATTATCAAGAGCTTTATTCAGTACCTCAACTGGATCTTGGCCGGTTTTCTCGGCTACAATATCCAAGGCACCATAAATAATAGATTCCGCCGTACCCTTTTCGCCATCTAGCATAAGTTTGTTGATAAACTGACTCAAAACAGCGCTTTTATAGATCGGGTCAGGCAGAATGCTTCTTTTTGGCACATGTCCACGCCTTGGCATCTTTATCTATCCCCCCTTTTAAGATTATTCAGTAGGCTTTTTAGCTCCATATTTCGAACGTCCCTGACGGCGATTTGCCACGCCAGCAGTATCCATTGTACCTCTAATTATATGATAACGGACGCCAGGGAGATCCTTAACGCGGCCGCCTCTAATAAGTACTACGGAGTGCTCTTGCAGGTTGTGGCCTTCGCCAGGAATGTAAGATGAAACTTCAATACCATTTGTTAGACGAACACGAGCGATTTTT
>JAHDNZ010000087.1 GCA_018435125.1 Bacillota bacterium | reverse complement strand
CCGCAACTTCCCGGGATGGCAGCCCCTTCCGGGGGCAACCAGCTGGATCTTTCCCAAGGTCCGGTACCTCAACGGATCTTCGGTGCCACCCACGAAAAGCGAAAACCGGAGCACCATATCGGCATTCCCGGAAACCTGTGCGGAAACGAATGCCGCATAAAACGGAGGAAACGCCTCGAACCGTGCCGGATCCGGTACATGCTCCTGCCCCAGGGTCGCGAACCCGTGGTATGCCGACACGAACAGGTTGTACCCGCTGATGTGGTTCTCATGCAGGAACGGCGGCCGGTGTGCCGCCACCTCCCCGGCATACCCCGCCCATTGCAATTGCACTTGGTGGTCCAGTGTCCGCCAGGCAGCCAGGGCGCGAAGGTGCACCGACTGGTGATCCAGCTGCTCCAGGGTCCCGGGAAACACCGGGGCCGGCTTGCTCCGCCAGTAGCACTTCCCATTCCTGTGGTAGAACGTGATCCCTCCCACTGATGACCAGCAGTCGGAGAATCTGATATTGGGTGGATAGATGGGCATGGGCACGGGTTACAAGTTACAAGTCTTAAACACAAGGTTTGTTTGTGTGTAGCTACAAAGTTACAAAATCAGGATGGCAAACGGGAATGCGTCGAACCAGCGCACCGCTCCCCTTTTATGATTGTTTCCGGAAAAAAGAAACAGAAAGAAAAACCCGAAAAAAGAAAGAAAAATAAAAAAGGACTGCTTTACATGCCCCCGGGACGGGGCTTGTCAAAGTTGAGTCGGTAAAAATACAACCGCCCCCTTCTTGGGGAAGATGCGTCGAAGGCTCATCTTTCCCGGCGGTGGAGATTTTTACCGGGCGAACCCGTCGGGCCGAAGGACCTTTACAAGGAACGGACCGGGGGCTACCTTTGCAATCTTTTTTATTTGTTGTGACTGATCTGAACAGGAATTTTTGAATGATACGGGATGCCATCAATGGATTGATGTGGGCGAGCGTGCTCCTTCCGCTTCGCTCCCTCCGCACCCTCGCCTTTGTTTGTGCTGCTGGTGAGCGGAGCATTGAGGAAGTGTGGAGCGGAGCAGACCGGAGGTCGCGCAGGCAACGCAGTGGCCGGAGCGTTCACCGGAGGGATGCGATGCGGAACAGTTCCGTTCCGCTGAAGTGGCCCGGCGTTCCCGCTGCGAAGCAGCGTGAAGACGATACCGCTCTCTTCCTTGTGAAGGCGGAGCCGGCACAGGGAAGGTGCTCTTGTTTTGCGAAATGTGATTGGAAAAAGGCGGATATGCGTCATGAAGCCAAGGCGCTGAGGGTGCGAAGTCGCCCTGGCTTCATAGAGCATTTCCGCATCGAAGATTCCGGATCAGGGCGTTTGCGGGGGAGCGAGTGAAGTGACGCCGCAATTCAGGTACTGAACGGAACGAAAGGAGCTCTCCCGCCGGCAAACTTGGCGTATGCGGGGTTTGGAATGGAACGCACCCCGGGATGCAGTGGAATGACAAACCCGGCAAAGCCATCCGCTCTCTTCGCTGGGACGGCGGAGTCGGATCAGGGAAGGTGTAATTGCAGTTTGGGTGAGTGGAGGCAGGCGGAGAGGTGCAGCGGAGTGTTCCGGAGGTTGTGGAAGCCACGGAGTGGCTGAAGCGGGAACCGTTGGGATACGGAGCGGAACCTGTCCGTTTCCTTTGTGGTTGTTCAACGGGTCGCTGCGAAGCAGCGTGGGGATGATTCCGCTCTCTTTTGGGGAAAGCGGAGAAAATGGGGAGCAGGCCGGAGGGCTGCGTATTTTATTCGCTTGAGACAAAAGGGGGACGGCCCTATTTGCACATAATCTGGGTTATGTTTCGCAGCGAAGCCTGCGGAGCGAGGAACATAACTAAGCTCAGATTATGTTAAATCAGGGGCGGCCTCTATTGAGGGTAGAGCGAAGCGGAGCCCGAAAAGGAAAAGGAGACGGCCGGGAATGGGGCGCGCCCGGGGGGAGGTGGAGGTTCGGGGAAGGTTCAGAGAAGGGATTTGTCAGATATGGGTTCATTTTTTGATGGAGGATGTGCCGGTCCCGGGCGGGGGCTCATTTGCGACGGCGAGTGAGCGGAGCGAACACCGCTGGGTTTGGGTGGGAGGCGAACGAAGTTCGCTGGGCGGGGATAAGGATCATGAGCGGAGGAAATTCTGAACGAACGACCACCTGCTTTGCAAGCAGGGTGTCATGATAAGAAACATGAGCGGAGCGAATACCGCTCTGTTCTGGAGCGACAAGAGTTTGTGGTCCGGAATGGAGCGTCAGCGGAATGGAGGATGACAATCTCTGAGCGGAAGTGAGGATAAAGATCAGTGATTCGATTGGAACAGAGCTTGGCGGAGAGGAATGAGAATGACTGATGCCTCGGCTCGGCTTACATCTCGGCTTACATCTCGGCTTTAAGTAAGATCCTTTTTGGAAGCAATTTTTGTCCACTACGTCATATTTTGACGTAATGAGCAGTTATTTTGACCCCGGCTGGAAATTCTATAAATACAGATTTGTGACAGTAGTAATTACTGTGTGTTATGCTTGACACTTTGTCAAATATATTGACTTAATTTTCAATATGTTGATTTTCTGGTCTATAAATAAATAATTACATTTATGGTTACATAAAGGACAGGTATGAAATACTAGTATCCTTTTTCTATTCATTCCATCGTTACGAAACATATCATGAGAAAGTTACTCTTCCTTTCATTTACAATAGTATTGGGACTGAGCATACCTGTAGATTCTTTACATGCGCAGACATCAAAGAAAGAGCTCAGAGAAATACTAAAATCTTTGCGGAATGAAAAGGAGATTGATGTTTCAATAATATTTTCGCAAGCCGTTATTCACGGGAAAAGTGAAGCTGATTTTGTGTATATCGAGGATGTTAGCTCAGAGGAAGATTGGATCACTTTATGGGAAAACGAATATAAACCTGGGCTTTTTCGAGTTTTTTTGGAAGCTTTCAATACCTATATGTTCGATGTTGGGTATAGGGTTAGGTTTGGAAGTTTTGAGCAGTCACAATATCAAATCAAGTTGATCGTTAGCAGTATTTCTGAAAATGGTTCTGTACTCATGAGCGGTTTTATAAACAACCGCGATCAGGAAGCAACGTTGTGTGAACTCACAATAATAGGGAATGGCGGGACCTTTGGTACAATAATTAATCTGATGGGTGACGGTTTTAAGAGGGCCGGTATAGATATAGCAAAACAAATGATTACGATCTTTGAAAGAGGGAAAGTTAGCGTATTAAAAAAAGAGCGGATACCAGATGAAAAATGGGCTCCTTTTTAAAATTTGACTTGTAATAAACCTATAAATAGTTGTGGGCAAGTTTAAAACAGATAGTTGACATGGAAACTAAAATTTTGACATTAATTATTGCTGCTGGTGGATGGATTGTCGTAATAATTCAAGCTGTATTCGGTTTTCTTGAGAGACAAAAAAAGCATAAAGACGACATCTTGCTTAAAGCGACAGAGTATTTTGTCGGGGGGACACAAAAACGAAGTATTGGGATTTCTTTAATTGAGGGCATGATTAAAGCAAATCGCAAGTATTATGATGTTGTTATTCCATTATTAACAAACCAATTTGTCTATTTATTGCTTCAATCTGACACGCAAAGTCAAATTCACGAGGAACGCAACGTGGTTAGAATCTTTTTCTTAATAAAGGACTTGATTCTTTCAGACAAATCAAGATACCATCGAGATAAATGTGAATTACTTGATGCAATAGGACGACAATTAGAAGGAACTGAAAAATCTACTCTAAAAATAGCAAAAGGGACATTGGAATTGTGGAAACAAGAATTAGAATGAGAAGAAAACCAGCCCATAACAAAAACTATATGTCAATTGCCGTTTCCGTGCTGACGACAAGCTGCGTAGCACGCAACAACGGCGGTACAGCACGACTGGAAAACCGCCCGCAGCCGGCAACTGCATATAGTTCTGTCCGTTCGGCAAATGCAAAATAACGACACTAACATAATGAAATATGATGATTAATAATAATGTTTACAAGGATTATAGGGATAATATTCTTATTGATAAGGATAATCCTGTTTTAGCTTTTAAAGCGAACCGTGATAGATATTTTAAGAACGGTAAGCAAGATATTTATGCTGGTTTAGCACATCTTGGTAGTATTAACTCAGAAGATGCAATAACATGGAATTTGATAAGGAGTTTAAGTTTATCTAAAGATTTCTCTTCACTAGAAGATTTGCTAGGTTTAAAACTTCCGAATCCAAAAATTTTGTTATGGACACTGTCTTTCGATGAAGAATCAAATGAATTACAATATATTGTAGGTTCAACGATTCGAGAAATTGATGGGAAACACAAAGGCCAGATTACTGAACCTGACATTGTTATTGAATCTGATAGTCATTTCATTGTTATCGAATGTAAATTAGGAGAAACCAATAAATTTCCCAATCATTTATGGGAAAGTGCTACGAATTCAAACGGGCCAAAGACTAGAGAAAAAGACTATTTTAAGGATCAATTGTTTACTGGTAGTTCAGGATATGATAGTGATTCATATCAATTATTTAGGATGGTCTTTTATGCAAATGAAATTGCCAATAAACTTAATAAAAAGGCTCTATTTGTATCTTTAACAAATAAATCTTGGTGGGATAAGAAAAAAAGAGATTACACACCTAGCAGTATTTGGGAAAAATTCAAAAACCAGGTCAATCAAGAGAAGATTGACTTAAAAAACGTTTTTTGGCAGGATTTAAAAATCCAAGATAAAAATTTGGATTCTTATATTAAGAATCACAGATGTTTATAGATATAAAAATAAAATTTGCCTAACACGCTTCTATAAAACACTACCGGATTTACGTGGTATGCCAAGTGCCATGCTTGCTTGCATGGTTCTTAACGGTTGATAGGTTCGTGGTAACGAAATCCCCAACGTTTCATAAAGCCACCATTACTATTAATTGAGTAAGCCACTGATGAGTGCAGAGCGAGCGGTGCCCGAACAGGAAAAGGAGCCGGGTGTAAACGGGCGCACGCCCAAGGAAAAAGAAATGTGCGGGGAAGGAATTTGTGGGGAAAGGATTTATTTTATTGATGGATGTTGAGCTAGCCCAGTCGATAGTTCATTTATGTAGGTGTGAGCGAAGCGAACACCGCTGTTTCCAGGGTGGGAGGCGAACGAAGTTCGCTGGGTGGGGTTAAGGATCATGAGCGGAGCGAATACCGATTAAGCCTGGAGCGTCAAGAGTTTGTGGTCCGGAATGGCGCGAGGCGGAATGGAGGATGACAATCTCTGAGCGGAAGTGAGGATAAGATCAGTGATTCGAATGGAGCGGAGCTGGCGGAGCGGAAAGAGAATGACTGATACCTTGGCTTAAACCACGGCTTTACTTTAGGGATGATTCATTTTTAAAGAGTTGTTTACTTTTTGTTTCCCTTAATTAGTATTCTACAAGTCTCCGATTTTCATTTATACCTTTTTTAACAATTTTTTTCTACTACGTCATGTTTTGACGTTCTGGGTATCTATTTTGGGCCATAATGGAAATTAAATAAATACAGAAAGGCATTGTACAGAAATTTGTGAAATGACAATTGAGTTTTCATCATTGTCTATATAGCAGACATTCAATTAAATATAATTCCCCTTCTGTTATGTTTGAACACGTCTGTCATATATTCGGCAAAAATCAATTTTAAAAATATTAACCAAAACTAAAATTATAACATAATGAAAAAGCTATTTGTGATTTTTACCGGACTTGCCTTGTTGTTGACTTCTTGCGAACCGCAGGATGCTATGGATTTAACGCATTTTACCCAGGAACAGATTAATGTACTACAAGTATTGAATGGTACATTTATTTTAGACGGGAATGCGGGTGAGCAGTTAATAATTTTGGAAAAATACAATCCACCAAGAGAAATTTTAATAGCTGAAATAGCTACTGTAAAAATACATGGTAAAATCAGATTGAGTTCCGAAGAAAGTGAATTACCGTACGAAGCATATTTTGATTTATATTTTTATATTTCACAGGATGGTAATAACGTTACATTGTTTACAATTGGAGATTCACCAGAGAATACTGTTTTATATATTGAAGTTCTTACGGACACATCATTCAGATTACGAGAGTATGGAGATGAAGATTGGTTAACCTTTAGCAAAATCTAGAATCTAACAGCGAATGATAAAGGGTGCTGAATATAGCACCCTTTTTGTTTTTACTCTGGTGCAGAAAATTTATATTGGGTTTCGCAGATAAACAGCAAGTGATTCAGTCATTATAACCTTGATTTCGGTCGGTTTGGGTTTGATTTCGGTTGTGAGTGGTGTTTCAGTTTGCTGTAACTTGCTGGATTAGATTGAAAATACTTGAAAATAATCATCGAATCTTTTAACTTTACAGATTGCTGCCCAAGATGCAGTGATCCCACCACCCTGTTTAATCTATGAGTTCGATTGTATTACGCTATTTATGCACCACATACCATAATGTCTCTAATGATTAGGCTACAGCTACGATCAACAGTAAACAAACGATTATGATACCTGATTATCAATCATTGATGCTTCCGTTGCTTGAAAAGTTAGCGGACAAAAGAGAACATGTTTTTAGGGATTTGGTGGAAGAATTGGCGGAAGATTTTAAGGTGAGTGAAGATGAACGCAAAGAGTTGTTGCCTAGTGGCACGCAGCGGATCTTTGATAACCGGGTGGCTTGGGCTCGGACGTATTTGAAGAAGGCCGGGTTAATCGAGTCTCCAAAACGGGGCATCAGTGTCATTACCGAAGAGGGCCTCGGCGTGCTTAAACAAAACCCCAAGTTTATAAATATTGCCTTCCTGAAGCAATATACCTCCTTCTTAGAGTTCATCAACCTGAAACCGGAAGACAATACGGACGTTCAGGTGGAAGAGATCACCAAGGAAACTCCGGAAGAAAGCCTGGAGGGTGCTTACCAACGTTTAAGAAAATCGCTTGCCCAGGACTTGCTGAATAAAGTAATCGGCTTGCCACCTTCTTTTTTTGAGAGGCTGGTGGTGGAGTTGTTGGTGAAAATGGGCTACGGAGGTTCCATAAAAGACGCGGGAAGAGCGATCGGCAAAAGTGGAGACGAGGGAATTGACGGAACCATCAAGGAAGATAAACTCGGCCTGGACATCATTTACATCCAGGCGAAACGTTGGCAGATCGGCAATTCTGTGGGAAGGCCTGAGATTCAGAAGTTTGTTGGCGCACTGGCCGGTCAGGGTGCCAAAAAGGGGATTTTCATAACCAGCTCCACGTTCACGAAGGAAGCCAGAGACTATTCACCAAAAAACGAAACCAAGATTGTGCTGATTGACGGGGAAAGGCTCGCTCAATTGATGATCGATCACAACATTGGGGTTTCAACGTCCAATGTCTATGAGATAAAGAAGATAGACAACGATTATTTTGGGGAGGAGTAGGATGAAGCTCCATGGAAAATATGTGATTTAATACAAAAACCCTTATTCAGCAATAATGAGTCAACATTTTATCGTAAATCAAAAAGGGGAAGGATCCCTTGCTTCAGTAATAAACCGGATACTACCTACCAAAACAAAAGCTTTTGACGCGATAGTAGGCTACTTCTATTTTAGTGGATTAGCAGAAATTTATAATAATATTTCCGATATCCATGTCAGAATACTTGTTGGTCTTGAGATGGAAAGAGAATTATTAAACAAGACTACTGAAATTAATGAATGGGACAAGAGGAGAAGAACATCAAAACAGATTTTGAAACGAGATTTTTTTGATTCATTAGTAAATTTATGCAACACTACAAATTATTTTGATACAGAGGAACATAAGAGGGCTTTTTCAATTTATTACCAAAAAATTGTTGACGGAACCCTGGAAGTCAGAAAAACAAAGGAACCTTGTCATGCAAAAATGTACATATTCTCATTGAAAGATGAGTTGAATGAAGGTGGAACTCAATTGGGGACCTTAATAACAGGCTCAAGTAATCTCACACACAATGGATTAACTGGACAGAACGAAATAAATGTTCGTTTCGATAGCACGCCTGAAGTTGAAGAAGGGTTGTCCATTTTCAATACTATGTGGGATAGAGCAGTAATAATTGCAGATCAAGATCATATTGGAGAATTTGAAAACAACGTGATTCAAAAGATTTGGATTGACCGGATAGTATCACCTAAACTTATCTATCTGAGAGTACTGCACGAATTTTTTACATTAGACACCTCATATAGAATTCGTACACCACACGATATTACCAATGGAAGATTCTTCAACCTTAAGTATCAAGAGGACGCTGTACGAATGGCCATTCAAACAATTGACAGGCACAGCGGTGTAATTATATCTGATGTGGTAGGACTGGGTAAAAGTATTATCAGTGCGACTGTAGCCAACAATCTGAATATTAGAACAATAATTATTGCACCCCCACACTTGACAAACCAATGGGATGAATACCGGGTAGAGTTTAATTTCAATGCGACGGTCTTTAGTAGTGGTAAAATAGATAAAGCACTTGAACACCATAATCTAATTTCCCACAAAGGTGAAAAATGGTTGATTATTGTAGATGAGGCTCACAACTACCGGAACGAATACACACAAGATTATGCCCTTTTGCATGAATTATGTCAAAACAATAAAGTAATGCTTCTGACGGCTACCCCGTTTAACAATAAGCCGGAAGATATTTTCTCTATGCTGAAACTATTCCAAATTCCAACAAAATCCACTTTAAAAACTGTAGAAAATTTAAATGCGGCATTCGGACAACTAATTAATGAATATAAGGCACTTAGAAAAGCCCAAAAAGAGAAAAGTATTGATGAAGAGACAGCTAAGAATAAGATAAGTATTATATCAAAACAGATTAGAAACATAATTCAGCCATTGGTTATCAGACGGTCACGCCTTGATCTGGATAAGATCCCTGATTATAAAAAGGATCTGAAAAGACAGAAAATAGAATTCCCGCATGTTAATGATCCTGTATTATTGGAGTATCCTTTAGGAAAGTTGACTGACATTTATACGTCTACACTAAATCTAATCTCTCCAAAAGCCACAGAAGATTTATTAGAAACGGAACCAGTTTATTATTTTAAAGGAACACGTTACAAACCAATTCTTTATGTAAAAGAAGAATGTAAAGAAAAGCTAAGAGCAGACATTGAAGAGGCAGGTTTTGAGTATAATCTATTCTCTGAATCACAATCTAACCTATCCGATTTCATGCGCCGTTTACTGGTAAGAAGATTTGAGAGTTCACAGGAAGCATTCCGTATCTCAGTAATGAATATGCGTAAGAATTGTGAAAATATTTATAATTGGGTGAGAATTAGGCAATCAGTTCCCATTTTTAAAAAAGGTAATCTGCCAAATATTGATGATTTGAATAGTTCATCAAATGATAAATTGTTTCCAGAAGAATGGATGAATGACGAGCTGAAAGCTTATGAAGAAAGGGGATTGTTTGAAATTGATGCGGAGTATTTAAATGAAGACTTTTTAGGAGACCTAATGAACGATATTGAGGTTCTAAAAAAGATTGAAGCAGATTGGAAGCTCATCACGTATGACCCAAAAATTGAGCAAATTATTACCATCCTTTTCGAACAACTAAAAAAAGAACCCAAAAGGAAAATTGTTATTTTTACAGAATTTGCAGATACAGCTAACTACCTGTATAAGAAACTTCATTCGAAAAAATTACCTCTATTTAAGTACTCATCATCTGATGCGACGACTGTGAATAAGGAAAAGATTAGATCTAACTTCGATGCAGGATATGCGCCAGACAAGCAAAAAAACGAATACCAAATCTTGATTGCTACAGATGCCATTTCTGAAGGTTATAGCCTTCATAGAGCTGGTACAATTTTTAATTTTGATATACCATACAACCCCACAAGAGTTATCCAGAGAATAGGACGTATTAATCGAATTAATATGAAGGTTTTCAATAATATATATATCTACAATTACTTCCCAACGGCAATTGGAGAAGCCGAAACACGAAGCCGTGAGATATCAACATTGAAAATGGCCATGATTCAATCAATTATGGGAGAAGACACACGCGTCCTTACAAGTGAAGAACAATTACAGAGTTTCTTTAACGAGCAATACAGGAAAATCATTAAAGAAAATGAACAAGAATCATGGAATACAAAATATGAGACCTATCTCCAACAAATGAGAGATAGTACAGAAATGAAAGAGGCATTAAGAATCCCTCTTAGAACAAAAGTACGTCGCATAACAAAAAAAGATGAAAAAGGTATTTTGGTATTTGGGAAAAAAGGAAACGACTACGTCTTTAAATTAGGTCACACCCAAACAATTATTGAAGCCCTTACACCAGAGAAAGCTTTTTATCTATTGGAACCTGAAACAGAAGATGAAAAAGCATACAATATATCAAGTAATTTCTATTCAATATATGAATATCTTGAAGAAGATCTTTTCAAACAATTATTAGAGGTAGAAATAAGGAGATCGAGAACGGAGGCACTTGCCCGGATAAATGTAATTAAGGAAGAAAAAGCATGTGACGAAGGTTATTTGGATGATTTAATAAAAGTTATTGAGCTCGATAGCCTACCAGGCTATTCTCTTAGAAAAATAAACAAATTAAAAAGAGAAGAGTTTCACACCTTACAATCCATTATCCACCCGGAATATCTAACAAAAATACTAAACCGATCTGATTATATTTCTTACGGGAAAGAGTTGCTAATTTTGTCTGAAGAGATTGAATCAGATGTGGCAAAAGATACTCTTATTGATGAACAAGGACAAACACAATTATCCTTATAGTATTAGACAAAATGGACCATTATGAATATATTCAATAAACCCTATTACAGAGATTCATTTTTGAATGACTTCTTAATTGACTTCCTGCCTGATGATTTCGAAACAGAAGAAACGCCTATACCATTTGAATTTTCAGCTGGCTATATTAGTAGAGTTACCAGAATAGGAACCTGCAAAAGTCTTAAACTGGATGTGTTTGAGATGATACATTCATCACATAATGACGCCCGCATAGGTGTTTCTAAGGATGCTTTTAAAATTCTTTACAATAATAGTTTATGTAATAGAGCACTAGTGGTTTTTGTCCCAGATAGTTCAAGAAACAACTACCGTTTTTCACTTTTACAAATTGATGCATCAATTGATGAAAATGATCGTTTGGTCAGACAATACTCCAACCCTAGACGTTTCTCTTTCCTTTTAGGAACAGATGCACACATCAAAACCCCCACACAATTTTTAATAGAACGTGGGGCTATAAGGGAAAGACAAGAAGGAAACAAATTGCTTAACTCCTTTGATGATTTATTAAGTCGTTTCTCTGTTGAGGCTCTTACGAAGCAATTTTATAACGAACTTTTTAAATGGTACGAATGGGCAATCAAAATTTCATTCTTTCCAAAAGGACCAGCAGAAGACGTTACACTTAACCAAGAAAATAACGAACAAAATATTATCAGATTGATTACCAGAATAATATTTGTTTGGTTTATTAAACAGAAGAATCTTGTCCCGGATAAAATATTCGACAAGAGAGATTTATTCAACATAATAAACGATTTTGAACCTATGAGTTCAGAATCAAGTAGTTACTACAATGCAATTCTTCAGAACCTATTTTTTGCAACATTGAATAGGGCTGTCATTGACGAGCAAGGATGTAAAAGGCAATTCAAAAACGAAAACCCAGAGGAGAACAATCCACATTACGGTATAAAGTCTTTCTATAGAGACAATAAAGTCCCTAAAAAATCTTTATTCAAAATATCGCATCAAGAAGTTATTGATTACTTTTCTACAATTCCCTTCCTTAATGGAGGATTGTTTGAATGTCTCGATGAAATTGAGGATAATTCCAATGTTACTCAAAACTATATAGATGGATTTAGCCGGGAACCTTCAAATAGGGCATTTATTCCTAATATTTTATTTTTTGAACCTGAAGAAGGGTTACTCCCAATATTGTCACGTTATAACTTTACCATTGAGGAGAATTCACCAAAGGAAGTACAAGTAGCACTAGATCCTGAACTTTTAGGGAAAGTATTCGAGAACTTACTAGGAGCATATAATCCTGAAACACGTGAAACTGCAAGAAATCAAAGTGGTTCATTCTATACACCAAAAGAGATTGTTGAATTTATGGTTGATGAATCATTAAAGGCATATCTTGGAAATAAAGAGTACACCAATCTATTGTTTACTCAAGATGAACTACCCATAGAATTACAAAATGACCCTGAAGAATGCAACCGTATTTCACGAAAACTTTCAACAGCGAAGATACTTGACCCTGCATGTGGCTCTGGGGCATTTCCTATGGGGATGTTAAATAAAATGGTAGAACTCCTAGAAAAGTTGGACTATAAAAAAGAAAGAGATATTGGAGACATAAAATTACAATTGATTGAAAATTGTATATATGGTTCTGATATACAGACTATTGCTGTACAAATAAGTAAGTTGCGCTTCTTTATTTCATTAATTTGCCATTTCGAAAGGAACGATCATGACAAAACGAATAACTATGGAATTCCAATTCTCCCAAATCTGGAAACAAAATTTGTAGCAGCAAATTCATTGATAAGTATCAAACAGAAAGAAGGATATGGCGGATTATATACTGATCCGACCGGAGAAATTGAAAGCACAAAAAGAGAACTTCTTAATATAAGGAAAAAACACTTTTCTGCACACTCTTCATTTTTGAAGATTCAATTAAGGAAAGACGATAAAGAAGCACGTCAGAAATTATCAAAATTACTTTCAGTCAATATTTATGCGCCGCAGGATGCGAAACAAATAGCTGAATGGAATCCATATGATCAAAATAAAACCTCATCATTCTTTGATCCATATTGGATGTTTGGTGTTACGGAAAAATTTGATATCGTGATAGGTAATCCACCGTACGTACAGCTTCAAAATAATGGGGGTAAACTGGCTTCTTTATATGAAAATTTCAGTTTTGATACCTTTACTAGAACGGGAGATATATACTGCCTCTTTTATGAAAGAGGATACCAATTATTAAAGGACAGAGGTCACCTATGCTTTATTACGTCAAATAAATGGATGCGTGCCGGATATGGTGAAAAAACAAGAAGATTTCTTGCAACTAAAACAAATCCAAAATTGTTAGTAGATTTTGCAGGCCTTAAGTTATTTGAATCTGCCACAGTGGATACGAATATTATTCTGTTTGCAAAAGAAAATAATGCAGGAAAAACCATTTGTGCTGTCACAAAAAATGATAAAAAATGTATAAAAAAATTGAGCGATTTTGTTCAGCAAGAGCATACTTCATGTAGTTTTCAAGATAGTACTAGTTGGATAGTACTTTCTCCAATAGAACAGAGTATTAAGAGAAAGATTGAATCCGTTGGGACACCACTTAAAGACTGGGATATTAAAATTTATCGCGGCATACTAACTGGTCTTAATGATGCTTTCATTATTTCCGGAGAAAAACGGAATGAAATTTTGAATAATTGTATATCCGAAGAAGAGCGAATAAGAACGGCGGATTTAATACGACCGATTTTAAGGGGCCGGGACATTAAGAGATATGGTTATAACTGGGCTAATCTATGGCTAATTGCAACCTTCCCATCAAAAAAGTACGACATAGAATTGTTCCCAGCAGTAAAGAATTATTTACTTTCTTTTGCATACGGTTATCTCATTGTTAATGGATATAAATGGGTCGCAAATCATTATTTATCAGAATTTTGTCAAAAAAAGCTTGAACAAAAAGGAATAGAAATCATTATTAATGGAAAACACATTCTGGACTGTAATGGCAATAAGGAAAAAAGTAGAAAAAAAACAAGTAATAAATGGTTTGAGACACAAGATAGTATTAGCTATTGGGACTTATTTTTTAAGCCAAAAATATGTTGGAAAGCAGTTGGGCGTAATTTGGCTTTTTCTATTGTCGATTCAGGAATATTTTTAACTGCACCAGCATGTTTTATCTCAGCAGGTAAATATAATAACATTATTCTTTCTTATTTATGCAGTAAAGTTGGAACTTACTTCATCTACAAGAATAGTGATACCACTGGTGCAGGAGATATTATGCTTAATATTCAATCACTCGTCAAATTTCCAGTACCGTTCCCACTACATACAAATTTAGTTTCTGGTATATCTAAAGAAATGATTGATAAATTTGTTTATTCATCCTATGCTTTTTCAAATGAAGAAATCTCTTATATAGAGAACAATATATGATGCAGTTGTACAACTACAACACAGGCTATTAATAACTAATATTCACAGCTTTTCTTGTTGTGATGCCATGAAAATATATTTTTTCTCTTCATTATTAAGACTATACGCATCCATAATGGCATCATTTACTATATCGTCAGATTGATTGTCATTGATACGGTTATCTACTATTGAACATAATGTTTCGGGAAAATCAAGCTTGAGAAGAGTCTTTTCCAATGTGGTCACATATAATTGAATGCCACCACCCTGTACTTCAGCTTCTGTTGTGAGTTTCAAGTACCAATCAAATAATTTACTGTTCATCAGTCCCACAAATTGGAGAAGTTGACTTCTTTCACCAGTCATAATATTTACTGCATTATTGCAAAACATTGCATTTTCATCAAATGAAAAATTAATATTACACCCTATGATTTTCCACATAACTTTTGGCTTACTAAAATCCTCCAAATAAGCGCAGTTCCGAAGATTGTAAGGTGTGTCACCTTGATCTTCTCTGTTTGAGAGTTGTGCCCAATATTTATCTAAATGAGCTTTAACAGCTGGATAGTCATTAATATCAATCCTGGGAAATTTACCCTTTACACCATTATGGGTATTAATGAGCCACAAATTCTTCCAGTCATACCCAAACCGCTTAATGTCCCGGCCCCTTAAAATCGGTCGTATTAGTTCATCTGTTCTTTGCTTCTCATCTTCTGATTTACAGTTAGCCAATATCTCATTGCGTTTTGCCCCTGATATTATGAATGCTTCATTCAATCCTGTCTTAATTCCATAATTGATTTTGATGTCCCAGTCTTTGAGAGGAGTGCCCACTGCCTCAATCTTGCTTTTTATATTTTGCTCAATGGGTGAAAGAATGATCCAACTACTCGACCCATTAAAATGTACCAGCGTATGCTCTTGCTGAACAAAATCGCTCTTTTCTACACTTACATAACATTCTTTAAAAACCGGGCGAGAGTATTTCTATCTACTTTGCAAATTTCAGCAATCTTTCGCTTTGAAACATCAGCTAATAAAAGTTCAGTAATTAGTTTTTGTTTGCCAAAAAGTTTATATTTTTCTGGCCGACTCTTAATACCTTTAGGTCTTCCTAAGATTACACCTTCCGCTTTTTTCCTTGCAAGTGCCTCTTTTGTTCTTTGGCTAATAAGATTCCTCTCAATTTCAGCCGATAAACCAAAAGCAAAAGCAAGTACTTTACTTTGAATGTCATCACCAAGACGATAATTGTCTTTAATGGTCCACACCCTACATTCTTTATTCATACAGATATTTAGGATTTCCATAATCATAAAAAGACTTCTACCCAACCTGGATAATTCAGCACAAATTATTAAATCTCCCTTAGTGGTCATTTTCAATAATTTACCAAGTTGTCTCGAGTTGTAATTTTTTGTTCCACTGATTGTTTCTTCAATCCAACCATCTATACTCATTCTTTCTTTTGCACAGAAGTTATTTATTTCAAACCTCTGGTTCTCAACAGTCTGTTGATCACTGCTGACTCTTATGTAACCATAAATCATTGGTTCTTTGTGTTTTATTAATAAATAAGAATCTCAAAGAACTTAAAAACATGCCTAACATCACAAATATTGATACATAAAATGTATTTGAATGAATAATCATCCTTAGAAGTAATAAAAATACAATTATTATATATTTTGACTAATTTTTGTTAACAAGCAAAGCTTTTTTGAGTTAGCCTAGAACTACCTGTATAACGAAACTATACTCCCAAATAATTCAATTTTCTTATAACCCCCCCCCCTCATTTTTGTCCAAAAAATTATCTGATTTTCTCTTGGGGATGTGGGTTGTGGCAAAAAAAGACAATTCGTAAAAACTTTAATAATCAAGGAGTTGTTTCTTCCCGATTTGTTTGTTTGGGTGGGGAGAGTGTTTTAATTTTGGGTGAACACTAAATTATTCAGGTTATGATTGAAGACACTCATTTAATGGTTTGGGCTGAAGAGCTGGTTGACACGATTGTTACTTCTATCTGTGATGTTATTTCAAAAGAGGGGGTGAATAATCCGGTTTCAGTGGTTGAGAGGGAGTACAAAAGGCTTTCTCCGGAAAAACAATTTCTCCTGCAATACATGGTTGCCGTGTACTGGGGCGAAGGGCATGAGGTTATGTACGAGACATTGGCAAAACAGAACATCGTGGATGTGTGGGATGCAATGAATTTTGTACCGTAAAACTGGTTCCCGGGTATTCTATTGTTCCCTGTACCAAGTTTTCTATATACTGATTTAACCGGCTTACCAAGAGTCAAGTTCCGTCATGGGTTGAGGAATGCGACTTTTTGGGGGTGATCAATATATACTGTTCTTTCATGGAGGATGGAGGGTTGTCAAGACTTGATGCATGGCATCTGGAAAATGTGATTTTCAGGTTGTATAAGGTGATAGCGAATTGCTATGTGCTGTGCACCCAGTATGTCCAGAAGAACGTGCTGACACCGGAGACGTGGGTGGAAAAGGACCGGAAGATTGCCGGTTATTTCCGGGAACCGCAGCGGTACGGATACGGAGAGGACGTTGGTATTGAACTGTCCGGCCGGACCTTTGAGAAGCTGCATGAATTCATCATAGAGCGGAACGATTTTGAACTGGCCCTGGATTTCGTCCAGCCGAAACTCCATTTGAATTTTGTGATCAAGACGATGAAGAAGGTGGAAACACACCTGGAAAAATCGTTTTGCAGTATGGACTTTGTGGTTACGTTGCGGGATTTCCGGGCGGAGGTCTACAAATGGGCAGTCGTGTACGCACTGCGGATCCATTCTTCCATGGAACAAGAGATGGCCAAAAGGCCGTGCATGACCTACTCTTTGTTGTGTGAGGCGAATCATTGCCAGATATGCTTGCAGGAAGAAGCGGGCCACTACCCTATGGCCGGTGATAAGGGGTTCGAACTGGCCGATTTCTTCAGGAAGAACTACGATAAAAGGCGCATTGCCCGGATATACCAATTCCTTCAATCCCTCAACGAGCAGAAAGGTGCGTTACATATTGCAAAGATGGCTTCCATGATTGCCATTGCCTGGGAGAACGACCTGTTGTGCAAAACGTACAACAATACCCTGAAGGCGGTGTTCAATCATTTCGGGATTACCGATAAAACGGCAAACTACAAACCGGCCAGGCTCCGGAAACCCAATTACAAAGGGACCCTTCCTACGGCGCGGGTAGAGGCCATGCATTTCTTTCAATGCATAGAAAACTCCCTCTCCGATTCCTGACGTTTTCATCATTTTGTGTTGCTATGCGACAATGATTACCGCTTTTGTTACCACTGCCATTGGCTGTTTGGCGTAAGGTGCTGATTGCGTGAAAATTCTTTTGTTACCACAAGAAAGTGTGTTTACGTAAACACAAAAAATTCGTTCTTCCATTCTTTTTTATGGAATTTTGTTTCGGGTCAGGTGATAAAATCCAAGTTGTCATTCAGGCCCCGAACACCGAACAAAACCACTGCTTGGAGGTGCGTGGGGAGGGGTGCAATTCCTAAAAAAATCAGCATCATGGGAATTGATATCTATACGCTGGCCCTGGATTATCCCGATACAATCATCCAGGTAAAGGCAAGCGATTTGGTTGAGGCGGCTCGTGTCTTCATGGAAGACCTGGAACCGGAACCGGAACGCGAAACAAGAGGAAGAAAACCGACAAAAGAAACCACAGGACCGTACAATCCGAAAACCCTTCTGACCAAAAGAGAGGTGATGAAGTTGCTGGGAGTGGGTGAAACCACGTTGTGGAGGTGGCATACCAAGTACGATTACCTGCATCCGGTGATGATCGGCGGGGAACGCCGCTGGAGGTGGAAGGACATTGAGGCCATCATGGAAGGGAACGTTACAGATTATTACGGGAAGCCGGTCCGGGCCTCGGCAAAACAACAAGACGCGTAAGGAGCGGGTATGATGGAGCCGGACGGTAGTTTTAAAGACAAGATTTCTTTTGAACTGGAGAAAAACGCTACGGCCGACCCGGAGTGCCGGCACGTGGGCATGCTCTCGGTCAAGACGGCCAACCGGTCGGTGGAGGATGCGTTGAAGATGCCGGATCCGGTGGACCTGTACCACGGGCTCCTGAACGAAGGGGAAGTGGCTTGCCTGTTTGCGGATTCCAATGCAGGCAAGTCCATTTTCGCGGTGCAGATGGGGGATTCCATTTCCCGGTACCGGAAGGTGCTGTACGTGGATTGCGAGTTGTCGGAGAAGCAGTTCCAGTTGAGGTACACCAATAAGGAGATGGGATACCGGCATGTGTTTTCCGACAATTTCTACCGGGCGGAGATCGATCCGGAGCGTATCGGCGTACAACATTATGAGGAAGCCATCATCCAGGACATCGAGTTCGCGGCCGTCCAGACCGGTGCCCGGATCGTGATCATCGACAATTTGACCTATTTGTGCAACAGTTCGGAAAAGGGGGACGTGGCCGGGTTGTTCATGATGAAGCTGATGGCCCTGAAGAAGAAGCACGCCCTGACCCTGTTGATCATCTCCCACACGCCCAAGCGGAATTTGAGCAACCCGATCACGCAAAACGACCTGGCCGGATCCAAAAAGCTGTACAATTTCTTTGACAACGTGTTTGCCATCGGCCAGTCAGCCCAGGACAAGCGGATCAAGTTTGTCAAGCAGGTGAAAGTCCGGGCCAGCGAATATATGTACGACTCGGACAATGTCATCGTGTACGAGATCACCAGCGAGGACGGGTACGTGCGGTTCCTGCACAAGGGCTACGGGAAGGAATCGGAACATTTGAGGGACAAGAGCGAGGAGGATGAAAGCCAGGTGCGTTCCTACATTCTGACGTGTCACAGGGAGGGAAAATCGGTGCGGGAAATCGCGGACCTGGTGGACCGGAGCAAAACCTCGGTGCACCGGATCATTGCCCGGGAGAAGCAAAAGGAGGAAATTTCAGTTGCGGAAGGTGTCCCACCCGGGGATGTGGGACAGGTGGGACACCTGGGACAGTTGGGACAGTCCGAGCCGGTGCAGGTTCATGGGAAATCGGGGATCCGGGATGATTTTGTGTTTGAAATGGATGAGAACCATTGTTTCTGATGAGAGCGGGACACACGTATTCCCTGCAACCGTATGAAGGGCCCGGAAGCCGGTTCACGTGCCCCGCTTGCGGGGGAAAGCGTTGTTTCACGCGCTATGTGGATGAGAACGGGGATTGGTTGGATGAGGCGGTGGGACGGTGCAACCACGAGAGCCGTTGCGGGTACCATTACAAGCCCAGGCAATTCTTTGAGGACCACCCTTCTGCCCGGCCCGACTGGAAGGAGAACTTTTTCCGGATTCCTCAACAAACAATAAAAAGAACAGTAAAAAAACAATTATGGACCATCGGGGCAGACATAGTAAAAAGCACGGTAAATCCGGCCATAGACAGCGATTTCACCGCGTTTCTGACCGGTTTGATCGGGAGGAAGAATACAGCCAAAATCGTAAAAGAGTACCATATAGGCGTAACAAAAAACAGGGACGTGATCTTCTACCAGTTGGATACGGAGGGACGCTGCAGGACTGGGAAGATCATGAAGTATGACCGACAGACCGGGCATCGGGTCAAGGATGAAAAAGTCGGTGGAAAGATCACCTGGGTGCATGCTATCTTGAGGCTTTCGCAGGATCCTTTGTTGCGCCTTCCCGATGGCTGGGAGTTGACCCAGTGTTTGTTCGGGGAGCATCTGTTGAAAAAACATCCCTTCAAGCCGGTGGCGCTGGTGGAAAGTGAAAAAACAGCGGTGATCTGCAGTGCTTTCTGGCCGGAGTACATTTGGCTGGCCACCGGGGGAAAGTCTCAACTCAACGACCGGCTGCAGGTATTGCGGGGCCGTAAGGTCGTGGCGTTTCCGGATGTGGACGGGTATCTGGAATGGAAGGAGAAGTTATCCTGGGTCAGGGGGCTGGATATTGCGGTGTCGGATGTGCTGGAGAAAGAGGCGACTTTTGAGGACCGGGCCAATCACGTGGACATTGCGGATTTGCTGATCAAGCAGCAGCGGGAAGAACGTGTTGAAGTTGAGGTGGCTGGGGAGTTTGGGGTGGTTGGGGGTTTTGGGGAGACCGGGGGTTTTGAGGAGCCTGGGAAGTGTGGGAATTTTGGGGAGCCTGCGGATTCCCTGACGCACCCTACTTTTTTGAAGCTGAAGAAGCTGCTTGGGGTGGGCAATATGGAGGAGGTTGCGCTCCTGGTGGCCGGGTTGGATCTGGAGGTGGTTGGGTGGCAGAGGGGATAGTGTCCCGGGGCTGTCCCAGCTGTCCCGCTTGTCCCAGTATGAGGAAGCGGGACAGGTGGGACAGGGAGACCAAATCAAAAACTGTTGTCCTTAACACACAGATTTAGAAAGTGCCTTGACAAGACAATCACATCTTTTCTATTAAGAATATTTTGATATTGTAGTAAAAAAATAGATAAATAGTCTAATAGTCAAACAAATTAATCCCGCACACAACGAACAGATAACCCGTTTCCCTTAACGCCGTTGAGCCTGTCGACGCGGCTTTCAGTGTAGGTCAGTTTGCGGTCCCAGGCGAAAATTGTATCGATCTGCGTAGAACTCCACCAGCCGCCTTCAATCCCAATACGGCTGAACCTTCCACCGCTGACACGGTAGCCACCCGGAAGGGCTGAGAAACCAGACTTGTTTCTGTATATGTCATAAGCGGTATTGGTATTGCCAATTACTCCTAAAAAATATGAAGCAGCCCATCCCGTCGCACTTGCCAAAGATATAGCAATTTTAAGTCTAGGGTCATCCCACTCACTACTTATAGAGCCATCAAAGTTATAGCCATTTTTGGCTAAAAAAGATTCCAGTTGCATCCACTCTGCATCACTAGGTAAATGCCATCCGTCCGGACAAATGCCTTGTACACCACTGGGATTTGCATCGCTGCTTGTAGCCCCATTCATGGCAGCCGGCCAGTTATAGAGTACACCGTAGGTTTGATAGTTGGTTGTGGCTTTAGCTGCAGCTACGTCTGTACCGTTGTAACCATTAACGTAATAATATTTATCTGCTTCATGACCAGGTTCTAATGAGCATGCTTCCGGGCCAACAACGATGGGAAGATATGCCAGGTTTTCTGCCATCCATACTTGCTCTCCAATGGTTACTGTGTTATAAACTTTGCCATCTCGGGAATCGGTAAAACTCCCATCGCCCGGGTCTTGTTCCTGTTGTGTTTTAAAGCTCCTTTGATCCTTCCCATAGGCTGTTCCCTCGGAGTTCGTAGCATATGCCCTGACATAATAGGTCGTGTTCGGAGAAAGGCCGGTGATATTGCTGGTATAAGTTCCCAGACCAGTACCATTTGTTGTCTTTGAGTTTGAAGTGGTAGGATTCTGCGATGTGCTCCAGCAGACGCCTCGTGCTGTAACAGCAGATCCTCCATCTGTTGTAACATTATTTTCTGAACAGGTGGCTGTTGTGGCCGTAATACCAATTATCTGGCCTGTTGTTACTGTTGGCTTTGTTGTTGGTGGATCAGGATTTTCCTGTGGGCCACAGGAATTCAACATAAATCCCATAGCCAGTAATAAGAAAATCTTTTTCATTATTGATGGTTTTATAGTATTCATATTATTTATTTGTATATCAAGTTTTTGTAAAATAGTAAAAAAAAATCAATCATAAACTATAATTTTTTATACGGAAGGTTTGACCTTTTAACCGGACGGTTTGAGTTTGAATTCGGTTAAAACAAGAAAAATGTAGTTATAAAAAAAGAGGTGGAGCGGTCCAAAAATCTAATAATGGAATACACTAATAACTTGCTGCAGTGTCCCTGGTGTCCCAGGTGTCCCGTCTGTCCCGTCCAGGGGGATGGGACAAGAGGGCGGAAAGCTTACTTACCCTAAGATAACATGACATATTACATTTTTTCATATATTTGTTATAGAGCAATTTAGAACAGCATTATTATCTGTCAGGTTAATACTACAAAAGTATCCAAAGAGTCCTACATATACATGTTTTGAAATAACATTAAGTCAACGAAAATGAATAGATTCTCATTTTTATTTATAATAATTTGTGTACTTCTTTACGGTTGCGATGAGGAAGAGGTAACACCAATAATAACCGTTAAAACAGCAGAATCTGAATTAAATGAACTCCTGTCAGACCCTAAGGGTGGAGTTGCTACCCTTGAGTTCAGTATAAATGTACCCTGGTCAATCACAATAGATTATAGCAATACTTCTATTGGAATGGTAAAGGATTGGTTGATTATTAGTAAAACATCTGGTGATGCAGGAGATATTACGATTAATCTTCAAGTCATTGAGAATTTTGAATATGATGAAAGATCTGCTACCATTAATATAAAAACAGCCTCGATAGTTAAGAGAATAAAAATCACGCAAAATCAAAGATTAGGGATGATCCTATCAAAGACTTCAGTGGTAATTGAATATTATGAACAAGTCCTTACTATAGATGTGGATCATAACGTTGACTACAATTTTGAAATTCAATCCGATTGGATAACACATATTGAAACAAAATTGTTGGATAAAAAAACAGAATCGTTTTCAATACCGGAAAATACAATCAGAGAAAAAAGGTTTAGTCGCATTGTCTTTATGTCCAAGGATAAAGTGTTCTGTGACACTGTTCAGGTTGTTCAAAATCCAAAACCTCAAAGACTTTTCTATATTGACATGTTATGCAATGGGATATGGCAATACACAGAACAAAGAATTAAAGGAATATATAATAACCCAGATGTATGGTCTTATTATAACCCCGTACCAAAGTATGGATGGTTCAATGAATATTTCCTTTTTACTACTGATGAAACTTATAATAGTCTTTTATATTATCATTTTGATAGTATTTTCTTTCTTGGGGAACCTCCTCAAAAATATAATATTGGGACAAGAAATGACAGTTGCTTTATGCGATTTGATGAACTTGGAAAACGCACAATGTGGATTGAGATCCAACAACTAACTGAAGATTCGCTGGTTTTGTATGACCCAAAACATTTTTGGATTTGGGCAAGTACCGGTAGTGGTGGTGGAAGTGGTGAATTTCCAACCATTTGGAAATATGAACATCATGATAAAACAGAATATATATGGGAAAATGATACAACTTCAGTATTTTATGAAATGTTAACAATCAAAGATGGTTGGCGATTAGATTCTCTATTTGTAGCAGGACATCCATACAAGGATTTTAATCGAGTTATTAACTATAGTCAACAAAATCTGTACTTTACAAAAGATTCTATGATAGAAGAGTCTGAAAATAATACATTATATAGTAGGTGGTACTTACTCGGTAACAGAATAAAAGTGGCAGGCGATTATCGAATATATAAAATTCATGATATTAGTGATAGCACTTTAATCATAGACCGAAGACCTAATGACGAGCAACTTTTTCAATTATATGCAAATAAGCTTTACTATTCTAAAAAATGAATTATTCAATTTTTACAACTTGTCTATTAAGTCAGCCTTAATGTCGATGTTTATGGTCCGGTACCGGGCGAACGCCCTGCTCCCCTCTTTGTGCCCGCTGAGGCTGCCGACCAGGTTGGGATCCTGCACCTTGTTGTATAGGTTCCCGATAAAAGTCCTTCTCGCCAAATGGGAAGAGGCAACATCGGCAATACTTTTCTGTTCCACTTCTCCGGTTGTAGGATTGATGACAGAGACTTCCCTGGTGATGCCGCAAGCTCGGAAAACCTCTTTGATGTACTCATTGTAACGCTGTTGGGCAATGAGCGGGAACAGGGGCGCATCGGAAGTGGAATCCTGCATTTTTTCCCTGATTGCCTGGGCTTGTTTTTCCATGGAATAGCGATTATCGACCAGTGCTTCATCCTTCATATAGTCATACTTCTTCAGAATTTCAAGCGCCGTGGCATTCAGGGGAACATAGACCGTTACGGGATGCCCGTCTTTGGTCTTCCGGGGAATGTAACTGATGCATTTGCGATCGCCTTTTGATGTCCGCTCTGTGATGATATTGGACCGGCGAAGCGCATAAAGGTCGCTGATCCTGCACCCGATCAAACATTGAAATATGAAAATATCCCTTTGCTGTTCCAGACGTTTTTCATACGAAAGATCCGCTGTATAGATCTTACGGCGTTCGTCATCCGTTATGAAGACAGGAGTACCGTACACACTATCTTTAATCTGACGCTCCCTGAATGGATTGCAATTTGTCTTGCCTGTCTTGTTTGCCCAAAGAAAGAATGTCCTTAGAATGATAAGCAGTCCTTTTATATAGTTATCCCCTCTTTGCTTGGGTATCCTGCATTCAGGAAATTTATCGAAGACGGCTCTGTATTTTTTTACCGGGATCCTGTTGGACCCACCCTGCTTCGTGTTTTTTCCGGAAGCCTTCTTATCCTCAACGAAGAATGTATGTTCATTGCGAAGAAACCGTTCAAAATCGGCAATGATGGCGGGATTGAATGTATCAAAAGAAATTTCATAATGCCTGTATAACGCATAACGTTTTAAGGCACGGTACAGGACCAGGAAATGTTTTCTTCTGCTTTCCGAGAATTGGGAAACAGCCAGGTAATCATCAAAATGATCAAAGAATGATTTTGGCTTACTGACTTCAACTACCGGTAAACTAGAGTCACCATAAATGTATTGATCGACCTGTTTCTGCAGCCAGTCAAGAGTGATGTTTTCCGGGTTTTCTCCTGCAATACGATCTTCGAACAAGCGGCACATTTGTTCAATCTTGTTCCTCACCTCTTTCGCCTGGACAACTTCAGGTGTAGGATATCTTGATTTTATTACTATTTCACCAGGCACATCCACAGCTACACGTTTTCTGACAAAGTATTTAGGAGAAATAAATAAATGCGTTTTTGCTCTGATTACAAAATTACGTCCGTAGCGTAACTTCAATAGAACTTCTGATTTTCCGGTAACGGGACTTACCTTCAGCGACAAAATTTTTAAGATAGTAGACATGATGACAATTTCTAAGCATTACAAATATAGGAAATGAAGACCACATTTCACACAATTATCTAGTATAAAAATGTCCGCAAAATGTCCGCAAATTTAAAATAGATGAAATTGATTAATATTAACTAACACTATAGATATTATTGTAACTTATTCTTTTCCTTTTATTTATGATATCATAAGCAACAAATAAGAATTGTATGTAAAATGAAAAAAAACACATTGGCGAGTCTTGTCCTGGGCACTTTGATAAAGTCCAAGTTATTGTAAAACAGTAATTTGGATTTTTTGTTTTCACTTCGCGTCCCCCCAGCGTCCCCTTCTTTTGAAATAGATGGGGAATAAACTGCACAAGTTGAAATAAAAAAAGCGTTGAATGTAAAAATCCAACGCTTTCATTGCTTAAAAAATACCGTCAGACTCACGTCAACGGAGGTAACAAATGTAAGCAATTATTCCATACCCTAAAACGTCAGCAAATGATAGCTCAAGCCGATCCCAATGTATGGGGCCGGCTTGAATGTTTTTTGGTCGTAGGTGAGGCCGTAGCCGGCCTGAATGCCGATGCCCCAGCGGCGGGGCTTTTGTTTTTGATGGATGGTGGTTGAGGTGATGATCTGATGGGTGTTCCGGAATATGTGGATGCTGTCCAGGGCGGGACGGTAGCCGGAGATCCACGCCCGGAAGTTTTTTTCCCGGTAGATTTTCTGTTCCCGGGGAAGGTTGAGGTAGACGGTGTCTTTTATCCAGAAGGTGTCTGTTACCGCTACCAGGAACGTGTCGATGGTCCTGGTGATTACCGGGACCGGCTTTTCAATGCAGATGGTATCGTGAAGGTACAAGGTGTCCACCTGGACAATGATTTTAGCGTCAGGAACTTGATTCCTGCTGCAGCGGCCAATGCTGTAAATCCCGGCAATAGCCAGCATGAACACAATTACCACGCCGGCGATTTTGGCATACAGTTTTACCAGGTCGCCGGAAGTCATGGTAGCGCCTCCTTGTAAGATGGGTCATACAGGATCTGGTGGCGTTGTTGCCCGTAAGCCTTGAATGAAAGATGCAGTGTCGATTTGTAAAGGACCATCTGGTCGAAAGGAAGGCTGTTCCTGAGTACGGTCTGGGCAACCAGCAACACACCGGCGGCGTCCTGGCAATAAATATCGGCGGCTTCTCCTTTCATGTGCCGGGAGTGCTTTGACCCTCCCACTTCCTGGTTCAATGCCGGTGTTCTGTACCCGCTGGTAATGATGAGGGGGCGCTGGAGCTTATCCCTCAACGGCTGCAGCAGGTTCAACACCAGGAGCCGGATGGCATAACGGATCTTCTCGGACGGGATCCGGTTGTTTATGCCGAGTTGGTTTGCCGTCCAGCTTTGCTCAAATTCCTCGTAACAGAAATGTCTGGATATGGGTGTTCTCATGCTACCTCCTTTTTGTCGATGAATTGTTTGACTTCTTCCGTGCTGCCGAACGGGGGCACGCGCCTGATGCATTTTGTGACATAGCAGCGCATCAGATGGGAAACGGCAAAGTTCGTATTGGCCGTGTTTAGCTGTGTCCGCAAGTCTGTGTTTATGTCATAGAGCTTTTCAAACTTCTCGGTAACCGCTTCATACTTCTGGCTCAGCGCCAGAAAGTCGCGCTCTTTCTGGGCAACGATAAGCTGCCATTGCTCATTTACTTTTTCGGTGTTGGCCAGTTGGGCTGCCGCTTTCTTCTCGATGATCAGAAACAGGGCAACGATTCCCCCGGTGCCTAGCAATGCCGAGATCAGTTGTATTATCAATTCCAGTGTCATGAGATTCAGGCTTAAAAAAAGCCCTGCGCCGTATCACCAACAACGCAGGGAGCGGACAAGAAAAGGAACAGGACCGGTTGGGAGTGATAACTTCATTTTATGCGGACAGCGTGGCCAGCCCCATCATCTCTCCGGATTTTTCTCCGGTAGTCGTATTGACATAAAACCATTTCACGAATACTTTCGGAGCGGCGGCAGACGGCGCTTCATACTTGGCATCGTAATCGGTTTTAAGTTCTATTGCGGTAACCACGGGGGTGAGAGGATCTCCGACGACGGCAGCTTTTGCGTAGGCGTCACTGATACCGTTTGTCTGGGGAGCTGATGCCCTGACAACCAGTTTGAGGTCGGTCACATCGGCGGGGATGCTGTCAAGGGTGATGTTGAAAGCACTGGCGCTCAGGGACAGTGTGGCTGAAGCGGGTGATTCCACTCCGGCCAGCGTGGGAGGTGTTGCCAGGGCAGTGCCGCCACAGGCGACAACCCAGTGGTTCAGCCTCAGGTAAAGGTTCAGGCCGGATATCTTGGATCTTGTTCCCAGGGTGGAACGGCCTTCCTGTGTCTGGGCCAGGGCATTCCAGGCAGCAATCTGTGAGGAGGTGAGGGTTTTGAAACTTTTGGCCAATTGGCTGAAAATGGCTTTGACATCACTTTGGGAAGCCGTACTGGATGTGTTGCCATAGCCTTTGTTGCGGATGTATTTACGACCACGGCTCTTGGCAGCGGTCACGCCTTTTGCAGATCCTGCAAATTCATCGAAGGCGATTGAAGGGGTGTACTTCATAGCGGGTTGTATTAAAAGATTGGGTTGCTACAAATATAATAATTATTTTAATATGCAAGTTATTAAGTGTTTAATTAATGTTATATAAAGTATTACTTTAATTAAAAAACTACCCGCGTACTGCAAAAAAATTGAAGAAAGAATAATAACCACCGATCTCTTGAGCATTTTCCGGATAACTGAAAGTCAGGTTGCCGTTTTCAAAAGATCCGACGGTAAGCATGGAGCCTTTTTGATCCGGGACGAGTGTCATCCCGTTTACGATTAATGGGATCTCAACAAGTACATCGGTGGCAAAACCCGACAACTGCATGGTAAAAGGACCTTGTCCGTAACCAGAATAATAGGGAAAGGATTTGAATAAAGCAACAAAATAAACATAAGAGTCCGTTTCTACATAACGGTATTCTTTAAAACGGAACAGAACGCCGCCATCAATAATCGTCAGATTTTTCTTTGAAGTCTGAGAGAATGCTCCCCGGTAGCCCCTGGTGACAAAGGCCGCATTGATATGGATCTCATATGTACCATAAGAATCCCATACCGTAAGCTTTTCTATGCAAAGCTTGTTATCCTCTATCCAACAGTGCAAAACGGTCCCAAAACGGTAAAGTGGCTCATTGGAGACAAGAATGGCGGCGGACATCGCGCTTCGTGGCATGGCAAAATCCGAGGGCAGGTCAAGTTCCAGTCTTGTCGCTGCCATATAATCCAGGTGGGTTGGATCAACGGTTATTTTTCCGTTCAGGATGCAGAGGCTGCTTCTCTGGTAATCCTTGAGGGTTACGCTTCCTGCGCCGAAATTATTGATATTTAATGTTATCATGGCATTCAACCTTTATGTTGTGGTATAATAGGTCCCGAATGTTTCAAAATGGCTGGTGAAGATACCGGCACACCTGCCAATGCTAATATTCTTTGAGGAGTTGTTCAAAACAATCACATTCACACATTGAATAAAATAGTTATTTTCTGCCGTTCCTCTTGCATACTGATAGGAGCGCTCAACAATGAATGCTTCCGGCAGTCCGTGGTGAAGAAAAGTGCAGTTAATCTTCGTTGATCCTTCCCGGTGTCGTATGGTTATGCTATTGGAAGTGATTTTGGAACCGGGAGACAATTCGTAATCCATAGCCTCACACACGGAGAATTCGGTTTCCGGAACTATGTCTTTCATGGTTATCCTGGCGCGGGGCGTATATTCCAGATCACTTCCGTAGGGAGTATTTTCACAAGCGGGAAAAGCAATGTGTGTAAACGCGGAGAGGTAACCACATTCTGAATCCAGCCAGGACACCTTCATATAAAGCGTTTGCCCGATAGTCAATGGTGCCCCGTATTTTTGAATGAAAGCTTCCGTAATATCGACATCACCCCAATCAGTTTCAGGACATACCGTCAGAATGACTGTCCTGCTCCAGCCATTCTTGATCCCGGGACTGGGCGAGGGATATGTTTCTATCAGGAGCACTTCACTGGGACTCTCTCTTATTCCCACGTGTGTAAATACGATATGCTCAGGGGTAATCCAAAGATCGCGCCAACGGATGTAGCGTGACGGTTTGATTTCCGGAGGAGCGTCAGCAATTAACGGTTTTCCGCAAAGCTGGCGATAGCTGTTGATGGCAACAAAAAGGTTATGCCCTGTCATGGTAACATAGCCTGAGGAAGTGAAATACCTGCCGAGTCTAAAGGCCAGGGATATCCAGCCTTGACGCTGTTCTTCGGTAATGTTGGCATAACCCCGGGTAGCATCGGTAAAGCGGCAGCGCGTGGCAGCCTGGCTTGGGGTCTTTGTCCTGGCATGTTTTGTTCGTGAAGAAAGGTATGTTTTATCGCCTACCTTTCGGGCGGTGACATTGCCGGCCGAGCCGGAAAAGTCGTTGAATCCAATGGAGGGAAGTATCTTCATTATATTGCAATAGTAATTTTATAACTGATTAGTCTACTGCAAATATAATAAGTTTATATGAAGTATTGGTTTAAGTAAAAGAATTACTGCAAAGAAAATGAGCAGGAAAGCTTTTTGTGCAAATTCCTGTAACCGGTCACGGTATCAAGGAGCAGGTAACGCATGTGCAGGGTGTACGCCGGCAGGTCCAGGTTCCAGAGGGACCGGTAGTCCGGGATGATGAACAAAATGTTCCTGGGATTTTGCGGATCCGGAAAAACCTCAACCGACAGAAAATTGCGCAGCTTCCCGGGATGGCATCCCCTGCCCTCCTCAACCAGCTGGATCTTCCCCAGGGCCCGGTACCGCAACGGGTGGCCGGCATCCCCCACAAAAAGAGAAAACCGCAACACTAAATCGGCATTCCCGGCAACTTGTGCGGAAACAAAGACGGCATCAAAGGGCGGAAACTCCTCGAACCTGGCCGGTGCCGGCACATGCTCATGCCCCAGGGTGGCAAATCCGTGATAAGCCGACACAAACAGGTTGTATCCGCTGATATGGTTCTCCTTCAGGAACGGGGGCCGGTGGGCTGTGACATCCCTTGCATACGCCGACCATTGCCGTTGCACCGGATGCTCCAGTGATCGCCAGGCTTCCAGGGCGCGAAAATGCACCGCCTGGTGTTCCTGCTGCCACAGGGTCCCGGGGAAGATGGGTGCCGGCTTTTTACGCCAATAACATTTCCCGTTCCGGTGATAGAACGTGATGTTTCCCACTGACGACCAGCAGTCGGAGAATCTGATGTTGGGGTGATAGAGGGGCATGGGCACCGGCGGGGTTACAAGTTACAAGTCTTAAACACAAGGTTAGCTTATGTATCAGTGCAAAGGTACGAAATCGGAGGCGTAAAGGATAATCCGTGAAACAGTTGGCTTGCTTTCCTGTAAAACATTTTTGGAAAAAGGAAAGGGAAAGAAAAAACAGAAAAAAAAGAAAGAAAAAGAAAAAAGGATTGCTTTCTCTGACCTCAGTCTGTGACTTGTCAAGGTTTTGCCGGTAAAAATACTACCGCCGGCATCCAGAAGAGGACGAGCCGCAGGCTCGTCTGTCCCGGCGGTGGAGATTTTTACCAGGCGAACCCGAAGGGCCGAAGGACCTTTACAAGGCATGGACTGGGGGCTACCTTTGCGGTCTTTTTGATTTTTTGTGATTGATCTGGTCTGGATTTTTTTTGAAACCTGAATCGCGAGGGTGCGATGGCAGCGAAGCGGAAGGAGCACGCTCGCTCTGGTTTCCGCCCTGCCAGTGAGTGGAGCCAGGGGGAAGTGTGGAGCGGAGCAGACCGGAGGTCGTGCAGGCAACGCAGTGGCCGGAGCGTTCACCGGAGGGATGCGAGACGGAACATTTCCGTTCCAAGGACGGTGCCGGGTGTGTCCGCTGCGGAGCAGCGTGAACACAATGCCGCTCTCTCCTCTGGGGCGGCTTGCCGACACTGTGGAGGCCTTAATATGCCAGAGGTGATCAGGAACACAGCAGATATGTGGAGCAGAGTATCCCGGAGGTTGTGGAAGTCACGCAGTGGCTGGAGCATTAACCGTTGGGATACGAAACGGAACATGTCTGTTTTCACAAGTGTAGAATCGAAGTGTTTGCTGGTAAGTGGCATGGAGTGCAATGGAATTCAATGAACGCTCCCGCACAAGATGGGCACAATGCTACAGTAATTCCAGAAAAGCAAATGAAGCTTCTCATCCTATTGGATTTTCTTTTTTTAAGAAATGATTTGGAATTAGTTGAATAAGTTCTATCTTTACACTATTCTGTCCCAGAAATAGTTACAATTTCCAAATGCCCGTACAAAACGTCAATTTTTTTGACATTTGTCAATCAAAGAATTTACTTTTTCACCTTGCCTTATACCAAAGCAAGACAAGGCAGTGTGGTGCCGGTATCTTGACGTATTTAGCTTACCATTTATAAGCATCTATACCCCCAAATTTGAGGGTATAGAAACATATTTATTGAATCAAAAAGCAAGGTTGGCGGTAATGTAAAAAGACGATAGAACAAGCAATGGGAACACATCAATTAACAACGATAAATAATAATGACACTTTTGAAGATTCTATCTGTGACTTATTTAATCATTTAGAGTCTACATACACCTTTAAGCGATTCGGAAAAAACGGACATAATCAAAAAGGGATAGATATTTTTTCATCTGAGAAGAATTGTGCAATTCAGTGCAAAAAGAAAGACCTAAGCAGAAAGGATTTAATTATAAAAAAGGAACTACTTGATGACATTGAAAAAGATGTAAAAAAAGTCATTAATGATAAATTGAAAATTAAAATTGACAAAATATTATTTGTTTCAACCTATAAAGATCACCCTGAAATTGATGAATATTGCGAGATTTTAAAGGAAGATTTGAAAACGGAATTTGAAATTATTTACTGGGGTTGGGATACCCTTGAATCGAAATATCTTGGCCAAAAGGAGTTACTTAATAAGTATTGGCCCAATTTTGTAATAAATACTGATTCTAAAGAAACTCTATTTAAAAGAAACCTTGATTTAAAAAAGCAAATTGCAAAAGATTTTGGAGACTGGGTAAACTATGCTCCAGAAAATAGAAAAAAACGTTCCAGAATGATATTAAGAGCGTTTGATGGCACTCAGTATCCACATGAAAATGAACCTGATGAATTTGGAGAATACTCATGGTTTGGAGCAGAAATAAAATCTCTTTATCACAAAGGAATGGAGTTTATAATAGGAATTGAAGAAATTCAACTCTTTGAGGATTACACATGGGATTTGGTAAAATCTGGAAATAAACCTACCGGTGATTTAATTAAAGTTGCAAAAGTTGGACAAATAAATTTTGCGGATATTGTTGACTATGATATTGATGGAGATGAATATTATGTATGCCCTCATTTGTTTTGCAGGTTTAAATATAAAGGAACACCATTTGAAAATGTTTACTACTATAACTTGGATAAGACTTATGAATATTTTGAAATTAAAGATAGGAGAAAATAAAGCTCATACCGCCAACACTGAATATACAAAATGGGCTGAATAGTAGTAAATTCAAGGACTGTGGCACGCTTTAAAATTTTCACAGTTTGATAAGTTTAAAGCACGCAATCAGCAACTTTTCACACTCCTGAACGATAGAGCTATCGTTATGGGAAATATTGACCCGAGCAACCCAAGCTTAAAAGCATAATAAAATGAAATACGACAAAGAAAAATACAAGATTTGGAACTGGAAAAATCCTGTGATATTACATTGGATTATCAATCCTGGTCTTGTAATTAATGAGTTGATTTTCGGACAGACAATCCCGAAAGTGATGTTAATCGAAAGGGAAGGAAAAAAGCCTTTTTATCAACGTTCATTGATACCTTGCCCTCATTGTGGAACAATGCACAGCGGACTTAAATGGTCAATGAAAAATAAAACAGCATTTAAAAATTGGTTTGGTTACTATTGTGATAATTGCAAAGAGATTATTCCTGTCCAGAGAAATTTGACAGCTTTAATAATATTGACTGTGACTTTTCCTATTTGGGGTTGGTTTAGAAAGATCTTAAAACAAAATTGGTTAGACAAGCAACCTGATAGATACAAAAACATAAATCTTGAAATTCCGGAAAAGAAGAATTCAACAAAAAACTGGCTTAAATCAGGACTCTTCTTTGGGATTTTCATGTTTGTAAGTGTGGTAATTATTTATCCATTGATTAAAGGAAGCGAAATTACATCGAAAAGCATTTTGATTGGAATTCCTCTATGGTTGATTTGTGGTCTTGTTTGGGGATATACTAATAAAATATTGATGAATAAAAAAGGAAAAGAAAATAAAGATCATAACAATGTATAAAATAATTGCCGTAATAGAATTAAATTCAAGGGTTATAGCCCGCTTTAACTTTCGTGTAATTTGACAGGAAATCGCCCGCAATCGGCAACTTTTCATACCGCCAACCGTTGGTGGCAATAGTAAAATAAAGAACACTTACTAGACTAATAAACAAATAATTGGAATCCTCAACATCAAAAGGGACTAAATTAGAGAATCAAGTCTATGATTTAATAAAAGGTTTCATTGCTGTCCGGAGAAATTTTACCATAAATTAAGTTGCCCAACCAGCTCTCCCTCCGGAACATTAACAGAGAACGCAGGTTGATTGAATATATCACGGATATTGCCTCTTTTGAAGAGGATTTGCCCTATCGAATT
>JAHDNZ010000012.1 GCA_018435125.1 Bacillota bacterium | reverse complement strand
TCCTACCTTCTCAATAACTTTATAAGTAGGTTTTTTGGTTTTTGGATCTCGATAACCTTGAATGATCTTGACATATTGGTAACCATTAGAAGCCTTTTGAATATACAGATTCATGCTAACACCTCCCTACCCATATTATACTAGATAACAATACATATTACAATACTTATGTTATATACAAATTACCCCTTAAAGCATTTATTTCCAGTGCTTAAGGGGTAATTTTCATCTATTTATCTGCAAAACTCAGGAGTTTTTGAGTGACAGCCCTCAAGCGGTGCAAAACTAAAGACCAGTCATGTACAAATAATTGTTGCATGACTGGTCTCTTTATATCAAAACATTGCGTTTAATAGACTTAGATTTCAGTTGTTGACAAGCTCTTTCATGCATCCAGAATAAACGATAATGGGATAAAAAATATATTACTTGCCAAAAGACTGCATTTATCTTGTTATCTGTTCGATCTCCTTGAAAGCTTTCACCCATATTGACAGGACAAGAGATGAAAGGTTAGGATTTTTTACAAACTTTAAACAAGCTCAATTGAGTGTATTCCTGCTTAGGAAACTCATTGAGATATTCAAATATTTCTCTGACGCTACTAATTATGCCATGCGCCTTGCATTCGGAATAGAATATTTTCATTAATGCATTGTTATTGTCACTTGTGATCTCATAGGAATAGCCATATTTACGATGATATTTTTCACGCAAGCCAGGGAAATGCTCGTCTAGCTTTTTATAAAAATATTCACGGTTACCTTCACGCAAGGTTACACCTATTCCAAAGCAAATGATACCCTTTACACCTGCTTCAAAGCAATAATTCAGTATCCCTCGCAGATTTTCCTCGGTATCGTTGATGAATGGCAGAAGCGGTGACAGCCACACAATCGTCGGAATACCGTTGTCATGGAGAATTTTCAAGGTGTCGAACCGTTCTCTTGTGGTGCATACGTTTGGTTCGAGAATTTTACATAAGATTTCATCATATGTAGTAAGTGTCATCTGCACAACAGCTTTAGACTTCTCGTTGATGCTTTTTAGCAAATCCATATCACGCAAAACGCGGGTTGACTTAGTGATTAGCGTTGCTCCAAAGCCGCATTTATCAATAATTTCAAGGCATTTTCGGGTAAGCCCCAGCTTTTCTTCACAGTGCATATATGGGTCACACATAGAACCAGTGCCAATCATGCATTTTTTACGCTTTCGGTAAAGGGCGTCTTCCAATAGCTCCAGAGTATTTTGCTTGACTTCGATATCTTCAAAATCATGCTTCATCTGATAGCATTTCGAGCGACTGTCACAATAGATACATCCGTGTGTACAGCCGCGATAGATATTCATTCCGTTTTTAGAGGATAGGATTCCTTTAGCTTTGACAAAGTGCATGGCTATTTCCTCGTTATTTTCATTATACAGCGTATGCCGCCTGTTTTAATGCTTTCGATAAGCTCGACTTCAGTATTGTAATCGAGCACAGTATCAAACAGCTTTTTGGTGTAGCCAAGTGTGCACAGGCACCATGTTGTTGGAACCTGCCCGTCAACACGTTTAACGCAATCGCAATAACAAGACGGGTACGAGAAGAACAACACGTCTCCATCATACCAAACGCTGTGCTTGCCCTCATAGGTAGTATTATACTTTTGGCAGAACTCATCAAGGCTTTCGGAAGCCTGATACAGTTTCTTGACAGCTTCTATATATTTTGGTGGAGGGGTGCAGGAGCAGCTCATGCGGATTTTTTTAATTTGCTCATCATCAAAATTAATTTTAAGGTAATTGCAAACATCATTTGCCCATTTAAACTTGCGTTTAAAGTCAGCAGATTTAGCCAGATATACTTTCTCTGCAATGCTATCAGCTGCTTCTTCACTGACATTGTTTTTCACACTCTCATAAAGGCGTATGGATTTTACATTATCATTTTTTGGCATAGCTTTTCTCCTTTTCTGTATAGAAGGTCGCCTACTTACTCGGTTTTCCCACACTTTCTTTAGGCAAATCGGATTTTGTAAGTGTAGCTTCCAAAAGTACCTTTCCGGAATCATCCTTATAACCATTTAGTATACCCTATGCCTTCTATAGCCACGGCTGGTTTCCCAATCCCAATCTGCAAAAAGCTTCAACCATATTTTTCAGTCCTACACGCATTACTTTAAAGGGATAAAATGTATCAACTGTTCGCCAACCGTGACGAGTGTTGAGAACAAGTGTATCCTTCTTGTCTGACCGGTAGAATACATTATGATTGATAAAATATTGGATAAGCTTATCTTTATATGGACACTTGATATTCTGCTTTACACATTCCGCTGCAAGAAGCAAGACATGAAGATTTGCTTTGTAACAGCTTTTGGGCGTGTATTTCAATTTGCTTACTCTATGCAAGCACAAAAAAACTGCTGTCTGGAAGAATATAATCACCGGATTTTTGTATAGTATTTTTAACCGTTTCATTGCCACAACATCCTAACTTTGCTAAAGCAGTAGAAGCATAAAATCTCCGCAGTTACAATCAAAAACTGAATTAAACTGTTGAAGGCTTTTTTAAGGCGTTCTGGATTAATTTCATTACAGCTCAATTCGCATTCCGCTAAAGAATTTATGTAATAGGTATACCATAGTCCATTTGTTTTCTGCCAATTTTCAGGAAGTTTGCCTACAGTCCATGACTTCGCTTCGGATATATCGGTAGATTGCTCCAGCAGTTCGGTTGGTGTGCGTTATTTAATAGCAGGGTTATTATCTTCAAGTAGCCAGTTAATAACGTCATTATTCATATTGTTTTACCTCATGATACTCATCTTTCAACTCTTTAAGTCTCACCTCAATTACCATATTGACCATCAACATAGGGTAAAATTGCCCAAGTCACATCATCAGCTGATATGCTCCGCGCTTCAATGGCAGGTTTCCATCCCACTGACGCTTTACCGCAGTCATAGTCGACGCAATCCATACAGCGTGGCACACCCTTATCTTTTGCGCATTTTATTTGATCGCAGTCGAATTTTCCGGTTATTCCTCCATTAGAACAACCATTGCAGGGCGGAAATTCTTCATCAGGTCTCAAGCCGTATACGCACCTTACTCGTTCTTGCAATTCTTTGCGGAACTCTTCGCTTATTGTTTCGCCGGTAAAATGAACGCAAAGGTCGCAACGATGTCCGCAGTCGCCGTAAACAGCCTGTTCTTTTGGAAACGGTTTACGGTTAGGCTTTTTCTTTATCAAAATCATCTGTTTGACCGCTTCCAGCGTTTCCAAATTGTCTACCCGGATTAACATCCATAACCCGTCGGGGAGTACATGAGACTTGTTATAAAGGTCTTGTATCGTCTCTGGAAATTCGCCGAGCCGTGCCTCAAATACTTCGCGTTCGGCTTTGCCGAAAATAATCTGAAAATCATAATGATCCTCGTGTATGTTGATAGACAGAATAGTTCTTTTACCCTGTCGGAACTTCAGGCAATCGATGTCGTAATACTTGCCTGCTACCTCGTCTAAAACATACTTACCCCGCATGAAGCGCATGGTTTCTCTGCTTACCTTTTCAAGCTCGGTCATAATAATTCCTCTGTTCCATTACATACCCGCTCAATCGGTATACATATTTCAACAATACCCTCGTTAAATCGCTCGCTGAAAATCTCTACTACATACTTTTTGTGATTCATTTCTTTTTGTTTGTAATTTGCTTTGTTGGCAACAAGCCATTTATCCATATTATCGTTTTCACTATCGTAACCGTTTGCCACAAGCACATCAAAAACCGCATATTCACTTTCGGGTATTATCAAAGTCATTAAACCGGTACTTTTTGAGCTGTCTTCCTCTATTCCCACAAAACAGTCGCATGCATCCTCTTGATAAAAGCGAACTTCATACGCGTTACCTGCTACGGTTATTGTTTTTTCATCAAAGCGATTCCATAGCTCGGTTGTTTTACTTCCGTCGCCAATCAAACCAACAAGGTTTAGAGTACCTAACTTTTTTATTTTCATAAAGTACCTCCATTTTTACCTTATTTTATAACGCTAAACCTGACAACAGTGTGTCATATATTTTCATAGAACTTAGTAATTTTTACGCTTTTTTCTTTTATAATCCGCCTAAGATGATCCGGAGCAATTACCTTGACATATGTTCCAAAAGAAAGAATATATCCATAAACCCAATCGTCTTCGGGAAAATCAACCTCAAGGGTATATGTGCCATCGCCATTATCATGGATTTCAGTATCATCGTAATCATCATACAGACGATAGAGCGCACCTCCGGTAAACTCTAAAACGCAGTGAATGGGGTTTTGCCAGATGCCTGGATTGCCTATATCCGGTGGTTTCGGTGTACGCAAAAGGCATTTATCGCGTTCAAATTCTTCATCAAGTATCGAGACACGCTTTATCCGCGATATGCGGAAGGTTCGAAAATCTCCACGTTCACGGCACCAACCCCACAGATACCACGCTTGATATTTGAAATCCAATCGCAACGGTTCAATTTTGCGCGTAGATTTTTTGTTCTGAGCATTTATGTAGTCAATTTCAATAACACAGCATTTCAGAATTGCGGTTTTGATATCCACAAATTTGTTATAGGCGTTGGGATTTGACCCCCACGGGGAAAAATCTACTGATATCCAATCGCTAATGTTATTCTTGAAGATACTGCCCAACTTTTCAAGGTCAGCATCAATCTCAGGATATTTCGTAGATTGAATTGAGTTCAGTGCAAAAAGAATGCTGTTCTTGTCGCTGTCAGAGAGCATGGTACGGTTAATGCAATAGTCCTCCATAATAGATATACCGCCGTTTACACCTTGTATTGTGTATATTGGAATACCAGATGAGGACAGAACATCAATATCACGGTAAATTGTGCGTACAGACACATTGAAACGTGCTGCAAGTTCGGACGCAGTAACAGTTTTTTTATTCAATAATACGGTTATTATCTCAACCATTCGTGATATCTTCATCGGGCCACCTCTCACTATCATTATATGGCATATTCATGACAACAGTATGTCAGGTTTAATTTATATTTTTGCCATTCCCAGCGAAGAGAGCGGTTTCTTCTTATTTTATCAACGCTTTAATTGTCTATTCTGTAAAGTTGTATCGTATCCTGTTGGTTATGATCTAAAGACAAATGTATCAATATAAAGTCATAAATTCGTGAGAAAACAACAACCAGCTATAACCAAGTGAGCACAATGGTTACAACGCTTTTTTCTTTATTTTGGTGTAAAACTAAGGAAAAATGGCATAGCTAATATTTCTACCGACTATGCCGAATTTTTCAAGGGAAGTAAATTCCATAGACACGCCACCTTTTGGAGGTCTTTTTCATGTTTTGTTATATAGACATTGGAGCCTAGTTGAAAATAACTCCTGGGATTAAATAGCCATAGACTTAAATGAATTTTTGGCTTTCAAAAGCTTAGTAGTGAATATCTTTTCAAGGTAAAGAGAAGTAAGTACATGCTTTTTATATAAGTTTGTGGGGTTAGAGACTTAAGAAAATGATTTATATAGCATGGAAGAGTGCAGCTGCTAATAAGCGCCTGTTAAAATTTACAGATGGCTGCAAAATTGGTGCTAGGGGGTAATCTGAGCTTCCAGTCAGGTTTTTAGCTAAAAGGAGCACTTCGTTTAAGGAAGCAAAGCGTAGACGTATTATTAATTGCTGGAGATTCTGATAATGCGAGATATGATTAGCTTTTGATAAAAAGGCTTCTCTAACAAGCCGATAGTGCCAAAGCAGATTGCTATCCGGAGTGTTTTCAAGAGGCTGAACTTTGGGATAGGGGTAGTTTATGAGGATTAATCCATATAGGAGAGATCCAAGATAATTCTCATCGATTTTACCTTCTAAGTAAAGTTCAACATCCTTGATTTGAGCAGGATGAGCGGCATTTATCGGTACAAAGGGAAGCCTTTTTTCTGTAGCAAACTTTACTCTCATTTCCAAGAGATAAGCTAACTTTTCAGTTAGATTTCCTCCTTGGGCCAAAACAGAATCATTCCAAAACCATTTGCCACTAATAGATGAAACCGGTTCTAGCTGTGATCTAACCGGCAGGTGACTGTCTAAAGATGCCACAGCCAGAGCCAGTCTATATTCAGGACTGTTTTCTTTGGCATTTTTCAGGTAAAAGGTAGGCAGAGTTAGTGGATCAGGTCTGGCATCTTTAGGCAGCAAAGAAGAGCCTATTTCAGCCTGGCCTAGTTTTATTAGGGTCTTGGTCAAAGAACTGTCTTGATTTGTTAGATAGGAAAAAAGAGCTTCTTCGGTAGCTTTAATAGTTTCTTTTTGCTTTTGACTTTTCGGTCCGCTAAAAAGCATAAAATCCCACTTAGCCAGCCAGGCTTTGGTGGAAGAAAGCAACTCAGCCTCCGGTATTTTGGATAGGGCTACCTTATTTAGATTAATTATCTCCGGTAGGGGAGTTGCGTTAATATCAAAAATAAGACCAAGGCGTAGGAAGTTTGCAAGCAGAGGATTGGTTCCCCAAATGGTAGCCTCAGCTACCAGATCTAAAGCTGAATTAATTCTAGATTGTACCAAGGTTTCGAACAGTTTTAACAGCAGTTTTTCCAGTTCGTTATTGGTAAGCGGCCGATTCCAAAGGGGTAGCCACATCTCGCGCTTAGCGAGTTTGCGCAAAGGATTAGCATCAATGTTTTCCCAGCCGTAACTAGTTGCCCTAAGGCAAAAAGGAACTCTAACCTCTGCATTCAAAGTATAAGGTGAACAGATTGCAACAAAGCCGTTTAAGGCCAGTATATAATCCCAAGGGTTAGCTTTAATATTTTGCCGGTTAGGGTAATTTGCTCTGTCTAAAAATGAAGAGCAAAAATCACCAAGCTTAAAAAAACTCTCTTTAGAGTTATTTTCGGTAAAAATTGCAGCTAACAAATAATCCAGGGACTCTTTTTTGGGGGTGTCAGTTTTAAAACTTATTAACTGTGAGAGTGCGCCAAGATAGTTTTCCTCAAGATAAAATTCTTTGAACTGATCTTGATAGTTAATTAAAAAAGGTGAGGGTGATGATTCTTTCAAGGGATCACAAAGCCTATAGGCTGCAAGGGTAAGAGTTATATAAGAACCAACAGAACTGGGATGAAGGTATTTTAATTCGCTAGCAATATCCTGTAACCATTCTTCGGAGGGGAAAGACTGCCTTTTTTTGGGAGGAGCCATTTTTAAATATTCGTAGGCTTGTCTAAATAACGAGAGACGTGGATTTTCAGCTCGAGTTAAATTTTCCAAGAGAACATTGTTTCTCAGTCTTAAAAAGGGTGACAAGATGGGAGAAGGGATATATTTATGAACAAAAAAGTTAGCTATTTGCTCTTTAGATAAATTAGTTTCAAGGATAAATGAGTCATGGTCATAAAAGCCTTTTACCGAAGGCTCTAATTGTAAGGAGATAATCTTTAGAAGGCCTATAGCTTTTAGATAATTGAGGGGATGGTTGGCTTGGCAACCTAAAATATTAAGGCGATTTACGCTCACAGTTTCACCACCTAACTAATCTTGTTGTCTATTACCTATTTTACGAGACAAGCATAACCTTCCTTCTTAATCAGGAAAAATATTTTTTAAAAAACAGCTCATAAACTAAAATACCAGGGTGCTAATAAGCACCCTGGTTGAGGTTAACTTAGCTTTAATTGAATTTCTTAAATAAAGAAGCGGCATTTAAAATAGCAATGATGGTAATGCCTACATCAGCTATTACCGCTTGCCACATGGAAGCATAGCCCAAAAGCGAAAGGATTATAACTACAAATTTAACTGACAAAGTAAGGGCAATATTACTTACTACCTTTTTTCTAACTGCTTTAGAGAGTTGCAGCAAGAGCGGAACTTTACTAGGATCATCAGTTATTAAGACTACATCACTGGCATTAATGGCAGCATCACTACCCATACCCCCCATGGCAATACCAACATAAGAGCTGGCAAGAACAGGGGCATCATTGATACCATCGCCTACAAAAACAGCCCGCTCGCCTTTTTTAGAAAGCTCATTTACATAATTGAGTTTATCTTCGGGTAGAAGTTCTGCTTTGATGTCATCGAGGTCTATTTCTTTTAAGGTATCCAGAGCACTCTGCTTTTGATCACCGGTTAAGACTATGGTTTTAAGACCCATACTTTTTAAATCAAGCAAAGCCTGTTTTGAAGTCGGTTTAAGCTTGTCGGCTAGCTCTATAACTCCTAAAAGCTTATTATCAAAGACTACAGCGATAGCTGTATTACTAAAGTCTTCATTTAATTCATAACCTAGAGATCGGATATATTTTAGGCTGCCAACTGAAATTTTCTGATCCTCGATAAAACCTTCAAGTCCAAAACCAGGCAACTCTGTAAGGTTAGTTACCGGATAAAGTGGGCTATTTTGGGCTTCTTTAACCACAGCTTGAGCCAGAGGATGATTGGAGTAGAGCTCAAGGCTGGCTGCCAGCCTTAGAAGTTCGTCTCTTGGTTGGCTAGCCATTGGTTTTACATTTACTACTACAAATTCGCCACTGGTTAGAGTACCGGTCTTATCCCAGATAGCGGTATCAAGCTGATTTAGGTTATCGAAGACTTCGCCACCTTTAACTAAAATTCCTAACTGCGAAGCTCGTCCTAAGCCTGAAAAGTAAGCTAAGGGGACAGAGATAACTAAAGCACAAGGACAAGAAACTATTAGCAAAACTAATGCTCTATACCCCCAAGCAGAGAAACTGCCAAAGCCAAGAAGGGGAAAAAGCAAAAAAACTACTAAAGCTCCGGCTACAACTATGGGTGTATAATAACGAGCGAAACGAGTAATAAATCTTTCAGCAGGAGCTTTCTTTAAAGATGCTTCTTCAAGAAGTTTGAGCATTCTTGTAACCGTTGAATCTCTTTCTAGGGTAGTAACTTGAATAATAAGCGGAGAGGTTTGATTAATTGTTCCGCTCATAACGGTTTCGCCTTTTTGAATGGCTTTTGGCAAGGATTCTCCGGTTAAGGCTGAGGTATCAATTAAACTCGTTCCCTCTAGGATAACACCATCGAGAGGGATTCTCTCACCTGGTTTTACCAGGATTAGATCTCCTAGCAAAACCTCACCGGGAGATTTTATCACCTCGGTATTAGCATTTATGACACGTACCTTTTCAGGGGTAAGTTCCATGAGTGAGGTTACAGATTTCTTAGTTTTATTACTCGCTAGTTCCTCAAAGAGTTCGCCGATACTATAAAGTATCATTACCGCAGCAGCTTCTGCCCACTCACCTACAGCTATAGCTGCTATGGTAGCAAGCGACATCAGAAATTTTTCATCGAGAAAGTCATGGCGGATAAGGCCTCTTAAGGCACTAAAAAGCACCTGATAGCCGGCTAAAATAAACCCAAATAAAAAGAAAGGCCTGACTAAAAACCCTAAACCAAAAGAGATTACAGCGGCCACTAAAGAATAGTTGCTGGCATTTAGATAGTGATATTTTTTGGCTTTTGTTTTTGGAGTGATAGTTACAGTTGGTTCGATACTTTGAATTATCTTAGTAGCAGATGGCAGGGTATCTTCACTTAAAGTTAATGTTTTAGTATTTATATCGATTACAGCTTTAGGATCTAGTTCTAACTTTAATTTATTTTCGATTTTAGCCGCACAAGCAGGGCAGTTTAACCCATTAATATCGTATTTCATCTAAATCAGTTCTCCTCAGTGACAAAGTGCTCATGAGCGATTTTAATGAGATCTTCGATATGTTTATCTGCTAAAGTGTAATAGACCGAACGTCCTTTTTTACGGTAGCTGACAAGTCTTAAAGCACGCAGAATTCTTAAATGATTGGAGATAGCTGGCATACTCATATTAAGAATATTGGCTATATCGCAGACACAAAGCTCTTTTTGGGATAGAATATAAAGTATCTTGACCCGTGTTTGGTCTCCTAGGATCTTAAAGATCTCCGCTAAGCATTCAATTACAGGCAACTTTTCTTTAATATCATTAAAAGAGTCCGAAGAAGGACTGTAGCTATCACAACAGTCTTTACTCATCTTGCAACCTCCATTCATAGTTCATTAATTAATTAACTATGAGTCAATAATAAAGCAGTATAAAAGTGTTGTCAAGGTATCAGCAGGAATTATTTTACAAGCAAGCGAAATTAGAGAAAAATGGATGAGGTGGTGATAGAGGTGAGGTTTCTAACAGCAGGAGAAAGCCATGGTAAAGCGTTAAATGTTATTATTGACGGTTTACCCTCAGGGCTTACCATAGATGAGGAGTTTATTAACTATCGTCTTAAATTAAGACAAAAAGGTTATGGCCGCGGAGGTCGTATGCAAATAGAAACTGATCAAGCCCAAATTCTTTCAGGTGTGATTGCCGGAAAAACTATTGGCTCACCACTTAGTGTTATAATTGCCAACAAGGATCATAAAAGATGGCAAGAGGTATTTAGTGGTTTGGATACCTCTGAGGTAGAAATAGATCAAGATCCTAAACTAAATAAGCTTACCGCCAAAGCTTTTGCTCCAAGACCGGGACACGCCGATCTAGCCGGGGCTATGAAATATGGCTTCGATGATTTAAGATCGGTAATAGAAAGAGCCTCAGCCAGAGAGACTGCTTCCAGAGTACTGGCAGGAGCACTGGCTCAGCTTTTGGTAAAAGAATTTGGTATTAAGACTTTTTCTAGGGTAGTGGCCATTGGCAGTGTAGTCGATCAAAACCACTATCAAAATTGGGATTTAGAACAATTAGACAACTCTCCCCTAAGATTACTTGGTGATCCTACTCCCTTTATGCAAGAGATCGATAGAGCCAAACAAACGGGAGATTCTCTGGGAGGTATTTTCGAGATTAAGGTTACCGGAGTAGTGCCGGGTTTAGGTAGTTATGTACAGTGGGATCAACGGCTTGACGGGCAACTAGCTCAAGCGGTTATGAGTGTGCCAGCAATAAAAGGGGTAGAAATTGGAGCCGGTTTTGCTCTAAGTACTCTTTCTGGTAGTCTCGCCCACGATGAAATAGGTTATGATAAGGGCTATAAGCGCTACTCCAATCGGGCCGGAGGTATTGAAGGAGGTATCTCAAACGGTGAGGAGATCCTTTTAAGGGCAGCCATGAAACCAATTCCAACCCTTTATAAGCCTCTAAAAACGGTTGAACTAAAAACTCATAAAAAGGTTCTAGCCTCAGTGGAAAGATCAGATACTTGTGCCGTTAGTGCTGCAGCTATAGTGGCAGAGGCCATGGTAGCCTGGGTGCTTGGTAAAAACCTACTATTAAAATTCGGCAGTGATAATATTAACGATTGTAGGGCTAATTTTAACAGCTATCTGCAAAGATTAAAGGAGCTCTAACCATGGTTTTATATCTGGTGGGATTTATGGGTAGTGGGAAAAGTACTGTAGGTAGGTTAGTGGCAGAAAAACTCGGGGTAGCATTTATTGATTTAGACCAAAGCATTGAAAAACTATCCGGCCTTACAATTTCTGAGATCTTTTCTAAAGAAGGGGAAGCTGGCTTTAGAAAGAGAGAAACCCAAGTACTCCTTCAAACTCCGGCTAGTGGTATTATTGCTACCGGAGGAGGTATTATAACTAAACCCCAAAACCGTGAATTTTTAGCCAGAATGCCTGTAGTCTACTTAAAAACAAGTCTTTTAGAGATAGAAAACAGACTTATAAAAGCTCCCGGTTCAAGACCGCTGCTTAATGAAGACCTTAAAAAGCTCTTGGCACAACGCGAACCGCTTTATATGGAAGTCGCCAAGCATGTTATTAATACCGATGAAAAGACCCCAACTGAGGTGGCCAGGGAGGTTATTTTATGGATATCACCATTAATATAGGTCTAAAAAGCTATCCGGTTGTGGTCGGAAAAGATCTACTTAACCTTTTAGGAGTTAAGGTTTCTCAATTGGGGTTTAAAAAGGTCCTTTTGGTAACAGACAGTAATGTCGGTCCACTGTATCTTAAAACGGCTAAGCAGTCTTTAATTAAAGAGGGCTTGGATGTTGCCCAAATAACTCTTCCGGCAGGAGAGATCTATAAAACTGTAGCCGCAATCGAGTTGATATGGGAAAAAGCTCTTGAAAGTGGTTTGGATAGGCAAAGCGGTTTAATTGCTTTAGGAGGAGGGGTTGTTGGCGATCTAACCGGTTTTGCCGCCGCAACATTTTTGCGTGGAATTGGTTTTATCCAGGTGCCGACAACTCTTCTCTCACAGGTTGATGCTTCGGTAGGGGGTAAAACCGGTTTTAACCTGCGCCAAGGTAAAAATTTAGTGGGAGCCTTTTATCAACCTCAAGCAGTTATTGCTGATATTGTCACTCTTATGAGTCTACCTGAAAGAGAATACTATAATGGTTATGCTGAGATTGTTAAGCATGGTCTAATTATTCCATCCAGCGGACTGCTTGACTTTTTGGATGAAAATAAGGATAAAGTTTTAAAACGCGAAGCTACTTTTTTAACTGAACTAGTTAAAATGAATGTGGCTATCAAGGCTAGCATTGTGACCCAGGATGAAAAGGAAAAAGGATTAAGGTCTCTTCTTAATCTGGGACATACAGCCGGACATGCTTTGGAAGAAATTGGCTCATATAAGACATACTACCATGGAGAAGCGGTGGCTATTGGTTTATTGATAGCTTGCAGTATAGCTCTAGAACGTGGTTTACTAAACGAAAAGACCTATCTGCAGGTTAAGAATCTGTTACAAAACTTAAACTTGCCGCTAAGGCCTTTTGGTGATATTGATCCTAAAATCTGGTGGGAAAAGACCTTTAGTGATAAAAAAAGCGCCTCCGGTATTGTATACTGGGTGCTTCCTACAAGTGATTATCAAGCGCTCTACGGTCAAAAGGTTGATTTTGCTGAATTTAGAAAAGCAATAGCTAGCCTTAGAAAGGGAGATTAAATGTGCACGAGACGATTTGGGTCCTCAATGGGCCTAATTTGAATTTACTTGGTGAAAGAGAACCGGATATTTATGGCAGGGAAACCTTAAAAGATGTGGAAAACATCTTAAGGGAACAAGCTTTTCAACAAGAGGTTAGTATAAGCTTTTTTCAAAAAAACGGTGAGGGAGAGCTTGTGACATTAATTCAGGAAGCAAGATTAAAAGCACACGGGCTTTTAATAAACCCCGGTGCCTATTCCCATTACAGCCTTGCTGTCTATGATGCTCTAAGGGCTGTTAGTATACCTAAGGTTGAAGTCCATATATCAAAAGTACTCAAAAGAGAACAAGAGCGCAGACATTTACTTACTGCAGCTGCTTGTGATGGTTTGATTGCCGGATTTGGTACCTGGGGTTATTCACTGGGGTTAAATGCACTTGTTAAACTTATTCGAGGTGGCAAATAGTGGAAAAAAGAGTTGAAAAAATTCAAGCTGAGTTGGCACCGTTCCAGTGGTTTTTCGTTACAGATCCCAAGAATGTACGCTATTTAAGTGGTTTTACCGGTACTTCCGGTTATGTGCTTTTAAATCAAAGTGAGGCTTACTTTCTAACTGATTTCCGTTATGCTGAACAAGCTAAACTGCAGTGTCCCCATTTAGAGATTGTAATTCACAAGCCAATTGTTTTTGACAGTGTAGCCGAATTGACAAAAGGGGCTAAGACCCTTTTGGTTGAAGCCAGTAATTTAACCTGGGAAAACTATCAAAAACTGCAAGAAAAACTTGCATCGGCAGTCACAGGTACTAAAGATATAGTGGAAAAGCTAAGGATTGTTAAAGACCAAAAAGAGATCGCCTTAATCGAGGAAGCTGCGCGGATAACAGACGAGGCTTTCTTAGAGGTTTGCGATTTCATAAAACCCGGAGTTAGGGAGAAAGATATCGCTAGAGAGTTAGAATTTGCCATGAAAAGAAAAGGAGCCAGTCAGGTAGCCTTTGATTTTATTGTGGCCTCCGGAGAAAGAGGCGCTCTGCCTCACGGTGTGGCTTCCGAGAAAACTATAAAAGCAGGTGAGTTTGTAACCCTAGATATTGGTGCAGTATATGAAGGGTATCACTCTGATATGACCCGTACCGTAGCTGTGGGGTATGGAGATGGTTTTCTAAAAGAGATCTATGAGATCGTACTTAAAGCCCAAGAGGAAGCACTTAAAGCTGTTAAAGTAGGTAAAAGCGGTTTCGAAATAGACAAGATAGCCAGAGACATTATTACGGACTTGGGTTATGGAGATAATTTTGGACATGGTTTGGGTCATGGTGTGGGTTTGGATATTCATGAACAACCCCGCATCTCGCCGCAAGCCGATACAATCCTAGAAGAAAATATGATTATTACTATTGAGCCAGGTATCTATCTCCCCCAAAAAGGTGGAGTTAGGATAGAGGATTTAGTGGTGGTCGAAGCTGAGGGAGCAAGGCGGCTCTCCTTGAGTTCTAAGGAACTTATAGTCTTATGCTGAGGCAAAGGATGTGTTAGAATGATTTCCAGCAATGATGTTAGACCAGGCACTACTCTGTTATTAGAGGGTGCTGTCTGGGTGGTAGTTGAATTTTTACATGTTAAGCCAGGTAAAGGTGCGGCTTTTGTACGCACTAAATTAAAGAATGTGGAAACAGGTCAGACATTAGAAAAAACTTTTAGAGCTGGTGAAAAGCTAGAGAGAGCACAAGTCCAATCACGAGAAATGCAATACCTTTATGCTATGGAAGAAAACTATTATTTTATGGATACCCAATCCTACGAACAAACTTTTGTAACCGAGGATATTATTGGCAATGGTAAATTCTATTTAAAAGAAAACGATACAGTTGTCATTCAGTTTTATAATGGCAGAGCTATTTCATTGGACTTGCCAACTTATGCTGATTTAGTTGTTACCGAAACCGATCCCGGAATCAAAGGTGACACCGCTTCCGGTGGTTCAAAACCAGCTAAACTTGAAACTGGTGTGATAGTTCAGGTGCCGCTTTTTGTGCAAAACGGAGATAAAATTCGTGTAGATACCAGAACTAACGAATACCTGTCCCGTGTCTAGAATGAGTATACCTTAAAAGGGAGGGGAAATTAAATGAGTGCAGTGAAAGAAAAAGTTGCTTATTTACGAGGCCTTTTAGCAGGTTTAGGTGAGCTTGAGAGTGAAAAAAATCAGAAACTCTGGGATGCTGTTATGGCGGTTTTAGAACAAATAGCCGACGAGTTAGAGATGCTTGATGACGACCTTGACAATCTAGGTGAGTATGTAGATTCCATCGATGATGATTTAGCTGAGGTCGAAGAAACGGTATTTTGTGACGAAGATGACTATGAAGAAGACGATGATGACACCTTAACAATGGAATGTGATAATTGTGGTGAAAGTTTTTTAATTTCTGCCTATAAGCTCTATGGTGATGAAGATATTGTTTGTCCTAATTGCGGTGTTTCCATCTATGAAGATGATGATGATTTAGAAGTAGTAGATGTAGATACTAAAGATGAAGACTAAAAAATAACTGGCCTTTTAAGGCCAGTTATTTTTTTTAATCTTAAAGTCGCTAACATAGAAAAGGTTAAAAAGAAAGCTTAGGCTAAAAGGCAAATTCCCTCCGTTTTTTCCCTTACCATTTAAGGAGCAATTTATCTTGGCAAAGACTAAGAGGCAAGTTAAATGTCGGAATGCCATTGCAATAAGGAGTTATTTCATAAAGTCCATAATAGATCACTAATTTTTCAGGTTCAAGGTAAAAAGAAAAGTTGCTTTGAGCAAGGGTTTGAATTGCATCTTCGAAATACTCGCTTTTATTAGCCTCGATTTCTTTAGCTATCACACTTTCGATAAATTCTTTATAGTTAAACTCTGCAAAGAATAGATCCTTGAGAGTTAGCCTTTTTCCGGTTTTTGTATCGAAGGTATAGTTAACAAGCTCATAGGTACCATGTGCGCCACCGGTAAATTCATAGTAGGTAATATTAACACTTAAAAGGTCAGCTTCGTTTAAGGTGATATCGTAAGAGATATGACCATCATATTTTAAGGATTCTCTTATAGGTTGTTTTTGGTAGTTTAAAAAGTAGTGGTAGAAGTTATCGGTATCGCGTTTTATGGTACTGTTGATTCTATCTATGGCGGCTTGATTTGTACCACTAATTAAGACAGGATAGGTGATGTCAATGTTCATTAATGTAGACCGATACTCAAGTGAACCTTCTAAAAGTTTGGGAGCAGCTAAAGTCAGAGCAGAAAAACAAAGTAACATCAGGTAAACAAGGAAGCTTTTTTTGGACATAAAAATCACCTCATTAGCAACTTTTCTATAACTAGGCTATTACTGTTATTGTATCATAGTTACCCCACTTAAAAGGGGTTTCTTAGAAATATATAAGAATTATGGATCTATGCTTGGTAGGATTAATAATACTATTTTAGTAAAAGCTAAGATCTAAAAAACTTGCTTAGAGATACCCTTGGAGGGTATAAATAAGGCAGTGAGGTGTTCAAAGTGCAAAAAGTAAAGCTCGAAAAAACAATAACCGGTATGAGTTGTGCAGCTTGTGCTTTGCGTCTGGAAGAGGGTTTAAAACATCTACCAGGTGTTATTGATAGCAGTGTGAATTTTGCGACCAATAAAGCCTGGGTAGTTTATGATAAAGCAATACTTTCGGAAGCAGAGATCGATAAGTTAATAGTTAATTTTGGCTATGGTATAGCCAATGAAAAAGCAGTTTTTGATATTACCGGTATGAGTTGTGCAGCTTGTGCTTCGCGGATTGAAAAGGGCCTTTTTAACCTAGAAGGCATTAATAAAGCTCAGGTTAATCTTGCAACCAATCAAACTAGAGTAATATATAACCCTAGTCTTATTGACCCGGCACAAATTGAGACTTTTATTAATGGACTAGGATATGAGGCGAAGATTAGTGCAGACAATTTATTTGATCCAAAGACTAATCACCATGCCAAGGAACTGAAAAAGCAAAAACAAAGATTTATTATAGCAGCCTTTTTTTCTTTACCTCTGGTACTGATTATGATGTTGCATATGACACACGTAAAACTGTATCCCTTGTTAAAAAGCGATTATCTCCAATTGATACTGGCCACACCGGTGCAGTTTTGGGCTGGTTACCAGTTTTACCGCGATAGCTTCTATGCCCTTAAAGCCAGGAGTGCTAACATGTCTGTTTTAGTTGCCTTGGGAACGACCTCGGCTTATGTTTATAGTATTATATCCTTATTTTGGGGAGAAAAACTGGGTATTAGTGGGGTTTATTTTGAAACCTCTGCCTTGATAATAACCTTAATTATTTTAGGCAAGTATCTGGAAGCCCTAGCTAAAGGGAAAACCTCAGAGGCCATTAAAAAACTGCTGGGTTTAGCCGCCAAAACAGCTCGTGTTTATCAAGGAGAAGACTTTGTTGAGGTGGCTATTGATACTGTTAAGACCGATGATCTGATTAAGGTTTTACCGGGAGAAAAAGTTCCGGTTGATGGTGTTATTGTCTCAGGCCGATCGGCTATAGATGAATCCATGGTAACAGGAGAGTCTTTGCCGATAGAAAAAAATGTGGGAGATTATGTCATTGGAGCGACAATCAATAAAACCGGTTCATTTACTTTTAAGGCTACCAAGGTTAAAGGAGATACTTTTTTAGCCCAAGTGATTAGAGTTGTTGAAGAGGCACAAAGCTCAAAAGCACCTATCGAACGCTTCGCAGATTATGTAGCTGCCCGTTTTGTACCGGCAGTTATTATAATAGCAGTTGCGACATTTTTACTCTGGATTCTTTTCTTGCAAAGGGGTGATTTAACTAGGGCCCTCTTAAACTTCACAGCGGTTTTGGTTATCGCCTGCCCTTGCGCACTTGGTCTGGCCACTCCTACCTCAATTATGGTGGCCACAGGCAAAGGGGCAGAAAATGGCATTCTCATTAAAGGTGGAGAATATCTGGAAAAAGTCCATAAAATCAATGCCTTAGTCCTGGATAAAACAGGGACCTTAACCCAAGGAGAGCCTGTGGTTACCGATATTATCTCAGTGGGTAAACTCTCTACGGAAAGACTGCTGCAAATTGCAGCCAGTTTAGAGAGTAAATCAGAGCATCCTCTGGCTGAAGCAATCATAAAAAGAGCGAATGAAGCTTTGCTCTTTGAGGTAGAAGAGTTTACTGCGCTACCGGGAAGAGGGTTAAATGCTTATCTTAATGGGGAAAAAGTCATAATTGGCAACCGCCTGTTGCTAGAGGAAGAAAAGGTTAATTACCAGGATTATGAAACCCAAATAGCTCACCTCGAAACTGAAGGGAAAACCGTTATGCTTTTAGGGATAGATAACACCCTGCAGGGCATTATTGCTGTGGCAGATACCCTTAAAGAGAACGCAGCTGAAGTAGTAAATATTTTAACAAAGCTTAAGATACAAGTGTATCTTTTAACGGGAGATAACTGGCAAACGGCTCAGGCTGTGGCTAAAGAGTTAGGCATTGAAAATGTTTTGGCAGAGGTTTTACCTGATAAAAAGGCTGAGGAGGTATTAAGACTCAAAGAGGCAGGCTTAGTAGTCGGTATGGTAGGTGATGGTATCAATGATGCTCCAGCTTTAGCTACCGCCGATTTGGGTATTGCCTTGGCTACTGGTACAGATATTGCTATAGAGGCCGCTCAGATTACTTTGTTAAATGGTGATTTGGCTTTAATACCTGCAGCTATTGATTTAAGTAAAAAAACCATGCTAAATATTCGGGAAAATCTGTTCTGGGCCTTGTTTTACAATTCGTTAGGTATTCCTCTGGCAGCCATGGGTTTACTTTCACCGGTTTTAGCGGCAACAGCCATGGCTTTTAGCTCAGTATCTGTAGTTGCTAACGCCTTAAAACTTAAAAGGTGGCAAAACCCCTATCAGCATTTGAAGGGTGGGAAAAAGGTTGGCTGATGATAATATCAAAGATAGTTTAATTAACAGGTTAAACCGTATCGAGGGTCAGATCCGTGGTGTTAAGAATATGATTGCCCAAGAAAAATACTGTTTGGATATTCTCCATCAGATCTGGGCCGCACGTGCTGCTTTAAACAAAACCGGCGAGATTTTACTTGAAAACTATATTAGAAATTGTCTCCGAAAATCCAGTGAGAAAGATAGTGATAATGAGGCTGTCAAAGAGTTGATTAAAGCTCTGAAAGCTATGCATTATTAAAAGCGACCCTAGTGGTCGCTTTTATTCTTTAATTAACCATTTACCTCATTGGCAAACTTGGAAAATTTGATTTCGTTTTGGGTTTTATATCTTGCGGTATAAGCCTTATAAAGCTCTTTCGATTCTTTAGTACCGGCAAAGGCCAACGAATTTGGTTTATTCATCATACCTAAATATTGATAACAGATAATCTCATCTACCAGCGGGGAAAGGGCATCTATTTGCTTTGTAATTCTTTGGAAATTACCCGGTAAAAGCGGTGAAACTAAAATTTCACCCGCAAATTCATAGATCTCCATATCGGCCCACAGTAAAACCTCAGCTTGTTGGTGGGCTTTTTTTAGGGCCGAAAAGATTTTACTTAAGTCCTCGGGTCTGCTTTTTCTGGCACCGACTTCATCCTGATAAGCTATTATATCAACTCCCAGTTCCTTTAATTGCTTGACATAGGTTGCATCGGGGATGGCTTTATTGGTTCCATAAGGAGCAATCAGAGTTTTAGCCTTGGGTAGATTAGCTTTAGCCAAGTTATTGCATTCGTTAACATGGTCAATAAAGATCTGAGGGAAGTAGCCGTCAATTCCAAGCTCGTTAGGCCAGTAAAAACCATAAAAGCTGCGATAGTCACCATATTGTAAGGCTAGTTCTTCGATAGCGGCTTTGGTTTTTTGGCGTACGCCAAGGTCTGAAAAAGCTTCCCAAGGCTTGGTCCAGTCTCCATAAAAACCTGCACCTAAAAAGACCTTCATTTTGTTTCTTTCCGCGGCATGTAAAACAGCTCCCAAGGGATCTTGGGCTTTAAGATCCCATTTATGAAAGATTTTAGAGGGATAAAAAGACTTGTAGTCTAGAGCAACCGATAACACAACCAGATATTCGATACCGATTTCAGCCATCTCGTCTACTTTGGCTTCCCACATTTTATCGCTAAAAGCTATGGTCTGTTCATTCCAGGTAGTTTCTTTAGGATTGTGGTGAACAAAATCCAGAAAAGAACCAGTGATCATTTAATTACCTCCATATTACCTATCCAAATCATTACCTTGTTATTTGGCTAAATAACAAGAAATCCCTGTTTTGAGCTGGCATAAACAAGGAGAGAGATTAATATGTATTAGCATAAGATTGTCCTTGCAAAGCGGAGGAAAAGATATGGAGCACTACTTGGCTGAGAGTGTAAAAAAACAAATTCAAAACCTGTGGCAAGAAGCCACCGAGATAAGGCTTCGTTTGGGAAGGCCTCTTACCATTCGTTTTTTGGCTAAAGAGTGTGGAGTTTTAGATGGGAGGATCTGTGCTATTAAAGAGGCCTATATAGTAACTCCAAGAGATATTTCAGAAACGGTAGACAAAATTACAGAGGCTTCTTTATATGCTTATAAACAGGAGCTGCGACAGGGATATTTAATGCTGCCCGGAGGAAACAGAGTAGGAATTACCGGCGAGCTTAGTCGCGATGAAAACGGTGTTAAAATGCAAAAAAATATTAGTTCATTAAACATTCGCTTAGCCAAGGATATACCAAACGCAGCAGTTTTTTTATATCCGTTTTATAACACCGGCTTAAAAAACACCTTAATTGTGGGACCACCGGGTTCAGGGAAAACCACCATCTTAAGGGATTTAATCCGGTATTTGGCAGGCAAATATTATACCATCGGTGTTATTGATGAAAGGGGTGAGATAGCAGCCTCTATTAAGGGCCAACCTACCTTTGATATCGGTTTTACGGTAGATATATTAACAGGCTGCTCTAAAAAAGAAGGCTTTGAAATACTTTTAAGAGGCATGCGCCCGGATCTAATTGCTACTGATGAGATTGGTTTTGCTGCGGATCTATGCGTGATGCAAAAAGCGAGTCAGATGGGTGTTAAGGTTTTAGCAACCTGGCATGGGACAGAGATTCCTCGGAGTTTTTTCGAGTTAGGAGTCTGTCTTAGAGGCACACCAGGAGAAAAACCGTTTTTTGTGGGAGGTTTGAAAAATGAAAATACTAGGCCAGCTGCTGATTCTTTTTACCGGTCTGATCTTTGGCCTGTGGGGCATAAGACGTGAAGAAAATTATATTAATCTCATCGAAGAATTACAGTTAGGCTTGGCCATTATTGAAAATGAGATATCTTTTGCTCTCAAACCACTTCCGGTGGCGTTTAATCAGGCAGCCAAAGCAGTAAAAAAGACCAAGCCTTTTTTTAGCGAAGCTGCTACAAGAGCCCAAAATGGAGAAGCTTGTTTGTTTGATGTTGATTTTTTGCCTTTTAAGGAAGAAGAGCAGAGGCTGCTTTTTGAAGTAGGTATCAGACTCGGAAGAGGTTCGGAAAAAGATCAAACCGCCTTGATTCTCAAAGCTTTATCACGCCTTGAAGCAAGCAGGTTAAAATACCGAGAAAGATTACAGAAAGTAACTCCGCTGTGGCGCTGGCTATCACCGCTTACCGCATTACTAATAGTACTTCTTACGTGCTAGGAGGTAATTTACGTGCAGGTTGAACTTCTCTTGCAACTAGCAGGTTTAGGGCTTTTAACTGCTGTGGCACATTCGGTTTTAAAACAGGCCGGCAAGGAAGAGATGGCGCAATTAGTAACTCTTGCTGGAGTGGTTATCGGTTTGGTTTTGGTTTTAGAGCTTGTAGCTCAGCTGTTTAGTAAAGTTCGTTCTCTTTTTAATCTTTAGGAGGGAAGAAGCATGGTTGTTTGGCAGGTGGTTGGGGTTGGTCTTATCACTCTGGTAGCCACCTTAATTCTCAATGAAAGATTAAAAGAGGCCTCTCTTCCGGTATTGCTGGCCGGTCTTTTACTAATCCTGATGTTAATATTTGAGCCGCTGGTAATTTTGTGGAACTCCTTAAGAGAGTTTGGCCACATATCAGGTATAAAATTCGCATATCTTGAATTGATGGGTAAGGTACTAGGCACAGCTTTTCTATCTGGTTTAGCTGCCGATATTGCCAGAGATAGTGGCGAAGGTGCCTTAGCAGCTAAAATTGAGCTGGCAGGAAAAGTTGTAATAGCTGTACTGTCTCTGCCAGTCTTAAAAGCAGTTCTTACCGGATTGTTGGAGGTACTGCCCAAATGATCTGGATCTTGGTATTTTTTCTGTCGGTTTCAGCCTTAGGAGCACCGCTAACAGAACTCGATCTTCCATCTGAACTAGAGGAGTTGATTCCCGATACCCTTGAACCCTTAAATATAAAAAAGATTATGCAAAATCCAACTCCCCAAAAAGTTGTGCAACAGATTTGGCGCTACTTGTGGCAGGAGGTCTATCTACATACCAAACTAATGGGGCAAATAATTATCATAGCAGTTTTAGCAGCGATTTTTAAAGAGATAGCAGCATCTTTTAGTAAAGAAGCGGGCGAAGCAGGTTTTCTGGCTGCTTACTTGGTGTTGGTCCTGCTTTTGGTCTCCAGTTTAAAAGAGACTGTAAGGCTTACCCAGGCCACAATTACCCTTTTGAGCAATATCGTAAAGATTCTGGTACCTCTGGTGGCAGCTACTGTGGCTGCGGGAGGAGAGCTAATAACTACTATTACTATATCTCCTTTGATAATCGGCTTAAGTGCCACAGTCAGTGTGCTGCTTGAAAAGATAATCTTACCTCTCGCACTTGCCTCCGGAGTATTGGGCTTGGCTAGCTATGTAACAAAAAAACCGAGACTGACTCGCCTTTCAGGATTTTTCCGCTGGTTTAGTCTTTTTTTACTCGGCCTAATCAATACCGTCTTTTTTGGCCTGATAACCTCTCTTGGCATAGGTAGTGCAGCTCAGGATTCACTCACCTACAGAACCGCTAAGTTTATAGTTGGGACTGTCCCTTTAATTGGCGGGCAGGTAGCAAGCTCCACCGATCTTTTACAAGCATCGACTAAAGCTGTTCAGTCTTTAACAACATCTGCAGGTCTTTTGTTTTTACTTTTTACAACCCTTTTTCCGATAATAAGGCTCTCGGCTCTGGTTTTAGTTTATAAACTCTTGCAGGCCTTAATAGAGCCTGTGGTGGAAACGCGTTTTTTAGGTGCTTTAGAGACCATGGAAAAAAGTGTTACTCTTTTTTTAAGTCTAATTGTTCTGACTGCCATTATGTTTTATATCAGTATAGGTGTTTTGGCGGCTCTAGGGAGCTTACTTTTGAGGTGATAGTGTGGAGATAATCTGGCAGACTTTGGCACAGCTAATAGGGCTTTGCTTTTTTGAAGAAATAAGTTCTTTATTAATTAAGGAAGAACGACTAGGTAAAACAGTACGCCTAGTATTTGGTTTGATCTTTTTGATTATGCTTTTAAATCCGATCTGGCAAATTTTAAAGCTTTCTGATCTGCTTTTGGAAATCAGTCTTGAGGGGTTGTTACCATGAAAACCTATAAAGAGTATTTGCAAAAAATTCCCTGGCCTTTGGTGTTTTTTGGAATTTTAGGCCTAGTGCTACTTATTTGGGGGAGTTTTGCCGGACATTCTAGTCCAAATACCAAAATAGAAAAAACTACAGCAGAAAGTCCACCCCAAGATGATGAAGAAAAACTCAAAGAGATTTTATCCACTTTAGGTCTTGGTAGTGTAAAAGTGATGATAACTTATTCAGATAACGGCAAGCTATATTTAGCTACCGATATAAAGACTGAAACTGAGTATGATAAGAATCAAGTAAAGTCGATTAAAGAGGATAGAGAAATTGTAAGAATGCGTCAAGACAATGGTGAAACAGGCTATATTCTCCAGAGGCAGGCAGCTAAAGTAAGTGGAGTAGTAATAACCTTAAACAAAAAAATATCCACAGCCCAAAAACTAATGCTAATAGAGGCAGTGCGTGCCTTATGGGATCTACCCCTGGGACGTATAGTGATATTAGGAAAGGAATGAGGTGCTGAGCGTGAAAAGGCTAATGGGTTGGTTAGTAGTTTTAGTGATTCTTAGTGCCGGTTTAACGATCTGGTGGAATTTTCGTGGGCGTGAGATTTTCGCCTTAAATACCGGTGACATGTCTGTTGCAGGTAATCTTAACCATGATTACTACAACGAAGATGACTTTCTGGATATTAATATTGATTTTGATCCTAAAGAACAACCCCAGGCTGAAGAAACCGCAAACTTTTATGATCCCTTACTCGAGTATAGATTAAGCCGTGATATTGCCAGAGAAAATGTTAAACTGGATTTAGAAAAATTAGCTAATGATGGCAATTCAGAGGCTTCTTTAGAATTACTATCACAAAATAAAAAAATTAATCAGGAAGAAGAATTAGAAAGCATACTCAAAGCTAAAGGTTATGGTGAAACAGTTATTTCTATCGAAGAAAGCAAAGTTCTGGTTGTTGCTAAAAGTTTAACTAAAGACAAAGTAGAAGCGATCGGGGAGATATTGTTTAATATGACTACCTTTAATAGGGAACAAATCGTTCTTACCAGTATTTAGAAGGAACTAAGCCTCCTTATAACGAACTTCTATATTCAACTACTAATATGAGTTAGCAGGAAATTTATTATTATATTTAGCAAACAATAGATCTAGTATAAAGGAGGCCTTGGAATGGACTTAAGAGACATCCGCGATTTAATTAAGCTTTTAGATGAAAGTAGCCTCGCTAAATTAGAACTAGAAGATACCAATGGGTTTAAGCTGAAATTGGAAAAAGCACCTGTTTTAAAGAAAAAAGAAGCAAGTAGATTAAAGGCAGCCGATGCGGTATTATTTGATGACGATAAACTGGTTGCCAAGATAAGAGAAACCGATCTGGAGCAAGAGATGCTCACCATCTATGCTCCTATGGTAGGAACATTTTTCCGAGCTCCTGCGCCAGATGCTGATCCGTTTGTAAAAGAGGGAGTTGTAGTTGAAAGCGGGGATACACTTTGTATCATAGAAGCGATGAAGTTAATGAACGAGATTACCGCGGAAGTGAAAGGCCGTGTTATAAAAATCTTGGCGGAAAATGGTCAGCCTGTCGAATACAATCAGCCACTATTCTTACTAGAAAGATTGTAAGGGGGTGGTTGGCTTGTTTCGTAAAATCTTGATTGCTAACCGCGGAGAGATAGCTCTTAGAGTAATTAGAGCAGCCAAGGAGATGGGTATTAAAACCGTGGCTATCTATTCCGAGGCTGATAAAGAATCGTTACACGTTCAGCTAGCTGATGAGGCTTATTGTGTTGGACCAGCCAAACAAAGCAAGAGTTATCTTAACATCCCTAATATTATAAGTGCAGCTATTGTGGCAGGTGTAGACGCAATTCATCCAGGCTATGGATTTTTTGCTGAAAAAGCGGGATTTGCTGAATTATGTCAGGCCAACGGGTTTAAGTTTATAGGTCCAACCGGAGACGCTATTGCTACCTTAGGTGATAAAGCCAAAGCCAAAGAGATCATGGCAAGCTCCAAAGTACCGGTTATACCCGGTTCTCCCGGCAAATTAAAAAATCTTAAAGAAGCTACTGCCTTTGCGGATGAAATTGGTTATCCGGTAATTGTTAAGGCTGCTGCTGGAGGCGGTGGACGGGGTATGAGGGTAGCTAGAACGGAAGCTGAACTTAAAAAGGCTTATGATTTGGCCAGAAGTGAAGCTGAAGCTGCTTTTGATTCACCTGAGGTCTACCTTGAAAAATATGTAGAAAGCCCCAGACATATTGAAATGCAAGTATTAATCGATGAATACGGTAAGGGAATCTACCTTGGTGAACGAGAGTGTTCTTTACAGAGAAGACATCAAAAGGTTTTGGAAGAGGCCCCCTCAATGGCAGTCGATTCTGTTTTAAGGGAAAAAATGGGTAAAGCTGCTGTAAAAGGTGCTTTAGCAGCAGGATATACTAATGCAGGCACAGTTGAATTTTTAGTCGACGCTCAAGGCAACTTTTATTTTATGGAAATGAACACCCGTATTCAGGTTGAACATCCGATAACGGAAATGGTTACCGGTATAGATTTAATCAAAGAGCAGATTCGTATAGCTTATGGATTACCTTTAAGGTTTAGTCAAGAAGAGATCCAAATTAGAGGTCATGCGATTGAGTGCCGTATCAATGCTGAAGATCCTGACAAAGATTTTCGGCCTTCGCCGGGGACAATAGAAAGTTTTCTAGTACCGGGGGGTTTTGGTGTAAGGGTTGATACAGCTGCTTATGCTGGTTATGAAATTCAATCATTTTACGACTCACTGTTTGCTAAACTTATAGTATGGGGAGAAGATCGTCAAGAAGCCATTAAGCGTATGCAAAGAGCTTTAGATGAATTTATCGTCGAAGGAATCGCAACCACTATTTCTTTTCACAAAAAGGTCTTGAAAAACGAGCATTTTATTAAAGGAGAGTTAGATACAGCCTTCATTGCCAAGCATATTCTTAAAGACCACTAATTGTCATTTTCAAAATCAATTGGTATACTAAAATGAGACTGTAAATAGGTCGGGAGGTGTGGTATATGAGTGAACAGATATTGGTAAACAGTGCAAGATCCGACCTTGGCCAGGTTCGTATTGCCGATGAAGTTGTCGGTATTATTGCTGGTCTTGCCGCTGGAGAAGTAGAAGGCGTTTATAGCATGAGTGGTGGCTTAGCTGGTGGTATCTATGATATGCTGGGACGCAAGAATTTTTCCAAAGGCGTCAAGGTTGAAGTAGGCCAGGTAGAAGTGGCTGTTGATATTGCAATTGTTTTAGAATATGGCTACCGCGTACCCGAAGTAGCTACCTCAGTTCAGGAAAATGTAAAAAAAGCCATCGAAAGCATGACGGGCTTAGAGGTTGTAGAAATAAATGTGCAGGTACATGGGATTCATTTTCCTCAATCCGAAACTAAAAAAGAAGAACCTAGAGTTAAATAGTTTTACGCCCCTCCATTCAAGGAGGGGCATAGAGCTATAGCAAAACTTGCAGGGAATATGACTCTACTTAAAGGAATAATTTAGGAGGAGTTCTTATGCATTGGTTGGACAAGTTTATGATTTTTTTGGCGTCTCTGGTTCTCGTTGTTGTCGGCATTACTTCTCTTTTAGTAGGCTTAGGCATAAATCTTAAACAGTCTCTTCTCGATCTTTATGTAAACATGCAAAATACAGGGTCTGGCCTAGTTTGGAGTGTAACTTTAGGCGGGCTATTTATTATTATTGGTTTTTATCTAGCCGGCAGATGGCTTGGCAATACCAAAAGTGAAGACGACTTAATCATAATTGACACCGAGCTTGGTAGCATTCGTATTTCTGAAAAGGTCATTAAGGCCTATGCGGAAAGAGCTGCCAAAACCATTGAAGGTGTAGTGGATGTTAAGACCAATGTTAAAAACACCGCTGAGGGGTTAAATATCTATTTAAATCTTACTACCAAAGCTGATGTTAAAACTAGCGACATTGCCAAAGTAATCCAAGAGCGAGTTTTAGACTATGTGGCTGATACGGTTGGCACTAAAGTTGCCAAGGTTGAAGTTAACATTACAGGTATCGAAGTCCAACCTAAATCGCGCCTCAATTAAGAAGGAGGCTTTAGCTATGTCAAAATTTAATGAAATAGTAGAACAGCTCTCTCCAATTAAAGGTCGAATTATTGGCACAATCTTTGGCCTTTTTGTAGGGATAATGATTTTAAAATACGGTTTTTTCCGGGCCCTAGTGGTAGCTGCTTTTATAAGTCTCGGGTATTACCTTGGGCGTAGGATGGATCGCAGGGAAACACTCCCTGATTTATGGGAAAGGTTGTGGCGAAACAGGGATGGTAGATAACGATAACGATCAAATTAAAGCAAATCTCAAACCCCGCAAAAGACAAAGAGCAGTGGAATTGTTATATCAGCTTGAGATTACCGGTAAAACCTTAGATAGTATTTGTTCTTTGGCTGAACCTCCTGTTAAAGCTAAACAAAAGGAGTTAGTTAGAAACGTTTGGGAAAAAAGAGAAGCACTGGATCAATTGATTCAAGCAGCTAGTTTTGAATGGCGTTTGGAACGTATGGGTTATGTTGAGCGTAGTATCTTACGCTTAGCTTTATATGAAATAAACTACGATGCTACGCCAATTCCACTAGCAATTGATGCTGCAGTGGAATTAGCTAAGCTATTTAGTGGTGAGGAAGCCGGCAAATTTGTCAATGGAGTTTTAGGACGAGTTGTCCGTGAAATAAATGAGTAAATATTTAGGTATAGATACCAGTAATTATCGAACCAGTGTTTGTCTGCTAGATGAAGCAGGTTGTATTGAGTTTGAACGCCGTCAATTGCTTTATGTACCCCAAGGTAAGCTGGGGTTAAGGCAGCAAGAGGCGGTGTTTCAGCATTTAAAATCTTTAGGTGCCATTTTGGAAGAACTTGGCCCTCTTTTTGATACGCGTTTTGGTGTGACCGATAAACCGCGCCCTGTAGAGGGTAGTTATATGCCTTGCTTTTTAGTAGGAGAATCTTTTACAAGAGCTTTAGCTGCAGGCCAAGGTTACCTATGTTTATCTCACCAGGAAAACCATATCTGGGCAGGTCTTTCTGAAAACCCTGATCTTATTAAAAAACCCTTTATAGCGGGGCATATCTCCGGTGGAACTACTGAGTTTGTTCTAGTTAGTTGGGAAAATAAGATGCTAAAAATTAAAGAATTAGGTGGTACAACCGATATTAGTGCGGGTCAATTTTTGGATCGTGTTGGTGTAGCTATGGGGCTGCCTTTTCCTGCAGGAGTATATCTCGAAGAGATGGCAAAGCCAACTGAGTTACGCCTAGGGGTAAAGGTTATTGAAAGTAGCCTTTCTTATTCGGGTCCGGAGACTAAAGCCAAAGAGTTAATACAAAAAGGTATTGATGGTAGGTATATAGCCTATGCAGCTTTTTTAGCTGTTGCTAAATCGGTAGGGAGAGTACTTACCAACTTAATAGCTGCAACTAAAGTAACTGATGTTTTGCTGGTAGGAGGAGTAATGGCCAATGGTATTATTAGGGAAAGACTCAAGCAAGATCTCCATCATTCTAGCTTAGCCAAACTTTGTTTTGCTTCACCCAAAGCTTCGGGTGATAATGCTTTAGGTGTTGCCACTGCTATATATTGGGGGGAAAACAGCTGATGGGAAATATCTATTTAGTAAGACATGCGGTTACAGATTACAATTTAGAAAATAGATTTCAAGGCCAGCTTGATATACCCCTAAGCCAACAAGGCAAAGAACAAGCTGAGCGATTAAAGCGGTATTTTAAGGGTAAACAGATAGATATTATTTATACTAGTGATCTTAAACGGGCGAGAGAGACGGCAGAGTATCTATCTAATGAAGTAAACCGGAGCCTAAAAATACTTACCGGTCTGCGTGAAGTTGATGTAGGTCAGTTAGAAGGCCTGAAATGGGAAGAGGTAAAAAAAACCTTTCCGGATTGGGTCAGTCAAGGCCACAATGATGGTTATCCCGGTGGTGAAAGCAGGGCTGATATCGAAAAAAGAGTATTATATATTTGGGACTATGTTAATAAATCTCACCGTAATGACAATATTATTCTTGTTTCGCATGGCGGAATTATTAAAACTCTGATTTGTCAGCTTTTAGGTATTGATGCCAAAAGACGTTCCAAATTAATAATCGATAACTGCTCTGTCTCTTGGATTGTATTAGGTGAGTTAGGTTATAGAGTTAAAGCGCTAAATACTACCTTGCATTTGCAATAACTTTTTTAGGAGGCACTGCCATGACTGAGGAGAGGGTATTTACAGTAGCTGAACTAACAGAAAAAGTAGCCCAAAAGGTAGAATATGCACCGGATTTAAAAGCTGTTTGGGTCAAGGGTGAAATTGCTGAATGTACACGATCAAGCATGGGCCACTGGTATTTTAATCTCAAAGATGAAACCGCTATTTTAAAGGTGGTTTTATTTGCCTCTCAAGCCAGCAATCTTAAACTTATCCTTACCTCTGGAATCGAAGTACTAGTAAGAGGATCAGTCTCTGTTTACCGGGCTAGGGGTACATATCAGCTTTTAGCTACTGCAGTAGAGAGTGCCGGTATGGGAGCCTATAGAAAAGCACTCGTCGAGTTAACTGAAAGACTGGAAAAAGAAGGCCTTTTTGCTCAAAAAAGACCTTTGCCGAAACTCCCTTTTAACATAGGCTTAGTTACGTCAAAAACAGGGGCAGCTCTAGCTGATGTTCGACGCATTATAGGAAGACGCTGGCCGCTGGCCATCATTAAGCTATTTCCATGTACTGTTTCGGGTGACGAGGCATCAGAGAGTATTATTGAAGCCTTAAATAAAGCCTATCGGGCTGAACTAGACGTCCTTCTTCTGGTAAGAGGGGGTGGTTCAAGTGAAGATCTGTGGCCTTTTAACAATGAGCAGCTGGCACGGACTTTATATAAATCACCAATCCCTTCTATTACTGGGGTTGGGCATGAAATAGATCGCACTTTAGTTGATTTGGTAGCAGATTATGCTGCGCCAACACCATCGGGAGCTGCTGAAATAGCAGTACCCGATTTAAATGAAGTCTCTAATCGGATAGATAATCTCAACGTAAACCTAAGTCAAATAGCTAAACAGGAGCTGCTTTTTCGAGTAAAAAGAGTAGAGGTATTAAGTAAAGCTGTGGAAAAACATGAACCGAAAAAAGAATTAAAACGTCTCTCCGAACGTGTTAAGACTTTAGAGATGGTCTTAAATAAAAGTTCTCATTTTTCTCTGGAACAAAAAAAACAAGCTTTTTTTGTTCTCAGCCAAGCATTTAAGGACACTAGTCCTAAAAAGAATATAACTGCAAATAAGGCATTGCTAAAGGAATACTCTTTACGTTTAGATACAGTCAGTCAAAAGAGGTTTAAGGAAGTAGAAGAAAAATTTAACAGCCTTGTCTATGGCTTGGATCTTTTAAATCCAAGTAAGGTACTTAAAAAAGGTTATGCTTTAGTTTATAAAGAAAAAAAATTGATACAAAGCATAAACGAACTGGCCAAAGGGCAGTCACTGATGATAGGTTTAGCTGATGGAAGTTTTAAGGCTATTGTGGAGGAAACATGGCAAGATTTATCACCACTAAAAAAGGAGGATTGGCAAGGTAATGGCAAAAACAACTGTAGGGATGAAAAACTTTGAAAAATCCTTAAATAGATTGGAAGAGATTGTCTTAAAGTTAGAAACAGGAGAAAGTAGTTTAGATGAGCTTTTAAAACTCTATGAAGAAGGTTCAAAACTGGTAATCGATTTAAAAGAAAACCTCGATTCAGCCAGTGCCAGACTTAACGAATTAGCGGTTTTAGGTCATGACGAAAAAGATGAAGCAAACATTTGATGGAGGCTTAATATGAGCGATAATAACTTGGATCTAGCTCTTTTATATTTACAAAGTGTGGTAACTCAGATTGAAGTTCATCTTAAAAGGTATCTAGCTATAAGCAATCCTCCGCTACTTTATCAAGCTATGCAGTATGCACTTTTAGGGGGAGGTAAAAGGTTTAGGGCAGCTCTTGCTTTTTTAGGTGCCTACGGAGAAGAAGAATTAGCCATTCCTGCTGCTTGTGCAGTAGAGATGGTACATGCCTATTCTCTAATTCACGACGATCTCCCTTGTATGGATAATGACGATTTCAGAAGAGGCAAACCTTCATGTCATATAGCTTTTGGTGAAGCTATTGCCCTTTTAGCAGGGGATGCTTTACTGACGAAAGCTTTTGAAACTGTTATGGAGTTAAAAAATAACTCGCTTATGGCAAGTTTAGAGTTAGCTAAAGCAGCTGGAGCAGCCGGTATGGTTGGAGGCCAGGTAATGGATTTAGAGGCGGAGAATAAAAAGCTTACTCCAGCCGAATTGGGAACTTTACATGCTAAAAAAACAGGGGCTTTAATTACAGTTGCCTTAAAAATGGGTGCTTTATCCGCCAAAAGAGAAAAATTTTTGGCGAGTTTAACAGTTTATGGTGAAAATATTGGTTTAGCCTTCCAAATCACTGACGATATTCTCGATGTAGAAGGTAAGGCTAGCACCTTAGGCAAAACCCCTGGTAAGGATGTAATATTAAATAAATCCACCTATACCACTCTTTATGGGCTTGAAAAAGCTAAGCAGCTTGCTAAAGAGGCTTGTGTCAGAGCACAAAAAGCAGCTATTGGTTTGCCTGGAGAAGAGATACTTCTGGGTTTGGCCAGCTATATATTAAGTCGTAAAAGCTAAAGCTAGAGCTTTTAGAGGAGGAAAAAAGCAGTGAATATATTTGAGGCCATCTGGCAAAACCTAGCTTTGCGTTCAGCTCTTATCGCCTGGGCAATTGCTCAAACTCTAAAGGGCTTTACTGCCATTAGACCACGGGGTGGCTTTAGCTGGAAGTATTTTCTGGGTACGGGAGGTATGCCTTCTTCGCATTCAGCCTTTGTATGTGGTCTCAGTTTTGCGGTTGGACTTTTGCACGGCTTTGAAAGCACCGACTTTGCTATTTCGTTTGTATTATCAATGATTGTTATGTATGATGCTGCGGGTCTAAGAAGAGCAGCTGGCCGACAAGCGGCCATATTAAATATTCTGGTTGAAGAGCTCTTTCATAAAGGCGAGTTTAAACAAGAAAGACTACGGGAACTTTTAGGACATAGTCCCTTTGAAGTGATGGCCGGAGCGCTGATTGGCATACTAGTTGCACTTCTTATTTGTAGGTGATATACTCTCAATTGAGGGCAGAGGTGACACAGTATCCTAGTCACCGGTGCTATCTTCGAAGACGGGCCTAAAAATCCGTTTAAGGGCACATCGATGAAGTCCCTGGTGTTGGCTTGAGACGCCCAGTTTTGGGCTGATGCTGGGGGTTAAGAAGAGGGGCGATCCACAAAGGCATGTGGGCGTTGACCCTTCTTCGTGGAGACCCAAGTGCGCGGGCAAAAACCAAGGTTTAACCTACGGCTTGGGATTTAACCTGCAATGTGATATAGTAGCTTTATTGCCAGATTGTTACATGCAGTGTAGCCTGCCTTGAGTGGAAATAGAGGGGGAACAGGTTCAAGCTTTTGACTGAAGGTACCACAGTTAATTGCCCGCCGCTGTTTGAAATCCTTTCTGCAAAAGAGGCTAGAAGATAGAATTTCCGGCGTGGAGGAAAACTCCTAGGCTGTTCCAAAAGACGCTTTCTAAGGATTAAAGTATGGCCTCAGTGGTAATCTAGCCCTGCTAACGGCGACGTAGCAGAGAAGTTCTTAAAGGGGAACCGCTTAAGTGGTGACACTCAAGTGAACTTCTGGGAAAGCCTACTAGACCTTAAGCCATAGAATTTACTTAAAAGGCGGTCACCTCCCTGGTTTTACATATTGAACAGGTTTTTTTCAGTTAGTTTTTTGGAGAGTGATGTGGTTGTCAGACCATTGGCGAAGTGTTTTATTAACTTTTATTTTAACTTTAGTAGTAAGCTTTATTCTTAATGCTGGTTCTAATTCAGCACTTGCTAAGGTTGGTTTGTGGCCGTCTCTTTTAATTTTAATAGCTATAATCGGTGTGGGTGTCTTATTTGATCTTGTCGGTACAGCAGTTGCAGCTGCCAGCGAAACTCCTCTTCATGCGATGGCGGGGAATAAAATACCCGGAGCTAAACAAGCTATCTGGCTAGTAAGAAATGCTGACCGGGTGGCTTCATTTTGTAATGATTTAGTTGGAGATATAAGTGGCACCCTTGCAGGTGCAGCGGCAGCAACAATAGCTTTTAATATATCCAGTACAAGTACATGGCTTAAAGTATTTCTGGCAGCTATTACTGCTGCTCTAACGGTAAGTTTAAAAAGAGCGGAGAAATCTCTGGCGATTAATAAAGCGACAGAGATTATCTATTCAACCGGCCGACTCCTTTACTATTTGGAAAATGTAACTGGCATGAGTTTAACTCCTAATAAAAAAAGCGTTAAAAAAAAGCTACGTTCCGAATAAGGATATAAATGAAAGGTTGTCTAGTATATGAGACTACTTGATAGACTAACAGCACCTGGAGATTTAAAAACTTATTCTTATGACCAACTAGATCAACTAGCCGCGGAGATTCGTCAGGAAATAATTCATACTGTGGCCCAAAATGGGGGCCATTTGGCTCCTAACCTAGGAGTGGTAGAACTTACTATAGCTCTGCATAGAGTTTACAACAGTCCCATCGATCAGATTATCTGGGATGTCGGACACCAGTCTTATACCCATAAGCTTTTAACAGGACGTAGGGATAGTTTCTTCTCTTTACGGCAGTATGGCGGTATATCCGGTTTTCCTAAGCCCGAGGAGTCTATTCATGATGCTTTTGCTACCGGGCATAGCTCGACAAGTATCTCAGCAGCCTTAGGCATGGCCAAGGCCAGGGATCTCAATCATGAAGATCGACAAATAGTTGCGGTAATCGGCGATGGCTCCATTACCGGAGGCATGGCACTGGAAGCTCTAAATCATACTGGACACCTCAAAGCCAATCTGACTGTAGTCTTAAACGATAATGAAATGTCTATTGCCCCAAATGTGGGAGCTCTATCAACTTATCTTTCCAGTTTGAGAACGGATCCGGGTTATTTTAAGTTTAAAACCGATCTGCAGTATCTTCTTTCCAAGATTCCTTTAGTTGGTATGAGGCTTGCTAAAACCGTAGAAAACATGAAAGACGCCTTTAAGTATATGCTTGTTCCGGGTATCTTCTTTGAAGAACTGGGATTTACTTATTTAGGTCCTATTGACGGGCATAATATTCAGAAGATGTGTCGTGTTTTAACTGAAGCCCAAAATATAAAAGGACCGGTTTTAGTTCATGTTGTAACTAAGAAAGGCAAAGGTTACAAACCCGCAGAAAAAGCTCCGGAGAGTTTTCATAGTGTGGGTCCTTTTGATCTGCAAACAGGGCAAAGAAAGCAAAAAAGAGGTTTGTCTTTTACGGATTGTTTTGCTAAAGCCATTCTTGAAGAAGCCAAAAGAGACTCCAAGATTGTGGCTATAACTGCCGCCATGGCTGAGGGAACAGGACTTAGTGCTTTTGCCGCAAAGTTTCCGGAGAGATTCTTTGATGTAGCAATCGCAGAACAGCATGCAGTTACATTTGCAGCAGGTTTGGCTGCAAAAGGCATGAAACCTGTAGTTGCAGTTTATTCTACTTTTTTACAAAGAGCCTATGATCAAATCGTTCACGATGTCGCGCTAGAAAATCTACCGGTCGTCTTTGCCATAGATAGAGCTGGATTAGTCGGCCCGGACGGTCCAACTCATCATGGTATGTTTGATCTCTCATATCTACGTAGCATTCCTAATCTGGTAATATTCTCGCCCAAAGATGGCCCGGAACTTGCCGATATGCTCTACACAGCGTTTAGACTTGAACAGCCTGTGGCCATACGCTACCCCAAAGCCAAGACGGTTAAAGGACTAGAGTATAGTGCCAGAAAATATATAACACCTGGGAAAGCAGAAGTTTTAGCAATTGGAAAACATGTGAATATTTTAGCTGAAGGAATTATGGTTGAACGTGCGAGTGAACTTCGAGCTGAGCTGGCCAAAGAAGGTATCGATTCAGGAGTAGTAAATATTCGTTCTATCAAGCCTCTTGATGAGAAACTTATTATAAATCTGGCTCAAAGTGCTCCGCTTGTAACCGTGGAAAACAATACAATTTCAGGTGGTTTGGGCAGTGCCGTATTAGAGGTACTGGCCAAAGGAGAGATCCTGCAAAAAGTTAAAACCCTTGGTTTGCCCAATACTTTTGTCGGTTCTGGTAATTGTGATAATCTTTATCAGGAAGTTGGGCTAGATGTCGCTACTCTTTTAATTACTATTAAACAATTTCTGGGTCTTTTATGTATAGTTCCAGAGGTGGCGGCAGAATGAGACTCGATCTCTATTTAACAAGTAAGGGCTATTATGAAAGTCGGACTAAGGCCAGAGAAGCAATTGATAAAGGCAGGGTAAAAGTCAATGGAAAGCTGGCGAAAGCCAGCTTTCTTGTCACAGGCACAGAAGAGATAACTCTGGAGAATGATCTTAACAGGTATGTTAGTCGTGGAGGACTAAAACTTGAGCATGCTCTAGATACCTTTGGATTTAGTGTAAAAGATTGGCGAGCCCTAGATATTGGAGCTTCAACCGGTGGTTTTACAGACTGCTTGTTAAAAAAAGGTGCCCGAGAAGTTGTTGCTGTTGATGTAGGTACAGATCAACTAGCTAAGGATCTTAAAATGGATCCAAGAGTTATATCCTTAGAGAAGACTAATATTCGAGCTTTATCACCACTTAAAACAGGTCAATTTGACATCATTACCATTGATGTTTCTTTTATTTCTCTAGATAAATTTCTGCCTAGATTGCCGCTATTTATGAAACCAGAGACAGAGATTGTAGCTTTAATTAAACCTCAGTTTGAGGCCGGAAAAAATAAAGTGGATAAACACGGCATTATAAAAGATAGTCAAATTCACAGCGAAGTTTTGCATAAGGTGGTTTGGCAGGCACAACAAGCAGGCCTTTATACTTGGGGCTTAACTTATTCACCGATTCTTGGTGGCAGTGGTAATTTAGAGTTTTTCGGCAGGTTTAATCTGCATAAAAACGCACCTCCTTTTGCAGAAAATATTAGAGCTATTCTCGAGGAGGCTCATAAGAAGGTAATGGAAACATAAAAGCGAAATGGTAATAGAGAGAGGAGGCAGTTAGTTGCGAACTATTGCTATACTTCCACATACAGGCAAACCCTTAGCCATGAGTATTGCCAAAAAACTAGCTACCCTTTTAGATGCATCAGGTGTCAAAGTACTGCTTCCCAAAGAGTTGGTTGCCGATAATGAACTGGTTAAATATACAATTGACGATCCCTTAAAAATGGCTGATCTTATTATTGTTATTGGCGGAGACGGAGCAATGCTAAAGGCTGCCCAGGAAGCAAGATTAAGGAAAATTCCTCTTTTGGGAATTAATACCGGTCACTTGGGTTTTTTAACTGAACTGGAAGTCGAAGAAGTAGATGATTTTATCGAAGAGATAGTCAGTGGAACCTACTCGATTGAAGAACGCTTGCTTTTAGAAGTATATGTAGAGGGTAAAAAGGAGAAACCTTTATTTTGCTTAAACGATGCAGTTTTAAGCCGTACTGCTGCTGCAAGACTGATTTATTTTGATGTCTATGTCGATGAAAATTTTGTTGGTCAATATCCTGCCGATGGTATTTTAGTAGCTTCACCTACTGGCTCTACAGCCTATTCATTATCAGCCGGAGGGCCTTTGGTTGATCCTGATGTTTCTTGCATGCTTTTAACACCGATATGTCCTCATATGTTGTCTGCTCGTCCGGTAGTAGTAGGCGTTCAACATACAGTTAGGATCAAAGTTTATCATAGTGATGAAGAAGTACTGCTAACTGTGGATGGAATTTTAGGCGGTTCGTTACAAAAAGACGATGAATTAGTAGTTAAAGCTTCAACCCAGAAATTGTTTTTCGCTAAACTTACCCCAAAGACATTTTATGATGTCTTACGTAATAGGTTGCAAATAAATAGAGATTGTCCCATTAACAACAATCAAGAAATAAAGGCCCGGCAGAGCAAAAAGGAGGTGCGGGGGTAAGATCCAAAAGTATCTTGCCACAATAATATGAAGTCAAAAAGACAAGCCTTAATTCTGGATCTTATAAAAAAAGAAGCCATTGATACCCAAGAGCAATTAGCTGAGAGCTTGAAGTTAATCGGCATTGAAGTAACCCAGGCCACTGTTAGTCGCGACGTTAAGGAACTAAGACTTATTAAAGTGCCAATTGGTGATGGACGTTACCGATATGCACCCCCCCCGGATTCTTTGCAAAATCCGGAAGAGCTAAGACGAGCCCGGCGGATATTTCAAGAAGCAGTTTTAAGCATAGACGCCTCATTTAACCTAATTGTCATTAAAACCTTGACAGGAACAGCTCAAGGGGTAGCTGCTGTTATTGACGATATGGGAATAACTGGAATATTGGCAACTGTTGCCGGCGACGATAGTATTCTTTGCGTGATTAAACCTATTGAAGCGGTTAACACTGTACTCCAGGATCTGGAAGGGTTGAGGGTTTAGGAAGGAGAGAAAGCTGTGTTATTAGAACTTAATGTAGAAGATTTTGCCTTGATAGACAAGCTTTCTCTAGAATTCTCTCCGGGGTTGAATATTGTTACCGGAGAAACAGGTGCAGGAAAATCTATTCTTCTCGACGCAGTCAGTCTGCTGCTTGGAGCTAGAGCTGAAAAAGAAATGATTCGCACCGGCAAAGACGCAGCACGTGTTGAAGGAGTCTTCGAGATCGCTAACCTCCCTCAAGCAAAAGAGTTATGTATTGAGGCAGGTATTGATGTTTCGGAAGGTGTACTTATCTTGACACGAGAGATCAGTTTGGAAGGACGTAGCCGCTGCTGGGTAAATACCAGACCTTCAACGGTAACATTTTTTTATGAATTAGGGAAGAGAATGGTTGATCTCCATGGTCAACACGCACATCAATCTTTGCTCTACTCGGAAAACCATTTACGACTTTTAGATAATTTTGGTGGTTTACCATTAGAAGAAGCCAAACATGATTATTTAAGACTCTATGATCAGTGGCAAAATTTAAAAAGGCAATTAACCAAATTACTGGAGGCTAAGGAGAACAGGCAAAAACGAAAAGAACTGCTAGAGTTTCAGCTTAATGAAATACTTACTGCGAATCTCCTCCAGGAAGAAGAGGCCTTGTTAGAACAGGAAAAAGAAAGACTGAAAAATGCCGACGCTCTTTATACGTTGAGTTTTAGTGCCTCAGAGATACTTTCTAAGGATGGTTTTGAGACAATTGAGATCCTAGATCCTATGCGCCAAGTGGTTGAGAATCTGAAAAAGTTAGCCAGAATTGATGACAAGACAGCTTCTTTTAGTGAAGAAGCAGAGGATTGTTTATATAGACTTGAGGATTTAGCCAGAGATTTGAAAAACTATGCCGAAAACGTTGAATTTAATCCCTCGCGGCTAGACGCGGTGGAAGAGAGGCTTTATTTAATAGAAAAACTAAAAAGAAAATACACCTGTACTTCGATTGAAGAGCTTTTGCAATTTGCCGCCTCACAAGAAAAGGAACTATCTACTCTCATCGATGACGATAAAAAGACTGGCACACTAGATACCGATATCCAAGTTATAGCCGCTCAACTTGGAGAAGCCGGAGAAAGACTTACCGGGTTACGCGAAGAGACATTTTTAAGAATAAAAAAAGGTGTCGAGAGAGAACTAAAAAGTTTAATGATGGAAAATGCCAAACTAGAATGTCGCTTTGAGCGCCAAGAAGATCCACAGGGAATCCCTGCTTTTGGTTCAAGTTATCTTCCGCATATGGGCGGTCTTGAAAACATCGAGTTTTTGTTTAGTGCCAATATTGGCGAAGAACCTAAATCGCTGAGTAAAATAGCTAGCGGAGGAGAAATATCACGGCTTATGCTGGCTTTTAAGTTGATCTTAGCCGGTTCGGATCAGATTCCCACTTTAATATTTGATGAGATTGATGCTGGTATTGGTGGGCGCACTGGGCAAGCTATCGCCGAAAAGCTTACCGGGATAGCCAATTATCATCAGGTGCTGTGTGTGACACACCTCCCTCAGATAGCAGCTATGGCAGATAGGCATTTTTACATCGAAAAGAAAGAAGAGCAAAATAGGACTGTTACCAGAATGACTCAGCTGGAAGAGACACAAAAAAGCGTAGAGGTTGCCAGGATGTTATCTGGTGACAACTCTGAAAGTACTCTGCTACACGCTAATGAGATGTTAAAAAAAGCCGCTGATTTTAAAGCTGAAGTAAAAGGCACTAGGTAATTTTGTCTATGATTTTAGCGCCAAGGTTAACTAAAAGTGGGAAATGATGTAATTTAAAAAAGCAGTTAGCAACTAAACTTTAATGAAAACTCTTATCTGACTTCATTAATTAGAATGAAGTGCTTAAAGAAGAACTGGCAAAGGGTCTTTCAACCCTAGCTGGTATCGCAGGCATTATATCCGGAGCAAAAATCGGTCAAATATTAGCTGAACTATTTGTACGAAGGCAGATTTTATGCTGGATTAAAAATAATTGCAGCCAATGTGAAGCGCTTCTTTAGAGGTATAAGAATCTCTAAAAAAAGCGAACCGCATTCCCATGGGGGAATTATACCAAAAAACCCGAATGTTCTTTTAAACATAATAATAGTTCTTGCTTTCTTGTTTTAACTAGGGGTTGCTGAACAAATTTATTCTCTTCGTTTTTAACAGTTTATGTAAGCAAAATTTGGTAAGTCGAGCATAAAAAAACGTTGGAAAAGGACTTCG
>JAHDNZ010000074.1 GCA_018435125.1 Bacillota bacterium | reverse complement strand
TGTTTCTGTCGATTGCGATGGTATCACTCGTGATAATTGGTATAAGCATGAATATGGAATCGATCGTGTGCTAGGAGAGCTGGCACGCTGTGGTAATCAGTTTGTAGGAGATATAAAGGAGTATTTAAAATGCCAAAAGTAGAACTCACAAATATGGTTATGGTACAAGATAAAACTACAGGGAAAGTGCTTGTTCAAGAAAGAATAAAGACCTGGAAAGGTCTGTCCTTTCCAGGTGGACATGTTGATGAAGGTGAAAGCTTTGTCGACTCAGCAATTCGTGAAATAAAAGAAGAAACAGGGCTTGAAATAAAAAATCTAAAATCCTGCGGCGTCGTTCATTGGAGCAATAACAAAACCTTTGATCGTTACCTAGTTTTTCTCTATAAAACCGCTGATTTCGAAGGTGAGCTTATTACTGAAATGGGTGAGGGTAAAAATTATTGGATAAGTATTAATGAACTCAAAGCAAAACTTACTACAAACGGTTTTCATAATTATTTGCCGATGTTTTTTGAAGAGGGATTTAATGAAGCCTTTGGTTCATGGAATGATGATGAACCGTGGGAGATTGTGCTTAAATGAAAGAAGAGTACAGTACTCCATTTATGCAGTAAAGACATTTATTATTTATAGGAACAAAATGGGCTTAATGCGATACCTCGATATATTCCGATCCAACGAGTTTTCTTTTTCCGAGATAGCATGAGTAAAACTAACCTATCTCGATTACGCAGCTATCTTTAACCTTGCCACCTATATTTATTGCTGTAACAATAAGACTCTTTTCCGTAACATCTACTTTCAGAAAGCTAAGGGTAGATTCAAAAGTAGAAGAGTTATCGACCATATATCCGCCGCTACCTCCTGAGATGAAGTAATGAACACTGCCCTTTTCTACATGGTCATAGATATGTGTATGCCCTGAGAAAACAGCCTTCACACCATATTTTGTAAATAGCTCACCTAAAGCATCTGCCCCAGGTATATCGTAGTCTAAATACGACACATAGAACGGATAGTGGGTAAAGACAAGCTTAATTTTTTGTTTAGAGCTTGCTAGTTTCTTTTCAAGCCATTCTAGTTGTTCTGGATTAAGACTTAAACCTTGTGATGTATCAATACTTATAATTAAAAGTGGCCCGAAGTTTACCGCATAGTAATCTGTAGGGTTTGGAAGATCGAAATATTGGTAGTAAAGATCGTGATGGTTATCATGATTCCCCAAGGTAGGGAAGAAGAAAGCTTTCGCCATCAGGGGGCCACTATACTCAAATAAGGCATCCCAATCGAGGATATTCCAAGCTTGGTTAACTAAATCACCAACATGTAAAACAAAATCGAAAGCTTCAACTTTTAACATTTCCCTGGTAATGTCTTTCTGAGAAGCAGCGTCCTGTGTGTCCCCATAGACTAGGAAGGTAAACGCTGCATTCTTTAGAGGATTTAAATTCTGAAACTCAAAGCCTTGTGAGAAAAGGAAAGCCTCTTTGTTTAACAGTTTAATTCTGTAGCCATAGCTTCTGTCTAGTTTAATGGCTGGAACTGATACCAAGTAGTGTACAGCATCAGAGTATCTTCTTGCAGTAAACTTCGCTTCGTTGGTTACAGCTTTGTTTTCCGAAGGCCAATATTCTAGCAATGCCTCGACTAGTGCATTGGCTTCAAAACTGACTTGAAGTGCTTCTTGGGCACTTATACCTAAAATTGGGCCCCTTTCGATGGCTAATTTGTCTGTGGGTAAAGTTAACGACCTCATGCTAGTTCCTGCAGTAACCTTAAGTGTGTAACTGGTATTAGGGGTAAGGTCTGTTAATTGGAAATGGTGATTGGTAGTTTGTGGAAGTGTCACATTCCTCACTGTTTTATTTTCGGTCTCCTGAAGACTGATCTGGCACTCGATAGTTTCTAGAGTGCTCCAAGCTACCTCAGCTACATCGCCACTTAGCTTTAGAATTTCTGGAGGTGAAGCGAAATCGCTGGGTGAATGGGGGCTAAGTTTACAAAAATCTGATACTTTTACCTCTAGTTGTGAGAGCATACACCAATCAGCATGGGTATTTGGCGTGATAGTGAAACGTACATAACGTAAGGGTAGGGGTTCACAATTAATTTCGTAGGCATAGATATGGCTATCAGTTACCTTCCGTGGGTTTCTAGCCGCCTCTCCGAGCAAGCGGAAATCCTCTCCATCTAGCGAGATAGATACATCAACTCGCTTGGGTAGTCCCACAGACTGCTTAGTGGCCATTAAGGCATAGGTTGTTGCACCTACAACATCATCACGCACTTTACCCAAATCTAAATCGATTACAATTTGTTCACGGACATTATTCCAGCCAACATGATCTGCCCACTCGATGCCGTGTTTTCCATCTGTCAACTTGTTGTTTCTAGGGTCAGTGTAATAGTTATTAGGCTCGCAAGTTATATAGCGATATTTCTTACCTTTTGACACATTTCTTGTTTTGGTCATTTTGGTATTAGCTGAGGCTGATTTTGTATAAAAACAAAGAATGAATAAAAACATAGCTATTGTTGCAAGCATAGTCTATCCCTCCTAACAGGACCATAGAAAGCAACAAACAATTTCAGTTTCTTCTATATACTTAGAATTCCTTTTGAGATTAACTAAACACCTTTGGAAATTCTCTTGATGTACAGGTTTTTATTCGATCATAACCACACAGACGAAGTGCACAAGGATGTTGCTTTAGAGAGAACTTTGCATAGCTAACAGTAAGACTTCTTTCAGCAATAGGTTTTCTAAAGAACCTAACAATAACGGTTGGTGATGCATTCCTATTTTTCTTGTAAGCTTAGCAATGCAACACACGGCTCTCATTCTGTTAGGGGGGTATTCTGGCGTACTTTCTTGACAATCTGCTTTAAGCTCCCTACAGCCTAGCTGAATTTCTTGTCCGTTTTTGTAGGCTAATTATGCGTTAATTATGCATTATAACTTGTCCATTAATAAACGATCTAAAGATTATTTTATTGGTATTAGTATCGAAATGTATAAGGAGTTAGTCGCTGATGTAAAGCTTTCAGTTACGAAATACGAGAAAGAAGATAAATCTGTTACCTTAAACAACCAGTATGAACACACTAGCTGCCTTTATTGTAAAAAAAAATAAATTATAAAGGGAGTTGAGCATATGGGCGAAAAGGACTCTGGTTTCTATACACTAGGGCATATTTTGGCTCGTGAAGAGACAAAGAGTATTAAAAACCAGAAGAAAATGAAGAAATCCATGTCTGTATCTTTGAGTTTATCTAGTTTTCAGACGGCTATATTAGGTTGTATGTCTGGAGCAATGGTGTCTTTCTGGCTTGTTCTACCTGTAGTTATATATGGAGTCATAGGAATAATTTATTCCCTAGCAATGGAAATTATTTTCCCCGGAGTAACTGGGTTTAGCACAAATTCATTTCTCGATATGATTATGAACAACATCAGTTTTATCGGTAATATTTTTATCTTGCTTATAAGATCTATTTTGATTCCTTCGGCGCTTGTTGGAACCATGGACATTAGTCTAAGACGGGTTTACTACAAACAGGAAAAAATAGGGGTATTAAGCTGGCTATATACAAAATCATATATTCCCTTTATAGCTATAACACTTATAATAGTAATCCTGTTCTGGAAGGATAGAAGTTCAGTTTTTGGTATATGGGGTTTATTATTTGTCGGTTCTGTAATGGGATGGATTTTTAGACAACTCTTTAGAAGCATTTTGCTCATATCTATGGATCTATTATTGCTGGTTACCATACAATACAGGAAATTATTGAAATCCCCATGAGGTTCGTACCAAGTTGGTACTGATAACACTCCCAATCGGTAAGCAAGCAAGGCACTCTACGTGTAATTTTGTAGAGTGCCTTGCTTGCTTATGATAATCCTTCCACAGCCACCATCAGACAGGACTTTAATTCCACGGTACAGTTATCCTCGTAAATCATGATTTTTTAAATCAGTCCTAACCAGCTGGTCACCGCATATGGATGGCGGTGGGTTATTATGGTAAGAATGTGCTCATATCAGCAATCAGTTGGTGTAGGTCAGCCTGTCCAGCATTTTCTACCTGTGCCTTATCTCAGGAATTGCGGAGCCGAGCTTGGCATACAAAATGGCTAAAAAGATAAATGGAACAAAACCAAATGGCTTCTACACTGATTATAAGATCGTTAGTATGCGCCAAATGAAGAAATTTGGAAACGATAAATATATTAGTTAGTTCAGGCTGTTGACCGTAATTTGTCAACAGCCTGACTTTTATTTTTTACAACAATGGAGTAGGCTAACCGAAATCGAGCAAATAGATAGCTAAAAAAAGGAAAATGACGTGATTTGAGGAATATGGTAACAAGGATAGTAAATATGAATAGCATAACTAATAATTACTAATTAAAACTAATTATTTTGAAAATAAGCTTATAGATTCATTTGGCTATTTTAGGAAATGGATATGAGTACTATGAATGTTGTTATAGGTTTTTACGAACAAGTGATAAACCAGATTATTAAAGAAGGCTTAACTAGCCTTGATAGGAATCTCTTTAACATAGCTGTGGATAAAATTGATGCAGCAGAATCTTCAAAGCTTTTAGCCAGTTACCTTACCAATATATTAGCAGAAGTATTCGAGTACCTAGATGGAGAAGAGAGCCTACAAAATCGGATCGAGTTTTGCAATAGTATCATGCTACATATCATCAAGTGTATTGAAAATGGTAGCTATAACTTCAAAAAGGATCCTCTCTTAGTAAAGAGAATTAAAAGCTTTCTTATCCACCAAGATGCCGAAGTTTTACTATCCATTCTAGATAAAAAAGCTAAGCAACTGGAGTTAAAAAGCTTATCTAGACAAAGGCCTTCTACTTCTATCGCTGAAAACTCCCTCTTTACCGGAGCCCTACATGAGCCAAGCATGGTTTCTGAACTAAAAAAGGAAATCTTAACCAGTAATCAGATAGATTTCTTAGTTTCTTTTATTAAATGGAGTGGACTAAGACTAATTATCCCTGAGCTTAGGGAGTTTGTTTTACGAGGAAAACTTAGAATTATAACAACATCGTACCTTGGAGCTACAGATTATAAAGCGATAGAGGAGTTAAGCAATCTACTAAATACCGAGATACGTATCTCCTATGATACTAAAAGGACCAGGCTTCATGCTAAAACATATATCTTTTGGCGGGATACGGGCTTTAGTACAGCATATATAGGCTCTTCTAATATTTCTGAGTCAGCCATGACTTCTGGTTTAGAATGGAATCTTAAACTAGCAGAGTACGAATCAGCAGATATTTTTGAAAAGATCAAAGCAACCTTTGATGTTTATTGGAATAGCAAAGAGTTTGTTAGCTATAAACCAGAAACCGACTCCCTGCGCTTAAAAAAAGCATTAAAAGCTGAAAGACTGAGTTCAGAGAATGACAGAAGTTTGTCTTTTAATTTCGATATTAGGCCTTATCATTATCAACAAGATATTCTAGATAAATTAAAAGCTGAACGCGAAGTACATAATTCGTATCGAAATCTTGTTGTTGCTGCTACCGGCACTGGCAAAACTGTTATTTCTGCTTTTGATTATCTTAACTTTTGCCAATTAAACCCCCAAAAACCCAATCGACTTCTTTTTGTAGCTCATAGAAAAGAAATATTGCAGCAGAGTCTTGATTGCTTCAGGGGAATACTTAAAGATCTTAACTTTGGCTCACTAATGGTTGGAGGGTTAATACCAGAGAGCCTGGATTACCTTTTTGTCTCCATACAATCCTTAAACTCCAAGGAACTGGTAAATATTACCAGCCCAGAATTCTATGACTACATAGTCATAGATGAGTTTCACCATGCAGCAGCACCTTCATATCAAGAATTACTGGAGTATTATAAACCCCAAATTTTATTAGGCCTTACTGCCACACCAGAAAGACCAGATGGGAAGAGTATCTTTGCCTATTTTGATAATCGAATTGCTACCGAAATAAGACTCTACGATGCCATCGATCAAAAACTCTTGTCTCCCTTTCACTATTTTGGAGTTACAGATTCAGTTGATTTAAGAAATATTCGCTGGGTAAGAGGCAACTACGATGATAAAGAACTAGAAAATGTCTATGTATTTGAAAAAGCGGTAGCTGAAAAACGAGCTAATTTTATTATCAAGGCCACAGAAAAATATTGTACCGCTATTTCAGACTGTATAGGTATCGGTTTTTGCGTGACTAAAAAGCATGCCGAGTTTATGGCCAACATGTTTAACCAAGCAGGTATTCCCTCGGAATTTCTTACCGCCGATTCTAGTAATGAAATACGAGATAATGTGAAAAGACGTCTAGTAAACAGAGATATTAATTTTGTTTTTGTAGTAGATATCTATAACGAAGGTGTTGATATACCGGAGGTAAATACGGTTCTATTTTTACGACCTACCGAAAGCTTAACAGTATTTCTGCAACAGTTGGGTAGAGGCCTTAGACTAAGCCCTGGGAAAGAAGTTCTAACAGTGCTTGACTTTGTGGGACAAGCACATCAAAAGTATTCCTTCGAAGAACGCTTTAAGGTACTTCTTGGTAGGACAAGAAAAACAATAGTCCAAGAAATTAAAGCTGGTTTTATAAACGGCCCTAAAGGTTGTTCCATTCAATTAGAAAAGCAAGCCGAAAAATATATTTTAGAAAATATTAAAAGCGCTATTAATAATAAACGCAATCACTAGCGTTGCATAAAACCGGAGCTTGTTTGTCGAGCTACGCAAACAGACGTCTGTTTGCTATAAGTCAGAATATTCAGACAGAAGAATCTTACACTATGGAAAAAAGGACTAAAGGCTATAGAGGGTAGTCCTTTTC
>JAHDNZ010000067.1 GCA_018435125.1 Bacillota bacterium | reverse complement strand
TCTGCTTGTTTCTGCTCTAATTATATCAAAACCACCACAAAAACTATATATAAAAGCTATCTTTTACCCCCATCTAATCTTTAGACTCCGTTACCATGGAAGTTAAATTTACAAAGTGGAACTTAACTTTTCAATTCACCATAATATAAACACTATTATTAACTTCATTACCTAAAAACGTGACAGAGGTACCGTGATAAAAGTCTAAAGAAAGCTTGGGTTATTGTAATAAGCTATTTGCAATAAACGTAACCCTGCAATTAGTTAGTGTCTTTATTTACCACAGCATTTTTTATATTTTTTCCCACTACCGCAAGGACAAGGATCGTTACGGCCAGTTTTTTTAGCAGCCACTATTTGATTGTTACAGCTAACAACCTTTCTGCTTTTTTGAAACATTTCTTTAATGTTTTTGGCAGCTTCAATTTTGCCGGTCTCATTATATAAACACATTAACCTCTCCAGAATATCTTCCCTATCTCTAACCCCTTCAATCGTTAAGGCCTCTTTCAACAGTTCTTCGGCTTTATTATAATCATTTGCATCCTTTGAAGATAAAAGCCAATAACAATCCGACCAATTTATCCAGCCCCAGCCCCAGCTAGGATCCTCAGTCAAATAACTTGCAAAATGTTTTTCGCCTTCGTCAGCTTTATCGGCAAGAAAGTACGATTCGGCTATAGCTCTTTTCATGTTTTCTATATTAAGTTCGCTTTTATCTGGATATCTTTCGATATAACCACTACAGAAATCAATTCTCATTTCGAAGTATTTTGGATTTTCGCTTCCGGCATTGAATAATTCGTTTTCAAAATCAGTTGCCCAGTTGGTAATAAACTCCGTGCCACGAAATAAACCATCAAGAGCTATGATGTCAGAAATGTCATGCTGATTCAATAAATAAAGAATATCGTTCCAAACTTCCCACCATATATCGCAGGTAGCTTGAGAGTCTTTTTTTAGCAATCTATAACCTAAGGTTATTTTATCGTCAAGCATTTCGAAGTTTGCGACTTTTGGAAACCACCTTTCCCAAAGTACGGTTAATCCCAACCAGAGAAAGTGTTTATCGAAATCTGCGAGTTCAAGCTTGTTTATATTCATTATTTCTTTAAAATATTGCTCTGAGGAATAATGGCTTTTAACAATTTCCGCAAAGCTATCCTTTTCAACCTGTAAGCCCAAACTGCCTATTTTCTCAACAATAATTTTATCATCCATTTTTCTAACATCAGAAAAGGTCGGCATCATTTTTGATGATAATAAGGAATATTTATCTTTTTTAAGTGATTCTTCATTAACTCTAGCTACCGCAACCATAGAAAACGGCATTAAAACACCCTCCTTTAGCCAAAATGCAATAGGAATTACTGTTTAGCTTTTAGTTTTTTAACAGTATAAAACTATAACTGCTGATTTACTCTTAGAATACTAAGCCTTATAGCTTAACACCTTTTATTTTAAAACACAATCTATCATGCAAAAGAATCTTCTATTTACAGCCTAAATTAGCCGCTAATAACATACAGCACACCCTTCAAATAAATGGGAATCGATTACTGGCTCCGCGCTTATTACCTAAGTTGCTCTCTCTGTAAAAAAACCGGATGGTCACTTTATAGAAACTGATTCTTTTACATGTCCAAGTATAATTCGTAAAAAAATGTTGGTATCGCTGCCAGGTTTTATATGGCAAAAGTCATAAGTATTAACGTAAAGTCTATCATTTCTTAGTTTGGAGATACTTGCGTTGCAGTCGATCTAGTGAACGCTTTGTCGGCTCTAGACGGTATTCGTAAATGTCAGTGTAAATTTTCGGCACCTTTTTCAGCCGGAAGTTAATATCATCAATGTCAAATGCCGCCATATCCAAATCGTCGCGTCCGAGCCACTCGCTGTATTTTTTATACTGGGTGCCACTTTTTTTCTTAAAAGCCTTGGCTAAAGCTTCAAGCCCTGAAGTGCTGCCACAGTCCTCAATAATGCCATATCCTGCTCCCTCCAGCACTCGCGGAAGCTCCTTACCTGAAAGTTCCTTGTCGATAATAACTTTTTCCAAAACAAGTGAAATCTGCCAGCCATCTCCGTAATCGTAGCTAAACATCATTTTATCTTTTGGAGTGGAAATAACATCTTTAAGGATGGTATCTGCAGCATCGGTCACTTTTTTACATCGGTATCAGCACGGAAGATTTCGTAGTCTTCGTTGAAAAGTTTAATTTGCCAGTTGGCATTTTAATCTTGGTATCGGGGCCAGTATTTTAATCTCTGAAACAGCTATAGAATCATTGTCATTTCCAGGATGGGTATCAAGAAATGATCTTATTTTATTTAAATAATTTTCATCTAGAGCAATCAAATCAAGCATCGAGTATTCTATATCTCCTAAGATACCAGATAATGCAAATACTCTGGTCTTAGTTAAGTTTAAAACACCAGTTTTTTCTCGGCCAGACTCTAAATAAGTCACAAAATACAATGGCTTCACTTCCCTTTTGATATTTTCGAGGCAGTGATGTTATTTGTGAAAACTAAAGTTAATCTGGTTAATATTTAAAGAGATTAGTGATTAGGATTGGGATTCCTTTCTTTTTAAAAAAGATTCCGTGCAAAGTATACTTGACATTTTATGCAAAGTTTGCTATTCTTTTTATGTAAAGTAAGCTATGAGCGGGGTGATATATTGAAAACAAAGATTGCTTCACTTAGAAAAAAACATAAGCTAACCCAAGAAGAATTAGCTCTTGCCGTTGGTGTTACAAGGCAAACTATTACTTCACTAGAATGTGAGAAATACACAGCTTCTTTGGTTTTAGCTTATAAAATCGCTCAGTATTTTGGCTTATCAATTGAAGAGGTATTTGATTTTTCAGAAGTGGAGGAATTGTAAATGGAAAAATACAAACAACAAGTCAAGAAGAGGATGGTGCTACTTTATCTTTATAACGCCTTATCACTTATTATAATAATCTTAACTTCCATCTATAGTAATGTTGTGCCTGAAGGTAACCAGAATATTAGTGAAATGATTCGCGGATTCCAATTCGGTACTTATTTATGCTTACAACTATTTCTCCTAAAATACATCATTAAATTTCAGCAAGCTTTAAAAACAGAATCAGCACTGAAGGATCTTTACATTGAAGAAAACGATGAACGCACTAAATTTATCAAAAACAAAATAGGTGGCTTTGGATTTAACTTCACTCTTGCTGTTATAGCAACCGCAACTGTTACAGCTGGTTTTTTTAATCAACTTATATTTTGTACTTTATTGGGTGTTCTTATTTTTATGGCTCTCACTAAGGGAGTGCTTAAATTATATTACCGGAAAAAGTATTAGAGGAGGTATAAGCCTTGAAAAAAATTAGCCGAAAATCAAGTCCTTCTTTCTATATTGCCACTAGCGCTTTGTTTATTTACTTAGGTATAGGTCATTGGGTGAGAATACCACCGTTTTTAGGCGGCTTTTTAGCCGGTATTTCTCTTACAGGTTATTTATGGAGTTTGTATACCTCAAAACATGATCTCAGCAGAATCAGAAATTGGAAAAGAAACCTCTTAAGCCTCAAAAATCAATAAGACTTTAGAATATTGTCTGTATACTATTCATGTTTTCAGCCTGGCAGTTAAGTTACGGTGATATTTGTAAGGCGTGTTTTATTGTTTCCAAAAAGATACCACCTAAACGCTCTCTTAAATAATCTTCAACTTCATTGCGCGCATCACCCACCCAATAGGTTTGCTCATAGGTAGGACAATCTACATAGGTGTCTTCCATACACAGTCTGGTTGTGTAGAGGGACATTTCATAGATAGTTAAAGATTTTTCCAAATTACATATGGTTAATTTTCCCAAATTGCAATTTCAAGTTGAACTACCGTCCAAGATAGTTTTGTGTAAAGATAAGGTTGGCTAGCCAACCTTTGTAGCTTCAGCTATACCTATAAAGTTATCCGCCTTAAAATTGGGATC
>JAHDNZ010000044.1 GCA_018435125.1 Bacillota bacterium | reverse complement strand
TGGTATGATCATTATGATCCATAGTGATTGTGCCTCCTGTTAGATTTGTTTCTCGACAAAACTATCCTAACATGGAAATCGATCACTGTGGATCTTTTTTTAGTTCAACTTCATTTTACAATGAAGCATTAATTATACAAACAAACTAAACAAGAGAACAACTGATTCTTATTATACCAGATGCTTGTTAAGACGTTAATTAGAGTTTAATGTTCATATATATTAGGTGGGGACTTTTTTGTTGCCGTTAACTAATATAAAGAACACTATCTAAGTTTTGGTAAAGGAGAGGGGGGGAAAAAGTTTAATAACCATAAAGTTAAAAGGAGGAAATTAAAATTAATAGGAAACACAGTCTGGTTGTTGGTATCTTAATTGTAATATTGTTTAGTAGTCTTGTAGGAGCTAAGCCCAAAATTACTGTATGGATGACATATGGAGGCACAACAGGAGAACTTATTAGTAATTTAATTAAAGACGAATTTACACCTAAAACCGGCATTGAAGTTGAATATGTACCTATGATGGCCTATCCTGAATTGATGACAAAGCTAATTCTAGAGATATTAGGCGGTACAGCTCCGGACATCTGCTCCTTAGAAGGATATCAAGTTATTGAGCTTGGTATGCGTGGAGCATTAGAGCAAATGAATCAGTTTGGTGATTATAAGAATATTGTCAACCGTTTTTACCCTGGTTTTAGCGGACAATTTATCTTCAATGACAAAGTGTATGCTATCCCCGGTGAATCAAGTTGGACCCAAAGTTACTATCGCAAAGATGTTTTTAAGGATTTAGGGTTGGAGCCAGCAGTCTTGTGGACTGATCTTGAAAATATTATACCGAAACTAAAAGCTCGTGAAATGGACTTTTATTATGAAAATGGAATGGGTTATCCCAGAGCATATATGGCTTTTCTTTTTCAAAGAGGAGAAGATATTTTTACCAAAGATAACCTAAAATCTAATTTAGATAGCCCAGAAGCTATTAAAGCATTTAAAACCTATACCTCACTATATACAAAGCATAAGGTCCCAGTTACAATGCCTGATTTCCAAACCTTTATTTCGGGGACAGTCCCCTATATGGTTCATTTACATTATATTTATGGGCTTATAGATCAAATGGCCCCCCAAATTAAAGGGAAATGGGCTCCTGTGCATACTCCAGGAACCAAAAGAGCAGATGGTACAATTAGTAACGCTGTTCCTACTTCATCTTTTGGTTATGTAATACCTAAGGTTAAAGGTCGTTCCCAAGAGCAAAGGAATGCAGCTTGGGAATTTATGAAGTGGTACACAGCACCCGAGACTTTAGCTAAAATGCAAAAGGGTTTCTATGAAGCTCCTGATAAATGGGTTTTAATTTTTGGCACTAAAGAAAGCTTTGCTAATGCTAAATATTACCCGGAACATTTGAATATAATTAGTGAAGTATTAGATCAAGGGGTTAAAATGATTTCAATACCAGGCGGATATTCAACATATCGCTATATTGATTTTGCTTTTAACAAGGTGGTTTTACAAAACGAAGATCCGGAAGTAGCGCTTAAAAAAGCTGCTAACGATTCTACTTTAGAACTAGAAAGAAAACGTAAAGAATTTGCACGTTTTCTTAAAGATATGTAAAGCTATTGTCACCTATCAACTTGCTTTGAGTTATATTCCCTAACCATATTTGCTCCAGCTAAATGAAAACAAAACAAGAACCAGGATTGTAATTGTTACAATCCTGGTTTAAATTTACTAAGGAGTAGTATTTAGCTATACAACCTGAAGCCCTGTAATTTTAGATCAAGTATAATTAAGTTCGCAAAAGCATAAAAAGGGAAACCACCCCCATCTTACTTAACTACTTTTTAGTTTCTTCCAGAGTTCTTGATAGCATGAGATATGTGCTAGTAGCTCTTTATAAAGAACCTATACCTGCAATTTCTCGTTAATCGAGTAGTTGCTAAAAGAAGATCTTAATGAACTATACTCATTTTTGCTCGTTTGCCAAATTAAGTTGACCTTCTTGAAGGTTATAGAGTCTTAAGTTGTCAATGGCCACTTAGAAAGTAGCATTTTTGGACATTAATTTTCAGCATTCTACATAGATAGAAAGAGAGATGATGAGGGGGCTGAGCGGAGAGCGAAGCCCCCTCATCATTTGCATCATTTTGGAAGTGGTATTAAATTATACAGATAGCAATAGTTAGGAAAGCAGTTTGAAATTTTAATATAAATTGAATAAATAGAGAGGGAAAAGAGTCTTTAGGAGGAAATAATAGCCATGGGGATAAAAATTAATTAAGGGGAGAGAGTGTATTAAAGTGAAGAAAAATGTTTTGTGTATTTTAACTATAATGGTATTGCTTACTGTAACTAGTTTAGCTAATTCGCAATCTGCCAAAATTCTTTTACCCGATGGAAACGGAGCACCTTTAGCAACAGTAACTATTGGTGATAAAGTATTCAAGGCAAATGAAAAGGGCGAGGTGGAGATCACCTTTGATTCTGAGAAAAAAGCCTTACTAAAGTGGCTTGATCTTGCGGTTGAAGTTCCGATTGAAGCTACAATGAAATTTCCTAACAAAGTTTTGTGTGGACCTCCTTATGATGCTCTTGATTGGGTGGTTAATGGTCCTGATACCTGGGAATTTGATAAAAAAATTATTCTAAACCCAGGTGGTCAAAACAATGAGTCGCAAATATTTTTAGATGAAGACTTCAGCGATTTTGTTATCAGAAGTAAATTTATTGCAGAAAAACCATCACAATGGTTCTATGTGCGTTTTTTCATGAGAGCTTTTGAAGAAGGTTTTAATGGTTATGGTATTAGTTTTGCGGCTAGTCCAAGTGATCAAACTTTTTTTACTCGGTTTGAAGGCAGTTGGGAAAAATATACCAAGGTTATTGATCCAATCTTTGTGTATAGTGCAATTCCTGAAGGCATACCAGTTGAATTTGTTGGTTTTCTAAAAAACGATCACATTTTAATTTATCTACGCGTTGAAGGTGAAAAAGAGTATAAAAAAATAGTAGATGCGGTAGATAATTCCGAGGGTGCGTTTTATGATGGAGGAATATCAATTCTAAACAGCTTCTGTGATCTTGAGATAAGTGAGTTAGGTGTCTTCAAGTATTAACTAGTTCGCAAAAGCCTAATTTAATAAGTAAAAAACTGAAACTCTGCCTAACTTAGGGACAGAGTTTCAGTTCTATCTAAAAAAGAAAGAAACTAGTTGTTACGAGAGTCTAAACTAAAGACGCATCGAATTCTTCTTTGATAAATTTATAAATCAAAACATATATCCTGAAGTTACACCGGACCTAAGGTATTAAAACTTTTCCCGGCGCTTGTTATCATAAAGAAATTTAACAGGTAGAGAGGGAGAAGCAAAAGTATGATCGCCTAGCGCTTTAAAGCCAAAAATAAAAAAGCATTAGAGAACCATCCTCTAACATCGTTTAAAGATCCTTCTATGGGCTAATATAAAACACATAGAGACTGCATAAAATTTGTTTTCTGCCCATAGAGTTGCTTTGTTTAAATTACTGGTTATCAGTCAGTAAATTTGCGGTCTAAAAAGCATAGAAAAAAGAGCTTATCTAAAGACAATCAAATTTTTTAATTTCGCCACAGGCTAAGCGCAGACCTGAATTTCCGGCAGGCTGAGAACGAAAATCATCTGGATTTTCATGTATGATAAGTGTTCTACCTATAACTTCATGTGGTTTGAAGCGGTTAGAATAAAATAATAGAATCGCTAGACCATTCATAGAAAAAAGCACTGGTAAATCTCCTACATGGTTCCCATGAGGTTGGTTGTCAGGATTATAATGTTCTCCAGCTTCAAGAAAAGGTTTTTTAGGATCACCTACGGTGCATATACAACCAGAATGAATATGAAAACCATGTGGTCCGATTGGAGGATGGTCAATAGTTGCAGGCTGATAGGGTGGAAGACCTTCAATTTTAACTAGTAAATAGGTACCACCTTCAGGAGCGTCAAAAAACCAGGCAGTTCCATTTATCTGTGGTCTTAAGGGTCCACCTTTGATAGAAGCAGTAGCTTTTGGACGCTTGTCAAAACACATAATCTCATCTCCTTAGCTAGCATAGATTATGCTGACAATAAGGTAAATGGTGTTATACTTTTGTTCTATTCTTACTCCAAGAATTGTATTGTTTTTTAATTTTGCTAATTAAACTTGCGTTGTTAAAACATAAATTACTTAGTGTTACTCGATGTTTACAAGCTACAATTAAAGCAATTATTAAAACTGTAAAACGCAAATACCAAGATTTGTAAAGTATGAAAGTGTGAATAGTCGCTACTATAAGTGTAATAATCACTCCTTCAGCAAAGGGGATGGTTAAAAATGAAAAGACTGCTAAAAGCACCATCCAATAAATCACAAGAAGATTATCAAAAAGACTTAGAAATACACCTGCTGTAATAGCTAGGGATTTGCCTCCGTTAAAGTTTAAATAGATAGGCCAAGCGTGTCCCAATACAGCGATAACACCTGTTAAGAACAAAACCGAATCTGAGTTTGGCCAATATTTTTTAGCTAAAAATACTGGCAAACTACCTTTAGATATATCCAAAATACAACCTAATGTGCCAGCAATTTTGCCACCATAGTGCCAGGCATTTGCAGCTCCAGGATTTCCATCGCCGAATTGACGTACATCGATGCCAGATATTATTTTAGCTAAAACAAGGCTAAAAGGAATTGAGGCAATAAGATATACTGTTACTAGATATATTAATAAGAAGCTATTCATTGAAAAACCTCCTCCAAATTTTAGTGATAAAATAATCTGACATTAAAAAAGATAGGTGGCTTTCTTTTAATATGTTTCTATTAATAAGAATATGTCTGGGATGAATTAGAATGAACTTTGGATTCTTAATAAAAAAATCCTGGTTTTAGCAGGGAAACTATCTACTGGAACTAAGATCTATAAATGGAAGGAGGATATTTAAATGAGGTATAAACGTTTCGCACTAAGACTAATCTTAATTCTATTGATTGCACTTTTGGTGCAGGCTGAGTCCTGGCCAATCGTACGGGGAAATTTTATTCAAGAGTGGTTATCTAAGAGCTGGTCGGTTGAAAAATGGGATCAGGAGCTAGCTTATTTAAAAGAGGTTGGTATTGAATATATAATTATCTCGCCAACAGCTTTTGGGATAGAAGAAGGACATGCTTTAAGAACTCTTTATCCTACAAAGGTAGAAGGCTGGCAAGAATATTTTCCTGATTTTGATCTTTTAGAGAATACACTAAGGGCAGCAAAAAGAGCAGGCATGAAGGTTATATTGGGATTAAATATGAACGATCTATGGTGGAAACAAGGTGTTAAAAACCCTGAATGGTTCTATAAAGAGGTGGAATTGGGCAATAAATTGGCTGAAGAGATCTATACTTTTTATTTCCCACGCTACAAAGATACAATTTGCGCTTGGTACTTTGTCTGGGAGATCGATAATCTTATGGCTAGAGAGAAGGGTGTAACTCAAGTTATTGCTAACGCTTTTAATAAACAGATAGATTTTCTTAACCAATTAGACCCCAACCTATTTTTTATTTGGAGTCCCTATATGAATTCCTGGCAAGCAACGAAAGAGGAGTACCGTGACTTTTGGATTGAAGCTTTTAAGGAGGTACATTTCCGGGAAGGAGATGTTTTTTCGCCCATGGATTGTGTTGGTGCAGGAGGTACTAATTTAGAAAATGTAGCAGGGTGGTTTGCAGAATTTAGAAAGGCTGTTGATACCAAACCTGGTTTAAAATTATGGTCGAATGCTGAGAACTTTGATTATCGAGATTGGACTTCTGCACCGATTGGTCGTTTTGTTGAGCAGTTAAAAAGTGTAGATGAGTATGTTGACGGTTTTATAACTTTCTCTTACTCTCACTATTACAGCCCCAACATTATTGATAGTGGTTTCCATAACACCTATCTAGAATATGTAAAAACAGGTTTGCTGGACACTCAACCTCCAACTCCTCCGACAAACATTGAATTTCTAGATATGTTAAATGGAGAAACATTTTTAAGATGGGACCAGGGTGAAGATAATATTGGTGTAGCGGGTTATATAATTTATCGAAATGGTAGAAAGATTGGTAGAACACAAGTACCTAAGAAAAACGAACTTAATCTCTACCTTAATGCTTTAAAAGAAACCAATCTTAAAAGTGGAAGAAGTTATACCTATACGATTGTGAGTTACGATTTTGCCGGCAATATGTCGGTGCCTAGTAATGAATTTGTTCTCTTTTATGAATAGTAGCTACTAGTTGCTTTAAACTAAAAAAAACCAGTACACCAAGTACTGGTTTTTTTTAATCTTTAACCAGCTATTAGTTTTTGTAAAGGTAAAGTATAAACCTAATTCCCGACTACATTTTTAGCTATTAACTGCCCAAGTTCATCGTTTCTGAGTTGACCGAGAATCTTATCAGAATTTTGACCAATAGCAAACAAGAGGACCTTTTGAGATGAGTGCCCAGAAGTTGAATACTTAGCACCACCTACATATTGTGTTGTAACATTACCTATTTTTAAACGCCGACTCGAACCAGGGGACAAAGAAGCAATAGCTTTAAGGTCAGTTTGTGATACTTTTTTAATACCAGATTGGTCAAAGACAGCTTTTACCCATTCTATGCTACTTGAATTACCTATTAAGCTATCTATTGCCCAGATATTTCTCTTAATTTCCGGTAGTTTTTTCACTAAATCCGGTAAGGTTGCAGGATTTGCTGACATACCACCCGTTTCATGATCAGCAGTTACGATAATAAGTGTATCAGGATGATCCTTAAGAAAGGCTAAAGCTTCTTTAACAGCTTCATTTAAGGCGAGAATGCCATAGATTGTTCCGACAATATCATTATTATGACAACTTCCATCAATCCACCCACCTTCGATCATGAGGAAAAAACCTTTTTCATGACCGGCTAATGCTTCTAATGACTTTTTTGTCATTTCGCGAAGAGTTGGCGGATTAGTACTTATATCATCGTGTAAAAAAGCATAGTCTAGGTTAGTGAAAAAGCCAACTATTTTGTTAGAGTCTGTTTTTATGAGATCATTGCGACCAAGCAGTATTGAATAGTTGGAGTCTATTAATTCTTGAATTAAATCACGACTCTCTCCATTTTGATAATACTTTTGAAAAGGTGTTATTCCCATCCCCATAAATACCTCAGGTTTCAAGTCTAAAAAAGCTTTAGCGATTTCTTGTGAATTACTCCGTGAAGCAGTATGGGCAACAAATCCTGCTGGAGTGGCATCAGTAATGTAGTTGTCTGTTATAATACCTACAGCTTTGCCAATGGCCTTAGCTTTTTCAGGGGTATTGGTTACAGATTTCCCATTTGAGTTAAGCCCAACAACACCGTTGTTTGTTCTTACCCCTGTGGCTAGAGCGGTAGCGGCAGCAGCTGAATCCGTAACTCCACCAGTAGCATTATTGGTGTCAATTAAACTGATAGTAGGGAAACTGTAAAAGCAGAGTTGTTCGTTAAAAAGTTTTTGAGAAACATAATTGGCAACACTTATTTGACTAGGTCCCATACCATCGCCAATAAAAAGAATGACGTTCTTGGCATAAGTAAAAAGACTTAAACATAACAAAAGAGAAAGTAACCAAACCCATCTTTTACTCATTTAATTTACCCCCTAAAATTTAATAGCACTAAGTTTATCATTTTTTTAAGCAAGTGGAGTTTTGTCTGATGCTAATCTTACGATTATATATTTAGGTAAAAACGCATAGAAGCCTTTAATTTCAAAGGAATTGCTTAAGATATCAGGAAATATAGTTAATATAAGTCAAAACTAGAGAACCGACTGTTTTTACTCAAGATAAGTACAAAAATCATTTTTTGTAAGGAGAGTGTAGCTTGTTTATAAAACTCATACTAACTATTATAATGGTTTTTGGTATTGTAAGGCCTGAAATACTTTGGTATCTTTCGGAGGGATGGAAGTTTAGGGATGCTGAACCTAGTGAAACCTACTTAATATTGACCCGCGTATCCCTAGTGATTACATTGATTATTATCTGGATATTTATGCCTAATTAATTAGAATTTTCAAAGGCCAAAATACTATAATTACCAGCTGAGGCAAAAAGGAAAGTAACATTAAAAAACGAAGGCTATATTGGGAGGTGTAGAGAAGATGGATGGAAAAACTAGATTTGGTCTCATATTAGGTTTATCAGCAATTATGGCTGCACTTATTTTGGGTATATTTTTTTATGAAGCTCAAAAGCCAAAGAGTACGATTCAGGTTGTCGGATTAGGATTAAAGGAATTTGAAGCGGATACGGTAAAATGGGTCATTACCGTTGAAGAGGAAACAGGTCCTGAAGAGCCTATCAAGACAGGTTATAGAAGACTTGAAAATAGTATTGATGTTTTAAAAAATATACTAACATCTTTAGGTATTGAAGAGGGAGAGATCAATTTAAAAACTCCTACGGTTTATAAAGACTACAATTACAATTTAGGTACGGTAACAAGGATAAGACACAATCAGGTTCTTTTTGTTATTACCAAAAAAATTGACACAGTAGAGAAGTTAGCTATGAATCCTGTAGAGTTACTAGACCAAGATATTAACGTTATTAATTCACAAGTAGAATTTTTCTTTTCCGGTACAGACGAATTAAAAAAGACTTTAGTATCGGAAGCCACAGCCAATGCTAAAGAGAGAGCACAAATGATGTTAAAAGATACGGATGTTAAGTTAGGTAAGTTGATTTCAGTTAGGTCAGGAATATTTCAAATAACCGAGCCATATTCCACTGATGTATCTAGTATGGGTATTTATGATACTTCTACCAGAAAAAAGCAAATAAGTGTCACAGCTACAGCTGTTTTTGCTCTGAAATAAATAAAATTGAAAGAGGTGCCTATTTAGATAGGTACCTCTTTTTAGCAAGGATTTTAAGAAATAAAACTATTGTAATCTGAAACGCATATGGTATTGGCTATTTTGCAATTTGTAAATAGGGGTTAGTAATCAGTAAAAACTAGGAATAAGGTTCGCGTTTGTATAAAAATATGCAATATTACTGTCTATATAAGTCATTAATACTTAGGACCTGATTTTCTTGGCATCAAGTTGTGTAGGAAGCGTTAAGCAGGGCTTTTTCAATTATTAATATATTAATGAGAAACAGATAAAAAACAAAAGAGAAATAGCGCTATATGACATTTTTATTTAGTTACAGGTCATAGAAAGGTATTTCTTCAAGTTGCTTGATGAAACTGAAAGATATATGTTGCTTTTAGGAGGAGATAATATGCAGAAAAAATATTTACGCGTATTATGTCTTGGGTTAGCTGTTGTAGTTCTTTTGTCATTAAGTGTTGTTGCCGATGAAGCGTCTTTACTAGATGAAAGTGAAAACAAAGAAGAATTAGAAGAAGAGTTAGAAGAAATAATTGACGAAAACAATTTAACGCCAGAGCAAAATCAAATGATCAATGATTGGTTATCTCTGATCAGGACAAAAAATAATACTTTAAACGCAAAAGAAATAGAAGAAATTGGAATTAATTTACAATTAGCATTAAGACAGTGCAGAGAATTAGAAGCAGATCAGTACCAAGCTGTTTTAGTTAAAATTGGTGAACTAATTGAAAATCAACCTGCAGAAAAGATTAATAACTATTCTTTTCAAAACCTTTCAAGAGCAATGTTACGCTTAAGAATATTAGCAAAGCAAAGAGACATGAATTTTATAGAAGAACTAACAAACGAAATTGATTCGGGTAGTTTATTTACTGGAGAAAAACAAAATCCCGGTTTAGCTTTAGGCCATTACAAAAATCTCAAAAAGGAAAAACAACAGGTAGACAAAACTAACAATTGTTGTGAAGAAAACAAGAATAATAAAAAAATAGATGAGAATAAAGGACAAGAAAGAAAAAATATGGAATAGGAGGGAAACCGCCTATTTTTGTTTTTATAAAAACGGAATTATCCCTGATGTTATTACAAGTTTAACTTATTAGTTAATGGTTAAATGGTTGTCAAACCCTATTTTCTTTAGCTGTATAGGCAAGGTTTCTACATTAAGCAACTGGATATAAAATGAGTTCAAGTTCTAATTAGCCTAAAAACAAAAGTATGGCACAGCTATTTAAAATAATGGCGGTTATAAATACTTTCTAAATGGGCTATTGGTAACACAACTAAGCCTAATAAGTAATTAGATAAAATAGGCAATTTTACTATGAGGAAAGTATTTAGCAATAATAGCTGAAAAAAAAGTTTGTATTCTATTCATAGAATCTTCATCATAAACATACTTACCAAAAGCCTTGTGCCTAATACCACTTTGAGGGAAAGGTAATTTAGAGTTAGGAAAACGAGTAAGAATTTTTGACTTTGATCTTTTTGAAAAACGAAATGTTATTAATTCTAACTCCTGAAGAAAGGGAAGTTTATCAGCTAAGTATTTTACAAGATCAAAATAATCGTTTTCCCAGTTTTTATAAAGGATTATCGGAGCAATTATAACTCCTAAAGGATAACCCGATTGAGCTAGTTTTTCCGCAGCCGAAATTCTTTCTTTCAAGGAACTTGTGCCATGTTCAAAGTTGGTGATAACATATTCAGTGTTTAAGCTAAAGCGGAAAAAAGTTTTTTGGTTATGTGCTAGCAACAATAGGGGTTCTACATGATCATACTTTGTTACTACTCTTAATTGTGTATTTGGCTCTTGACCTAAAATGGCAATAGTTTTTCCTAAAAGACCAGTTAAATGTTCTGTTGCCAATGGATCACCGGAACTACTTAGCTCAAAACTAACTGTTTTTTTGCGTTCTTTTTTTAGCAAAGATAAAACGGGGTTGAGTATTTCGTCGAGATTAACATAAACTCTAGGAAAAACTCTCTCACCTAACGAATCAGATAGATAACAGTATTCACAAAAAGCCGGGCAACTGGTTCCAATGACGATTCTATAATCAGCCGAAGGAAGGCAAGGTATTAGTTTAAGATCCTTTTTAGTTCCAAGAATAAGAACTCTTTTGCTGGCTATAAATCTTTTTTGGGGATCGTTAATTTCTAAACGTGCTTTGTTGTGGGCAGCAATTGGTTTAAGTGGTATCTGCAGTAAAGCCATTTTATTTAATATTTCTCTTCCAAGGTGGTGTAACTCAACCTCATTCTCATACCAGATTTCTTGTGGATACCAATATTTCAATAATATCACCTCGGAATTAGTATTTCCGAGTACTATTTTCAAATCCCCAAGGTTTGGTTAATTAAAAAAGGCACGCATTGTGCCTTTTTTAATTTAGAGGTTTTGTAATTAACCGGACTGGAAGAAGAATCTCAAAATCAGTTTGCTCACTATTTAGAGTTATTACTAAAGGTTCAAATAACACAGTTTGGGGAGGTAAGCTTTGAGGCTCTATCGATAGAGTAATAGTACCTAATTTAATGTGCTCAAACACAAAATGACCAGAATTGTTAGTTAAGGTTTTAAGGTTGTCGTTTAAAACCACTGTAGCTAGGGATATAGGCATATCTTCATCGTCAAAAATGTTATTTTCGTTAATATCCAAAAAAACAGTTCCACTAATACTACCTAGCATAGATAGGGGTAGATCAATTTGGATAGATTCATATTCTTTAATAACAACAAGTTTGGGTTTGAAATCTTGTGTGTATTCAGCTGGTAAAGAATATTCGTCGAAACCAAGTATATATTCACCCGGTTCAAGATCTTCAAAACGATATTTACCAGTTTCATCTGTATCAACAATATTGTTATCTAATCTAACAGGAATATCGCTAACTACAAATTCACCAGGATCAAGGATATTATTATTATTTGCATCTAGAAAAACTCGCCCTGTAAGATAGGCTTTAGGAGCTTGATCTGAATAAGAGAAGAAATCTACTCTTTTAGAAGCCAAACCTAAAGATTGATTTAGTTCTAGGCCTATTAAGTAAGAGATAAAATTAGCGGGGTATTTGGCAGTAATCTTAAATTTTGGTATAAGGCAAAGACCATTAGACAAAGTGTTTTTCAACTCTATACCATAAGAGATAGTGTGGCGATTTGTCTCTGAGAGGTTTATTAAGTATTCAAGATTATTTTGTAATACTTTTTGGCCGTTAGTGTAGTTTAAAGAGAGCTCAGTAATGAAAGTATCATTTGTATGGTCTTTTTTCCAGGTGCGGATAGTATTTGTAGAAAGTTTAAATTTCTTGTTAATAACTTGATCAAAAAGGAAACGCAGACGCAGATCCTCTTGTTCCAGTTTATTTGAATTTTCCGGTGTGTTGTGAAGAGAAGATAAGCTTAAAAAAGCGGTTATATTATCGACAGTTCCTTTAACTGTCCCGGTGATGTTTAGGCATTGCTTTTTTAGTTTGCCGCTTTCCATTTGGTTTTGATAAAGAACAGAATGGGAAACAAGACCATTTTTACCTAATATCTCTGTGCCTGAAGCACTAACTTCTAACTCCTGAGATTGATTGTTTAAATAAGTTTCGGACAAATCATTTTGCTTATAACTGAAAGAACGATCCAACTGGGTTGTTGTTGTTCGTTCACGATATTTCCACTGTAAGCCATTAGTATTAAGAAGGGAGTTAAGACGATTATTTTCTAAGAAATCGTTGAAATAAGTTAAAGTTACTTGGGAGCGAGATGGAGTTTCTAGAGTTTTAGTTAACGAAAAGGTTAGGCGATCATGTTTTAACTCAATATTTTTAATATAACTATTGACTTTATAGAGTTCAAATTGCCAATCAGTGAAAGGCAAATAAACAAGTGAAAAGCTAGTACCTTCTCCAATGTTTTGTGGGAAGACTTTGTTTACGGCACTAGAGACGCGATATATATTTGCCGAAGAGATAAGATTAGGAAGATATACTTTCAAACCAAACGAACCATTTAAATTGTTTTCTTGATCGTTAGGAGTTAAATAAGTATTGGCATCAAGGATAACATTATTTAATGGCTGAAAATAAACAGATAAGCGGTAACTATTTTCAGCGACTGGCGTTTCAAACTTTTTATAATAGATACCATCTACCCAGATACTATAATTATTACCGCCTTTGCGAAGTGAAAAACCGGACATAACTCCTTCGAATTCTGGGTAGGTAGGTCTGCGGTAGAGACCTAGTGCTGATTGTAAAGCAAAAACTCCTGGGAGAAGGATTCTGGCTTCTCCGACAATTTGGTAGTTTAGTTCTCTAAAAGTGCCCGAAGGTTCTTGGATGACAATTCTAATTAAATTGAGTTGGGATCTTAATAAAGGTACCGCTGAAAATGAAAAGAGACCTTCTTTTGTTGCTGCAGGTTCCAAGCTTTGAATTAACTTGCCATTGACATAAATAGATACAAAAGAACCAGGTGCAACAGCTCCAGAAAAATTCTTATAAGCAGTGGTATTAGATAAAGGACCTTGTGAGTAGGTATAGGTAGCGCCTCTGATGTATTTTTTATATAAAGAGTCTATCCAGATAGATTCTTCATCACCAAAAATTAATAAATGACCTGCATTTTCATACTTAGCTCGTAGCATTTTAAGGTGTGTTTCCAGACCATTTAGAGTAGTAAAATGGTTGTTGATAACAGCTGCTAAGCTAAAGTCCTTTATTCTGCCATAAATTTGCCAGTTTAAATCTAAGTCAGCAGTTTTTTGAGGTAAAATAAAATTGGAATTTAACTGATAGCGGATAAGGTTAATACCATTTTGAGTACTGGCTACTATTTTGTCTTCAGAGGTATTAGTCTGATTAGTTTTTTTGCTTTTATTATCGCTCTCATTTGTATTTTCATCTAGCCATCCAGGTTTCTGAGATAAGGTTACGGATACTTCTTGAAAAGAAGGTTTCCATTCGATTGTAGCGGCAGTCAAGTATTCAAAGATTAGTGGTGTAACATAGAGAGTTCCGTCTAGGGTAAGTGGTGGCATAAAACTCCATTCAGGGTGATTAATATACAAGTTATTCTTTGTAGAAATTATAACGCTAGAATCTTGGTATTTAATCATTATTAACTGTTCGGCATTATTGTATTCGAGATTAACTTCAAGATAGTTAGCAAAAGAAGTTAGGGGGAGCAAGATATGCTCCCCCTGATCTACGATTTCGAAAAAAGGATTGGTAACAAGGAGATCTCCTGAATGTGATATAAAAAGGCTAACTACACTGCTCTCTAGTTCTTTAGCAAGAATTGAAATAGAGGAAAAAGCAGTTAAAAAGATCACGAAAACTTTTAGAAGAAGCCTTTTATTCATTATAGACCTCCTTCAATAGTATTATCTATTGTAAAAGAATAAACGAAAGGTAAAAAGGTATGAGTACCATCGAAGGTAAATTTGCCTACTATTTTATAAATGCCAGGTTGAATATTTTTTTCGATAGGTAATTTAAGTACTAACTTCTGTTCTGGTAAAAGCACATTATCTTCAATGGTATTTTTAAAAAGTTCCTGTCCAAAGAGATCTAAAATAGCATAAGTTAAAGACATACGAATATGAATTTCTCCTGAATTTAAACAGAGAAGATAGAAATTCAATTGGTCATCTCGTATAGCTTCTTTTATTTCTAGCATCTGAAAAGAAGCTTTGGTTTTAGAGGCAGTAACATAGATTACAGTACCTATTTGTGTTTGCATAATGGTTTTTATTCCACCGGTTAGGGTAATCTCTTCAGTTTCAAAAAAAACCATCGTACGTCGTTCTTTTGGAGGTTGGTCAGGCATAGTTACTGTAAAACGTACAATTTGAGTTTGCCCGGGAGCCAAATTAAATTGCTTAGGGTTAAATTTTAAATTTCCGGCTAGAGTAGTTTGATGATTGCCAAGAGGTAGGTTTTCTAAACTTCCATCTTCTTTTAAAATCCAGTCATAGGCTTTAGCAGTAATTAAAAGAGGGGTGCTTGTGATGTTAGTTACTTTTATGGCTCCAGTGGTTTTTGCTAAAGGATCAAGTATATATTCGAATTTAGTCGGTTCTGCTAGTAAGGAAGCTGAAGCTTTAATACTAAGTAGACAAGTAAGCACTAAGAGCCATCTTTTCATGACAATGCCCCCACACTGACTTTATAAGGTGTACACCTTAAAATAGATTTTTCCGGAATATTCACCAGCAACAACAGTGTCATTATAAGGAACACGAAAACGATGCATAACGGTGAGTGTTTGTAATGGCTCACATGAGCTAATGGAGACATTTTGATTAGTAGAATTAAATGTTACAGGCGACCATTCACCCCATAAATCACCATTTTTGATAGTATAACCCATTTCTAAAGCTAAGGATTTTTCGTCAGTAGTAGTTAATGGTGATGACACAACTTCATATTCATATTTAGAGTTTGAAAAGACTACTGCTTTAAGGTAGTCGCTAGCCTGAATATAATATCCATCTTCAGGGCTAATTTCAATATTTTTGCCATGACCTACAGAATTCCAGTCATTATCAACAAAACCACCAATTTCATTGTCAAAGATGAGATTGTTACTAAATGTGCTTTCGCCTATAGTAACAGGACCAAAAGCGTGGACAGTGCTTTTACCTGCATTACCGGAAAGCTGAAGTTTAACATAAGTGGGAATATAAGCTATAGCATTTAAGGTGATTGAAGCTCTTTCTGCAGCAGTTGGAGCGTCATGAGTGTAGCTATTAGGGTCATTAACATAGCTAGTTGGAATGGGAGTATTGTTTTCTCCTGCAGCCCAATCCACTTTCTGACCACTTTGATTCTGAGTGCTATTATAGTTGGTAAAAAAATCATCCCATTCATTTGCCGCTGAAACCAATGTACCAAGCAATAAAACAGACAAAACGAGCAAGATCAATCTTGAACTTCTTTTCATTCTGTTGCCTCCTAAAAATTTATTATAAAATTACAAACCGAACATCGAAACAATTTGGGCTTCAAGATACAAACTAATATCAATCTGCCCTGCAGGAAGGGATGTCCAATCATCAAAATAGAGAAGAATCGTAAATATTTTTACTCCCGATTCCGTAGTATTAGTTTTAGAGCCTTCGATAACTTTAGTAAGAGTAGTATCTACAGTAAGATCAAGAGTTGGTCTAGGAAACTCAGGCTCCTTTTCAATAAAAACAGCATGTAACCCCGGGTAATTTTGGAGGCTCTTTAATGCCAGTTCCCAATTATCATTAGCAGCAATTCTAATTGTATGTTGTGCTATGGTAGATTCTTCCCAAGGTTCACCAGTCGGTGGGGGATACCATGGAGCTGTTTCTTCGAGAATAATCCACTTCGAAATGATAAAGAAAAAAACATGGTATTGTTGGCTTTCAGAAATTAATTTACCTTTTTTAGCTGTATATGTATAAAGTATAAAAAAGTAAATACCAGGTGGAGCAGAAAAATCGCTTTGCAAGAAAAGATTGTAACTGACTTCCTTATTTTCGACAGGTACTTCTATTGGTACAGATGATAGTAGTTGGTTATCCTCAGTTGTGAGGAAAATATGATTACCGTTATCAAAGTTAGCATACATTATTTGTACATAATGGATTTCAGATGGATTATGTTTAGAGATGAGATCAATTGCAATGGTTTTAGCATTATTTGGGCCTGGAGCTAGAGTACCTAAGTCACCAGCTAAAACAGGTTGACAGTAGCAAGAAACAGCTATTAATATTAACATCACTATAGTCAACCGCTTCACCAACCATTTATTGATTTAGAAAATCTTACCAAATCATAAGAGCTATTAGGTACAAAGAACTATTATTAAAAAGTATAACATAACTATACTGGACTTGCAATAGAAAAAAAGAGACAAAAATAACAAAATAAATGTTAACGAGAATTTCAAGTATAAGTTAGCCACCAATGTGCCCAAATTTCCAAGAATTATTCTCTAAGCATTGAGGAGTAGTGAATGAACTTAGCATAGTAGTTTCCAACTGGCTGGGCCCAGCCAGTTTTAACTATGACAAGG
>JAHDNZ010000062.1 GCA_018435125.1 Bacillota bacterium | reverse complement strand
TAAATCCATAGTAATATTGATTTGGGTCATTTCTTAGACATCCTTTCCGATATGTTTTTCACTCTAAAAACATTGTATCGCAAGGACTAAGATAATGGCCCTTTTAATTTTCCATTTTACACAATTATACGGACATAATCAAAACTACCGGCTTTGCTTTAGAACACAAACTATCTTTAAAAAACGGCAGGAATTAACTGTCTGATAAAGAAAAATGCTAAGATAGTTTTAAAGGAGGGGTTTAGATGGCAAACATAACCTTAGGACTTGAAGTTACTGCTATCAGTATATTAGCGGTCTTTATAACGCTTTATTTACTGGCAGTTCTTATTAATCTATTTAAAACACTTTTAACGCCTAAGAAAAAGGAGTCCCTCAGCCAAATATCTCCAACGAAACAGGAAAAACAGGTCATGGATTCTCAGGAGGAGTTAATAGCAGTAATTACGGCTGCAATTGCTGCCATGGAAAAAAGCGAATGAAAGGGGAAATAAAGATGGCTAAACAATTTATTGTAACTGTAAATGGAAAAAGTTATGAGGTAAAAGTAGAAGAAAAAACAGGTACACCTACAGTTTCACAAGTTACTACCGCATCGGATTTGGAGCCTGAAGTAAATACCGCTAGAGCTTTTGGTCAACCCATTACAGCTCCTATGGGAGGTATGGTTAAGGATATCCTAGTTAAAGTTGGCGATAGAATCAGTGATGGTACAGTGGTCGCTATTGTTGAAGTTATGAAAATGGATACTGAAGTTATTGCTGAGTCAGCTGGTGTGGTAGAAGCCATTTTGGCTAAAACCGGTGACAATCTGGAAAGTGGAGCTGTTATTGCTACAATTAAATAAGGGCGGAGGTGCTTATTTATGGCTGATAAACTTATCATGTTTTGGGAGAGCTCCGGCCTTGCTAATCTTACCTTAGGTCCACTTTTTATGATAGCTTTGGCCTGCTTCCTCTTTTATCTGGCTATTGTCAAGGATTATGAACCGCTTCTTTTAATACCGATTGGTTTTGGTATGCTACTGGTTAACTTACCGGAGACAGGAATAATGCTTAAACCTCTGGGAAATGAACCGGGAGGTTTGTTATATTATCTCAATCAAGGTGTTGAGCTAGGTATCTATCCTCCGCTTATCTTTTTAGGTATAGGTGCTATGACAGATTTCGGAGCCCTAATTGCCAATCCCTCCAGTCTCTTATTGGGAGCTGCAGCGCAAGTCGGAATATTTATTACTTTTTTAGGTGCACTTTTGATGGGATTTACTCCTCAGCAAGCGGCATCTATTGGTATTATTGGCGGAGCTGACGGACCGACTGCCATTTTTTTAACTACTAAGCTGGCCAAAGAGCTTTTGGGACCGATTGCCATTGCCGCTTATTCCTATATGGCTTTAGTACCGATTATACAACCACCCATAATTAAGGCTTTGACTACTCCCAAAGAGCGAAAAGTCCGTATGAAAGCCTTAAGACCTGTCAGCAAAGCTGAAAAAATTGTCTTTCCGATAATGGTTACTGTGGTGGGAAGCCTTATAGTACCTTCGGCTGCAGCTTTGTTAGGTATGCTAATGCTTGGCAATCTTTTTCGGGAATCCGGGGCAACAGACCGGTTAAGTGAAACCGCTCAAAATGCCCTTATAAATATTGTAACTATCTTTTTGGGTTTATCGGTAGGGACAAAAACTGTAGCCAGTAAATTTCTAAGTCCAGACTTTTTAAAAATATTGGTTTTAGGCTTAATTGCCTTCTCTGCTTCGACTGCTGCAGGTGTTTTGTTTGGTAAACTAATGTATAAACTCTCCGGTGGCAAAATCAATCCTATGATCGGTGCCGCTGGTGTTTCTGCTGTGCCAATGGCAGCTAGGGTGGTACAAAAGCTAGGTCAGGAAGAAGACCCCAAAAACCATCTGCTAATGCATGCTATGGGTCCAAATGTAGCAGGTGTTATTGGCTCAGCCGTAGCAGCAGGTATGTTGCTAGCTATGTTAGGTTAACAGGAGGTGTATCTAGTGACAAAAAGGATCAAAATTACCGAGACAATCTTGCGTGATGCGCACCAGTCCTTTATGGCAACTCGGATGAATACTCCGGAAATGTTGCAAGTAGCAGAGGACTTAGATAAAGTTGGCTACCACTCACTTGAAGCGTGGGGCGGAGCTACATTTGACTCATGTATTCGTTTTCTAAATGAAGATCCCTGGGACAGGTTAAGACAACTGAGAGCGAAAATAAAAAACACCAAGCTACAAATGCTTTTAAGAGGCCAAAACCTTTTGGGTTATTCACATTATCCAGATGATGTGGTGGAAAAATTTGTCGCAAAATCGATTGAAAATGGCATTGATATTGTTCGTATCTTTGATGCTCTAAACGACGTAAGAAATTTGGAAACTGCTATGAAAGCAACCAAAAAATACGGTGGTCATGCTCAGGCAACGGTCGTATATACCACAAGCCCTGTTCATGATATTGAGCATTATGTGAAAACTGCTAAAAAGCTGGAAGAGATGGGCGCAGATTCACTATGTATAAAAGACATGGCCGGTCTTTTAAAACCTTATATCGCTTATGAATTGATAAAAGCTCTCAAGGAGAATGTAGATCTGCCTTTGCAGTTGCATGCCCATTGTACAACCGGCCTAGCTCCTATGACCTATCTTAAAGCTATTGAAGCTGGAGTAGATATAGTTGATACCTCATTATCGGCATTAGCCGAAGGAAGTGGACAACCTGCTACGGAATCTTTAGTGGCTACTTTGGCCGAAACTTCCTATAATACAGGTCTTGATATTAAATTACTGACTAAAATTAACAAGCATTTCAAAAATGTAAGGGAAAAACATCGCGATAAATTAGTACAGCCCTGGGTAAATGCAGAGATTTTGCAGTATCAAATCCCGGGAGGAATGCTCTCTAATTTCTATAGTCAGCTAAAAGCTATGAAGCTTGAACACAAAATTGAGGAAGCTTTGGCAGAGGTTCCCCGAGTAAGAGCTGCACTAGGTTACCCTCCTTTGGTAACGCCTACCAGTCAGATTGTCGGTACCCAAGCTACCATGAATGTTGTTTCACCTAAAGGTCCTTGGTCGGTGGTAGCTTTAGAAGTAAAAAGATATCTTCAGGGAGAGTATGGAACACCTCCTGGTAATATCGATCCGGAGTTTAGACAAAATATTATTGGTGAGGCTAAAGTTATTACTGATCGTCCGGCCAACCATATTCCGCCTGCCTGGGATAGTGCTAAAGCTAAATATCCTGAATTATCAGACGAAGATATCCTTTCTAGACTAATGTTTCCCGAACTATTCAAATAAAAAGCTGCTGCAGCAGCTTTTTTTATCTTTATTATTAATATTCAAGGAGAAAACATTTATAAAACCGAACCTTTATTAGAAAGGTGGGCAAGCGATGAAGCAAAATAGCATACTTCTACTACTTTGCCTTTTATTGTTAGCGTCGTTGGTTGTGCGAGTCGAAGCTGCTTCAACTATCGAGGAGAGGGTTAGGATGCAAAAGGAGATGGAAAAACTAAAGCAAGAACTGGTGCTTATAGATTATGATACCGCCGAGAAATTGCTTAAAGAGATCGAAGCTTTGAGTTTAAGTACAGATGATGCAGACAAGATCAAAGCATATGAATTATTAAAGGTAGTGCAAAGTATACTTACAGAATCAAGACCGATAGAGACACGAGCGGTTTGGCTAGACGACCAGGCTCTCGGGAAGATTAACGGTCCCGAGAAGCTAAAAGAGCTAGTTAAATGGCTAGCTGATCTCAATGTTAATTTAATTCTTCCCAATGTTTACTTTGCTGGGGAATCATTCCATAAAAGTAATATTGTGCCCCAGATGGACTGGTATAGAATTACTTTTGGTGAAGATGATCCCTTGGAGATACTTATCGAAGAAGCTCATAAATATGGAATCGAAGTCCATGCCTGGGTAATGGTATATGGTTTGCAGGGTAATGTAGAACCTTTTTTGGATCGCCTAGATTGGCTTGACAAGGATAAACACGGTAAATATAATAACACAGCGCATACTGACTACTTCTTTTCACCAGCTCATCCCTTAGCCAGAGATCATATCTTAGCTATTATTGACGAAGTAGCGACCTACAATCTCGATGGCATTCATCTTGATAATATACGCTACAAAGATGGTTTTGGCTATGGAGATTACATGGTAGACCTTTACCAGCAGCTTTTTTCAATTGATCCACGTAAGATTTCAGAAAGCAATATCAAACAGTTCAATCACTTTCGAGAGTTTAAGGCTCAGTTTATCACCAGTTTTGTGGAATTGGTTAGAACTAGATTGCATGATAAAAATCCCCACTTAATGCTTTCGGCAGCTACAGCTCCTCAGACCTGGGGTAAAAATTCTCTGGGCCAGGATTGGCATAATTGGATCGACAATAGAAGTCTACACTTTGTTCTTCCCATGAGTTATATTGAAACACCAGAAGAATACGCCCAATTAATTGCCTCGGATATTCAAAGAATTGCTGGCAAAACGTATTGTTTTCCAGGACAAGCGCTATACGCTTTTTCGGCTCAAACTATGGAAAAAGAGTGGCAAGAAGGTCAAAAAGCACCTATTGTCGGTCAAACACTATTTTCTCTCTTACACATTAAATCAGCACACTATGAGCTATTACAAAAAGGACTTTTTCGCGAAAAAGCGGTAGTTACTTTTAGAGAACCAGATAAAGCAGCAGTTTTATTTATCGACTGGCTTAAAAAAAGAATAGAGATTTTTGGTTATGAAGCTGGATTTAGTGATAACGGGAGGGTAACCTGGTTGAGTTTGTTAGATAAAACAGCAGATTTAATTGCCAAAGCACCAACGCGTCGTTATGATAGCAGAGATTTGAGAGAAGAAAATAAACCAGAACAGCTATATTGGGAAACAGTTTTAAAGAGCATTGAACAGTTGCTGGAGCTAGCGAATAACTTAAAAGAACCTACCAGTAAAAGATTAACCATTGACTTACTACAGCTAAGAAGTTTTATTACGCCCCTGGAATATACCAGCAGACCTTTCACACTGGTTCCCATTAAATATTGACCACTAAAAGAGGTTTTAAGTAACAAACTTAGACCTCTTTTTTAAGCCAAATTACTAATGCTTAGCTTGATAGGTTAATAAAAAATGCTTGGGCAACAAAAAAACTCCTGCCTTAGTAAGCTTAACTGTGATAAAATAGTGTAAATAAAAAAATCTCTATAAGTAGGAGGCTTATTAAGTCACAGCCAAAAACCAGTAGTTGAGTTTTCTTCATAAATAAACGGGAAATGCAAAATTTATTTTCAAAAATAATTTACCATTCAAGCAGGAATTACTAGTATTGGTTAAGTATTAACTTGGAAATCAAGATATAAAGATACTAAACCCGGAACAAGAGGTGGTTTTATTGATTATTGGTGTACCAAAAGAGACTAAGGATCAAGAATGGCGTGTAGCATTAACACCTGCAGGAGTTAGAGCACTAAAAGAACACGGTCATGAAGTTTTGATAGAATCTCAAGCCGGAGTCGGCAGTGGGTTTAGTGATAATGACTACCTTCTTGAAGGAGCAAAACTTACTAATAAGTATGAAATTTGGGAAAAAGCTAATATGGTTTTAAAAGTCAAAGAGCCATTTGGCGAAGAAAAAGAGCTAATGCAACCTAATCAGCTCCTTTTTACCTATCTTCATTTAGCTGCAGCTTCAGATCTGATCGAAGCTTTAGTACGTCACAGAGTAAATTCCATTGGGTATGAAACAGTGCAGTTAGATTCCGGCGTTTTACCTCTTTTAGCACCTATGAGCGAAATTGCCGGTAGGATGGCTGTACAAGAGGGAGCTTTACATTTAGAAAAGTTTCGGGATGGCAAAGGTATTTTGCTGGGAGGCGTTTCTGGTGTTCCACCAGCTAAGGTAACCGTGCTTGGTGCCGGTACAGTGGGTACAAATGCCGCTAAAGTTGCTATGGGTATGGGAGCTCAGGTAACTATTATTGATATTAATCTTGAGAAATTAAGAAATCTTGATGATATCTTTTGGGGTAAACTCCAGACTTTAGCCAGCAATACCTATAATATTGAAAAAGCAGTTTCGGAAAGCGACCTCGTTATTGGCTCGGTCTTGGTACCGGGAGCTAAAACACCTTATCTGGTAACAGAAGCGATGGTAGCGAAAATGACTCCCGGCAGTGTTGTTGTCGATGTGGCTATCGATCAGGGGGGTTGCTTTCAGACTAGCCGTCCTACTACCCATTCTAAACCAACCTTTACGGCTTATGGTGTTACCCATTACTGTGTCGGTAATATGCCAGGAGCAGTACCTCGAACCTCTACCTTTGCACTGACAAACGCAACGCTGCCTTTTGTTTTGATTTTAGCAGACAAAGGTTTTGAAGCAGCCATTGAGTTTAATAGGCCTCTGGCCAGGGGAGTTAATACAGCCTATGGCGAAGTAATTCATCCGGGTCTAAAAGCCTTAGTTGGCTAATTATTAATCAGTTAATCTAAAGAGGATCAGGGATCCTCTTTTTTGATTTCTTAAGAGGAGTTGGGGTTTTAAAAGGGGAATGTATGCCCAAGTAAGGACAAAATCATAGAGGTGATACCGGTGCTTGTGCTTTACTCTGGTGATATGCTAAAAAACAGAAAAAAGTTAGTGTTAAAGCTAGCAGATTCCCTCAAAGAAGGCCAAAATAACACCCTTTATATAGTTAAAGAACCAGCTTTAAGAGTAACCGTGCAGGAGATGCTTGCTGATTTGGGACTAAACGCCTTAGTTCCTAATCCGCTTTATACCAGGGATGTATTTTTAAAAACAGAGAAAGCTAATACTATTTATCCTGCCTTAGCGGAAATGTATCTGGAAAAAATCATTAAAGGATCGAAACTAGAGGCTTTTTCAGACATAAATCCCAAAAGACTTACCAAGCCAATGCTAGAGTTTATCAAAGAGCTGCAGTGGGCAAATATTACTCCCAAGGATTTTTTAGAAGGTATTAAAGGTGAGTTAGATACTCCGAAAAATCGTGATCTAGGGCATATTTACGAGGCTTATCTTAAATTAATTACAGAAAAAAACCTGGTATCAGAGAGTGAACTTTCCTTTGAAAAAGTAGCTAAATTGGAATTAAAGACTAGCAAAACCGTAATCTTGGATGGCTTTTACAACTTAGAGTTGATAGACAAAAAATTAATTGAAAAACTAGCTTCTTTAGAGGATGTTACAGTAATTATTAACTTTCCCTATGTAGAAAATGATGTTTTTTTAGCTTTGGCTTCCGATTATCAACATTTGAAAGAATTAACAAGTCACGAGGAAATGGAAAGTTCTCGCCAAATCAGCCAAGTTACTCTTTGCAGCCCACAAACTCCCAAACAGGAAGTAAGCTTTGTCCTAAAAACAATTAAAAAATTGTTTTGGGATAGAAAGATTACCTCTACTGATGAGGTACTTATTTTAACTAATCAAAGAGAGCTATATCAGCCATTATTTTCACGCCTATGTGAAAAAGAAGAGCTTTGCTGGCGTAGAGGTTCTATCAACTTAAGCCAAACAGCTTTAATGGGAGATATTAAACTTTTGACAAGCTTTCTGACCAGACCCCTTGAAAAAGAAGAATTAATTGCTCTTTTACGAGGCAAATATTTTGATTTTTCCAGCTATCTACCAGAAGGTATCTCTAACACCAGGCTTAGCAATATGCTTACCAAAATCAAATTAACCGGCAAAAGCGACAACTGGTATAACAAGTTAAAAAGGATGGCAAAAGAGCAAAAAGAATGTGAGTTGACTTTACAGGCCCTGCAAAGCTTAAAGCAAAACCTTACCTTAGGTTTAGAGAAAGAAGAGCTAGAAGCCGAGCAGATAAGCACGATCTTTTATGAACTTCTAAAAGATCTAAAGCTTGAAGAGAATCTACTCTTAGATGCTGAGGTAGAGTTTGAACAGCTAATTGAACTTAGAGCGTGGTTTGAGGTCAAAAAACTATGGGAAAACCTGGCGATAGCGGCCAAAGATGATAAGTTTACTTGTGAGGATTTTATAATGGCCTGGCTCAAAAGTTCACTGGCTTTGCGCTTAAACATTGCTGAGGATGGTTTGAGTTTACATAATTTAAACGAAACACCTGTTAGAAGAGGTAAGTATGTTTTTATCTTAGGAGTAACAGAAGATGATTTGCCAGCCAAAGTTGCTGAAACCTGGATCTTTAAGGATCAAGAACGCGAATTGTTCAATGCATTAACTGCAAGAAAACTACCTCTAGCTAAAAATATAGAGAAATTACAAGACTACTACTACTGGGAGAGTCTTCGCTGTGCGTTGGAAGGAGTTTATCTGTTTAGTCCTAAGGAAAATCAAGGCCAACACAAAGAAAAGTCTCGTTACATTGATGATCTAAAGAGCTATGGCCTATGTGAGCCTATTCATAATCTAGTTTTTGAACCGTTTTATACCTCAAAAAAAGAGTATCTCGAGTATACAATTCAGTATGATCCGTTGAGTTTACCTGAAAAGCTGATTGATAAAATCGAGGCTTATAAAACAAAACCAGCAGCTTATTATAGCTTGCCGGAGCTAGGTTTTCTTAGAGGAAGTAATAGTGCAAGAACTCTAGCTGTTAGGGCATTTTCAGAATATGCAGACTGCCCCTATCGTTTCTTTGTACATCACTGTCTCGGCCTTTTGGAGGCAGAGCAACTAAGCGAAGAGGTTGATAGTTTAGAAGGAGGTAGTCTTTGGCATAAGGTATTGGAATTATTCTATACCGAGGTAGTTAAAGAAGGAAGTAAGAAGGTTTTAGCCGATTTGGATGCTAGGTTAGATCAGATTATAAAACAAGTATTCTTTGATACTAAAGCCAGTGATTTTTATCAGAACGTTGAGTTAGAGAAGTTTTATCCTAGCATTAGCAACTATCTTAAAGACGATCTCGCCCAAGATAATCGCCAGCCAGTCTTTTTAGAACTTCATTTTGGAACAGGTCAAAGATGGCCAGGTGTAAAGATGGGACCCTATTTCCTAAAAGGAGTAATTGATAGAGTTGATTTGGTAACCAAAGACAATCAAAAAGGTTACCTGATTATAGATTACAAAAGATCCAAAAAAGATATATCCGCTTTAAAAAATGCTAAGGACTTTCAACTGACAGCTTATATCAAAGCCCTGCAGCAAAATAATATTACTCCGATTATAGGGGCTTCGTATTTAAGTTTATATAACACAGAAAGTAGATTTTGGAATGAAAAAGCTTATGAACTCATGGATGTGAGGACTACTAAAAAATCACCGACTCCCAAAGAGTGGGAAGAAGAGGTAGAAACACTACTTCAAACAGGTCAAACTCTGGGCGAAGAGCTTTTTGCAGGTTATTATCCACCTAACTATGATAGCCAAAGCTGTAGATATTGTAAATTTATTGACCTTTGTCGTCTAAACACTAGGGGAGGTGGAGAAATTGAAGTATAACTTTGAGCCCACCAAAGAGCAATCAGCTGCAATAAATTGCCTAGATAACCACGCTACTATAACAGCTGGAGCGGGAGCTGGTAAAACTAAAGTGCTAATCTACAGGATTTTGGAGCTAGTTTTAGCAAACAAAGCAGCCTTCAACCAAATTGCAGCCATAACCTTTACTGAAAAGGCAGCTTCAGAGATGAAGGTTAAACTACGCAAGGAAGCCAAGGCCCAACTCGAGAAAAGTCCTAACTTAAAAGAGCTTAAAGATGTGTCTTCAGCCCATATATCTACTATTCATAGTTTTTGCAATAGCCTAATAAAACGTTTTGCTCTTGATATAAATCTAACCCCTGATTACCAAATAATTTTAGAAGACGAAGCTGGTAGGTTGCTTCGCAAAAGTATTAACAAGGTTTTAGAGGACTTAGAGGAGCAATCTCAGGAAACAAACGTTGATTATCTGGTCCGTTTCAGAGCAGAAAACTTTAATCTGGTAACGGATCTTGCTATGTCTTACAATAAAATCCGTGAATTCGGTTTTACTATAGAAGAAGCCTTGGAATTAACCAAGCATAAATTTAACGAAGCCACGGCCTTTTCTAAGTCTACTCTTAATGATTTTATAAAGGCTCTTGATAAAGCGGATGGCATGAAAGATAGCTTAAAAGGCCAAGCTAAAACAGCTAAATTCGTGACTCTTATGCTTGAAAACTGGCCTATCTTTAAACCGCTTTTTTTAAAATTGCAAGCTAATACGGAGCTAACCCCGAAAGAAAAGTTGCAATTAATTGATTATCTCAGACTTATAAATAGCAAAGATAAAATCAGCAGTATTTTTGGTAAGGATGTTATAAAGGCAGTTCAAGAAGGTATCGTAATCATTCCGCTTTTATTTGCTGAAAGTGACGTAAAAAGACTTTTAGAAGGTTTTCATACTTTATTGACACTTATCGATAAACAATACTTAAAAGCAAAACAGGAAAAGCAAGCTCTTGATTTTATCGACTTACAATTACAGGCTTTAAAGCTGTTAAAAAAACCCCATGCTAAAAAAGAACTGCTTAAAGATTGGCGTTTTATTATGATTGATGAATATCAGGATACCAACTATCTACAGCAGCGTATTATAGATGAACTTTGGCAGGACAATCTTAATCTGTTTATAGTAGGTGATCCAAAACAGTCAATCTATCGTTTTCGTGGCGCTGAAGTGGCTTTGTTTGCCAAGACCACCGAGAATATTCTAGCTAAAAATGGCAAAGAGATTTCTTTAAGTTATAATTTCCGCAGCGAAAAAGACCTGATTGATTTTTATAACACTTACTTTGAATTGTTTATGCCAGGAGATAGCCAAAAAAGCTATGCTATTGGTTATGAAAAAATCCAGACTAAAAAAACAGATTCGGATAAGTGCTTTCATATCATTGCCTGCCCTTATGATTATAAGTCAAAGGAGAAAATGCCTCCCCAAAGATGGCAGGCTAAAGCCATTACCAGATTGATCTTTGAAGCTGTAAATGGTAACAAAAATGAAAGGATTCAATATGGTGATTTCGCTGTTTTATTTCACAAAAGGTCGGCGGGTCTTGTAGAACTCGAAGAAGAACTCGCACAGGCTAAAATTCCCTTTGTTTCGGGAATGGGTTTGGATTTTTTTGCCAGAGAAGAGATCCGCGATTGTTTGGCTTTGCTTAACTTTCTAAATACACCTCTTGACGAACTCAGTCTGGCGGCTGTATTAAAGGGTCCCTTTTTCAATCAAGACGAAAAAGTGTTGTACTCACTTTTTCAAAGAGCCAAAGAAAATGAAACCGCACTCTATGGTGCACTTTTACTATATGGTGGCACTGATTGCTTAGTCCAACGTGAAAAAGAGGCCTGGGGAATACTTGCATCTAAAGGTGAAGACTTTAGCGAGCTTGCAAATCGGTTAACTAAATTGCGGATTGAATATGGCTATAAAAGTTTGACTCTTTTACTAACCGAGTTAATTGAAAATTCCCAATTCGACCTTGTTTTACAAGGTCAGTTAATGGGTGAGGAACGAGCGGCCAATTTAGAAAAACTGCTAGAATTAATCGCTACACAAGATAGAAACGGTCTATCCAACAGTGAGATTGTCGAATATTTAAATATGGTCAAGGAAGCGGGAACTGCGGATGCCGAGGTTGTTTCTGAGAGTACCGATAGAGTTACTATAATGACCGTGCATGCCGCCAAAGGTTTGGAATTTAAAAGAGTTATTATAGCTGGTATTAATCTTAGTCAACGTTCACGACCAGAACCACTTATGACCTTTGATAAAGAGCAGGGTTTGATTGTAGGACTTTTAAATAAGGTTGGAAACCTTAAGGTAAAATGCACCGATCCGCGGTTATATATCTCCAGAGAAAGAATTAAAGATGAAGAGGAATATGAAAAGCAACGTCTTTTCTATGTAGCGGCTACCAGAGCGATGAATGAACTATATCTAGTCGTTGCCGGAGATTTTCTTACCAAAGAATTTAAGACCACCAATCCTGTCCTTAGGCTGTTTAGCTGGGAACGGGAAAAGGTTAGTTTTAATAACTATCAAACTGAGTATTATCCTTATGAATATGCCATTTACCCTGCACTTCAAAAAGAACCTATTATGCCTTCGGGCAGGTTGGATCAAGTTATTTTAAAACCTAAATACCGTGCCTTATCACCAACAGCATTAGTTCAGTTTAGAATCTGTCCCCGCCTTTTTTATCTTGAACAACGTTTAAAAGTTCCTCCCCTTAAAGAACTTATAACTAGTGAAGAAACTGATAATAGCGAGCCTGAAATTGATTTTGATGGACAGACAATCGGGACGGTTTTGCACCGCATCTTTGCTGAAGCCAAAGATCTTAAAGAAGCAGAATTGATTTTTAATCAAGCTAACTTACCTCAAGCCTATTACCCAAATTTAACCCATTATTTTGCTTCTGAGTTTTATAACAGAGGACAAAGTGAAGTTCCTATTTCATTATACTTGCCGCAAAAAAGGCTACGTTTTATCGGGATTGTGGATCGTCTTATTTGGGAGAAAGAAAAGATAACTCTGATAGATTTTAAGACCCATTGTCAGGGTGATTTTGCTCTCAAAGCCAGAGAATATGATCTTCAGTTAGCTGTCTATGCTACGGCTTTAAAAGCAAGGTTTCAAAAAGAAGTAGAGGCGCTAATATATTTCCCTTATCCGGACAAAATCTATCCCGTTGGGCTTAATGAGGCTGAAGCTCTACTAGAGCGGGTAGTAGACGATATCAATAATGTTTTGGATAAAAAGCTTCTACCTGAAGCTAAACCGAAAGATAAGTGTCTAGTTAACTGCCCTTATCTAGCATTATGTCACCAAGACTAAAAAGAGAGGAGACGTAAAATGAGTGAACTAATGAATAAAGTCTTTATTGATGGTACAGTTCAAGAAGTAGTCCTAAAAGAGATGCCACAGCCTAGCATAAATGAGGTTCAAGCTCTGGTAAAAGTCGAATACAGTCTAATTTCTGCCGGTACCGAAGCAGGTATAATTAGGAGAACACTGGAACTAAAAAACGGTAGCCACAGTCTTGGTTATCAAGCCGTAGGCAGAATTGTAAAAAAAGGTACCCAAGTACCTTTTAAAATTGGTACCAGAGTGGCTGTTTATGGTGCCCCTTATGTTTGTCATGGGGAATACCTGGCCGTCCCCTTAACTTTAATGGCACCTTTAAAGGAGGATACTAATCCGGAGGAAGCTAGTTTTGTAGGACTAGGAGCCATTACTATGCATGGCTTAAGATTAGCTAAACTGCAGTTTGGTGAGAGTATGTGGGTTATAGGTTTGGGTGTTATCGGGCAACTTTCAGTGCAAATGGGAAGTGTGGCAGGCTATCAGGTTATTGCCAGTGATTTAGATGAGAAAAAAGCTCTGATTGCAAAAAAATATGGCGCTGATATTGCCGGAACATCAAAAGAGATTACACCCTCAGCCATTAAAGAATATTTTCCAGGGGGAGTAGATGCTATTGTTATTGCTGCGGCCAGCAAATCACCTCAGCTAGCTGATGAAGCTATAAAAGCCTTAAGGCCGGGCGGGAGAGTGGTCATTGTAGGCGATGTACCGCTCAATCTAGCCAGAGAGACCATGTTTAAGCTAGAAAGTGAATTGGTTGTTAGTAGAGCCGGAGGCCCGGGAAGGTATGATCAGGGTTACGAAGAAAATGCCCATGATTATCCACTCCAGTATGTACGCTGGACAGAAGGTCGCAATGTGAGGGAGTTTATACGCCTGCTAGAAGCAGGGAAGCTCCATCTGAATGAACTCATTACGCATCGTTATAGTTTTCAGGAGATAAAGAAGGCCTATGAGATGATTATAAATGGTCATGAAGAGTATCTAGGGGTCATATTAAAATACTAGAACAACTTGGGAAAGGGAAGGAGTGTGACCATGAGAAAAGGTGCACTTAAGATTGAGCGTTCAATTAAAAACAACGGAAAAGTTAATGTAGGAGATAAAGCCGTTGTTTATATGGCAACTGATGTTTTTAAGCACCTCATGGAATCTGAGGGTGATTTACCTCTCGGCAAAGATCTACACCCTATGACTATTGTTCCCTGTGGTATAGCCATCGATGCAGCCACAGAAGCCTGTTCGTTTGAAAAAACAGGTATCGATACTTTAAGAGCTATGAGCTTTGAATTAGAAAGCCCAATTAATCCAGACGTTACGCTTACTGCTTTAGCTGAGATAATGTTAATTGGTAGAAGACATGTGGAAGTTGATGTCGAGGTTAAGCAAAATGAAAGACTGATTCTAAAGGGAAGAGTTGTGCTAGTAAGGGTTAGAGAAAAAAAAGCTCAAGAATTGAAAGCTTTTGAAGGGTAGGCTTTCCAACTTTAGAAGAAATAAAGCTACATCAATTATCACCTCAAGGGTACAATAAATGATGCCAGGAGGTGATAACTCATGGGTGCTGGAAGTACTTCTTCCAACAATCCAGTTGTTCTTGGAGCAAGACATGCTTTGGATCAGTTCAAATATGAAGTGGCCAATGAACTTAACATCGACACTAATCAGATTCAAAATGGCTACTGGGGGTACATGACCTCACGTGATTGTGGTGCCGTTGGCGGCAATATGGTGAGACGTATGATTCAGCTTGCTGAGGAACAGCTGCTCTCTCAATATCAAAGTGGGCGGCAACCAAGTGTAGGTACACCTTATAAACAGCAAGTTGCTCAAGACCTCAACCAGTACACAAATGCTGCCAACCGTGGTGGACTATCCTAATTAAGAGCGAAATCGCTAACTCCAAAAGGCCCTTCTGGGGCCTTTTGTTTTAGGATACATTTAGGAAGGTCTTTACTTTTTGGCAGGAGATAAAAGATAAAAAAAGAATTTAAAACCAGGGGGTGAATAGGTTGTTATTAATACTTAAGAAATATCACAAGATTTTAATATTGCTTAGTATGTTAGCGATTAGTTCTTTGGCCTGGAATGATAACAATATGGTAGTCAATGGGGATCTAGGTATGGACTGGGATAAAAATGGATTACCAGATTACTGGTCGATTAATTGGTTTTTTGCCGAAAAACCCAACCAAGTTTATATGGATAAAGATGAGAAAATAGATGGTAATCCAAGTTTGAAAGTGGTTGTTTCTACTTTAGATGTACCTAACAATTTTGCTGGCCGTATCTATCAAGACATACCCGTAGAATCTGGTAAAACTTATCAGGTTTCCGTTTGGGTAAAAGCTAAAGACTGGCAGCTATTAAAAGGACAGGAAACAGGTGGTGTTAATCTTTCGTATTGGTTACAGGGAACTAATAAACAATGGAGTAGCAGGCAAGATTTAACCAAACCTTTAACAGGTACTTTTAATTGGCGGGAACTAAAAGAAACAATTACCATTCCGGCTAAAACGCAAGCCTTTCGCTTAGCTTTATTTGCCTACCCTGGGACTGGCACCATTTGGTTTGACAATGTCAAAATGGTAGAAGTAAAGTGAATTCTTTGCCAAGTGAGCCGAAGGCTCACTTTTTTTAGATAAGGAGGAGGCTCATGCGCCTGTTTATAGCGGTAAAAGTGGAGCCAGCTATTGCCAGTGAAATTGCTCGGTGGTTAGCTAAAGTGAATATACCAGGGAAAAAGGTAAGCCCAGAAAACTTCCACCTTACACTCTGTTTTTTAGGTGAGCGTCCCGAAAGTGAAGTTCTGCAGTTAAATAAAATTTTACTTAAGACCCTTTGCGATTTTAATAGTTTTAGCCTAAGTTTTAAGGGGATTGGTGTATTTTCTCACCTAAAAGAGCCCCGGGTTCTTTATTTGAAAATTCACAAAGGGCAAAAAGACCTCTGCTTAGTACAAGAAAAGGTGGCGAAAGCTATACCTTTTTATAAAGCAGATAAATCATATGCCCCACATCTTACGCTTTCTAGATTAAAAGAGAATGTTAACCAAAACTTGGCAGAGTTTATCAGCCAAAACGAAGACCTTGAGTTTGGCGAATTTACAGTAAAAGAGGTAACCCTATTTTCAAGCGACTTGCGAGCTTTTGGCCCGGTTTATAAAGCTTTGGTAAATTGCTCGTTAGTTGATTGATTTCACTCCATATGGTATGCTTAGAGGAGAACAGATGTTTGCGAGAAAAAGGAGGTAAGTTAATGGCCGAAAAAAAAGAGCGAGAAAAAGCATTGCAAAATGCAATTACATCAATTGAGAAGGATTTTGGCAAGGGTTCTATTATGCGTCTGGGCGAAAATCGTTCCATGGAGGTTGAGACCATTCCTACAGGAGCAATTTCACTTGATTTAGCTTTAGGTGTGGGAGGTCTTCCCAGGGGTAGAGTTGTTGAGGTTTATGGCCCGGAGTCGTCCGGAAAAACAACAGTAGCTTTACATGCTGTAGCAGAAGCTCAAAAAAGAGGAGGCGTGGCAGCATTTATCGACGCTGAACATGCATTAAATCCAGCTTATGCTAAAAACCTTGGTGTGGATATCGATAATCTACTGGTCTCTCAGCCTGATACAGGTGAACAGGGTGCGAACTGTTGCTTATAAACCGAAAGGTGAAAAAAGCGGGGTAAGCTCTTTTATAGATTATCTACCCTAACTGTCTAGCTGAAATTCTAGGTGCAATTCCTAGAGTAACACTGATCTGTTACCAGCCTAAGATCCTGCAGGCTTTCCAGATCTGCGTTTTGGTAAAGTCTGAAGCCAGGTAAAGACGTAGCTAAGCTGCGGGGCTCCTTAAAAACCTGCTATGGCTAGGCTAACGAATCCCTAAAGCATGGTGTACTAATTGAGGAAATTTCAAGCCTGTTCAGAAATTTCAGATCAGCTCTTAGTCACTGTGTGGGAGGCCTAAGGCAGTGTAAAACAAGGGATAAGCTAGATGGAACAGTTGAGAGCTGTCAGTTGGAGGCACGCAGGCTAATGAACCTGACAGCAGTCAGCGGCATCATAGTAGCGGTGAAGGTCTGCTTAAGACAGATTGGTAACAATCTTGAGGCAAAAAAAGACCTGAGCAAAGGATGCCAGCCAGAAATGGTGGAACGCCGTGTGCGATAAAAGTCGCATGCACGGTGTGGGGCGGGGGAAAGACATTGTCCTACCTATCGCCATCACTAGAGATCACAGAGGCACTAGTCAGAAGTGGAGCAGTTGATATTGTAGTTATCGACTCGGTAGCTGCACTTGTACCTCGCGCAGAGATTGAGGGAGAAATGGGCGATGCCCATGTTGGACTCCAGGGTGCGTCCAGTTGGTCTATAACCATTTAAGGGGAAAGGATCGAGGTTTAATAACCTTAACTGCACAGTCAATTAAAAAGGTGAAATTCCTTTAACAGCTAGAGTGCACTAGCTGTAGCCTGATATCCTGCATGCCGGCTTTGCACCTCAAATCCGGTATGAAGCCAGGTAAAGTCGTAACCTTGTGTTGCGGGGTTCCTAAAAAGCTGGCTATGGTGAGAAGTATCGAACCCTAAGAAGCTTTAGGCAAAGGGCTGTTTTTAGCCTGGAGGAAACAGCCTGAAAAGATCGTCAAGGCTTTAGAGCACAGAGACCTTGGCTTTGCCTAGAGTTTACGGGCACCTAAGGTCAGCAATAAAAGGGATAGACTGTGTGGAACTGGAGAGAGCCTTTAGGTGGAGTTTAGGTGAAGCAAAGAAACCTAAAGGCAGTCAGCGGCATCATAGTAGCGTTGAGGGTCTGCCAATGATAGACTGGTAACAGTCTTGAGGATAAAAGGACCTAAGCCAAGGATGCCAGCCAGTAATTGGTGGAACGCCGTGTGCGGTGAAAGCTGCATGCACGGTGTGGGGTGGGGGAAAGACCGTAAAGAATTTATCTTCCAAGGTTTACCTATCACCATCAAGGTTAATGTCTCAAGCTTTGCGCAAATTAACAGGAGTTATCGGTAAAACCAAGTGTATTGTTATTTTTATCAACCAGATTCGTGAAAAGGTTGGTATTATGTTTGGCAACCCGGAGGTGCGCTCTGAAGCTTCTCTTTTTTAGAGGTATTACAATACCGAAGGCCAAGCCCACATGGGAAACCATGAAGCTGGGCGGGAATGTGGTTAAAACTGCTAGCCTCCGATGGACAAGGCTACGAGAGGAACCGCTGTTTGAGATCCGTATAATGCCAAAATTAACCCGTTTTCAAAGTTTAACCTCCGGTATGACTTTGAATGCTTGTTTGAGATAACCTCAAGCCGGCAAGGGACGGACATAGGCGGAGCCTAAATCCATCAGTTAGGGAAAAAAAGAGGGGAACAGAGGAACCTTTTACTTGAATTAATTCAGTAAAAGGGGCGGAGTCTTCGTAGTAGCAAAATGCGAAGGAAGACAGACCGGTCACTCGCAAATAGTAGGGAGGAAGATAGCCCGTGTCCTTACGAAAGCAGGAGTGGTTACAAAGATTAGCCTATGAAGGTAGACTTTATCAGACCATTGTCTCTAAAGAGTTTTTAGTAAAAAAAGCCCAAAAATTGGGTCTTGGCTCCAATTCTGCCGAGACATTGTCGCAGGCGTTATTGGAAAAAACCTATCGACCTTTGGGTGGCAATGAAGTAGATCAAATACTACTCGATGTAGTTTTAGAAGTTATAGAGGCTGTTCTTAGACAATGTACTGGCGATGATCTAAAACAAGCTTTTAAACAGGGATATAAGATCCAGTCTGTTGATAAAATTGATCTTAATAGCCATCAGAAAGAGATTTTTTCACTGCTGCCAACTAAGTTCAAAGAGGAAGCTGTCAGAGATTTAATTTGGAAGGCTACTAAACTAGACGCTGGAAAAGTATTGTTATTACTAGCGCCCTTACTTAAAAAGCCTACCGAGCTGATTCGTTTAGGTGAGCGTCTTAGTTTAACCAAAGAAGAACTAGGTTTACAAGCAGACGCAGTCTTTGAATTTGCTGGTTATGCAATTAAAGGGGAAAATATTATTCCTGCCAAAAGTAGCCTCGAAAATTTTAAACACCAGATAAAAAAACTCACAGAGCGTAGTATGACAGGCTACAGTGTTAGCTATGTAGCTAAAGCCATTAGAAATGAAGTTTATTTATGGCACTTAAACTATGGCCCTTTTACCGATAGGCGTTTAGGACGCTATCTTGACAGCTACATTCGCGAAAGAGTCTATCTTTTTTTACTAAAAAAGTATGATAAAGCAGGCAAGAAAGAAGTCTACCAGCGCTTTATGCTAGGCTATCCTACGCTTGAGGGAATTACTATTCCTTCAGTGCGACCGGTTGGAGAGCCGTGTGCTGGGAAACTAGCATGCACGGTTCGGGGAGCGGATAAATAGTTCGACTCCACACGACACCAGGCGGTAGAGCTCTCAAGTTCTACGCTTCGGTACGTCTTGAAGTAAGACGTATAGATTCCATTAAATCGGGCAGTGATTTTGTTGGTAATCGTACGAGAGTTAAAGTAGTCAAAAATAAAGTAGCACCGCCATTTTTAGTGGCGGAGTTTGATATTGTTTATGGTCTTGGGATCTCCAAAGAAGGCTGTATTCTTGATGTAGCAGCCGATCTAGGTATTGTTAACAAAAGTGGTTCCTGGTTTTCTTATGGTGATATGCGTTTAGGTCAGGGCCGAGAAAATGCCAAAGAGTTTTTGCGCCAAAACGTCGATCTATGTAACGAAATTGAGGTTAAAGTGAGAGAAAAAGCAGCCTTACCAGGATATAAAAGCCATTCTGAAACTGAAGAGGAGAATAGTAGCATAGATGAGTGATGAGGCTAAAAAACAAATAGCTCGTTTAGTTGCTAGGCGATATTATAGTGAAAAAGAACTTCAAGATAAGTTAAGAAACTATCAAAGCGAGCAGGTTGAGGCGGCAATTAACTGGGGTAAAGAACAAGGTTTTATTGATGATAGGCGTTTTGCACGAGCTTTTGTTCATGATGCTTTACTTTTAAAACCCCAAGGAAAAAGATTGTTATTAACTAAGTTAGCTGAAAAAGGTATTGAGGGTACACTCAGCGAATCTGTCTTGAAAGAGGAGTATCCAAAAGAGCTTGAAGCAGAGCTAGCTTTAAAGCTAGCTCTGAAGTATGCCGCTAATATTCATGAAGATGATGAGCAAAAAAGGCTTAAACGGCTCTGCGGCTATCTCCTACGCCGGGGCTTTCCTCAAGATTTAGTCTACTCAGTAGCTAAAGAAACAGCGCTTCTTGACACTTCAAGGGACGAAGGAATATAATATAACTTGGCTATCTTATAGCTCTTTTAGGATAGACAAAGTGTCAAGCCGTATAAATGTTGTTTCGGATAAGGAAAAACCCCGGGGAGGGGGTGAAAATGGAATAGATGTTGTATATAGTTATAGCAAGTGTAATTAGTCTCCTAATTGGCATCGTTACTGGTTACCTGTTACGTAAATCTACTGCTGAGGCTGCCATAAAATCAGCTGAAGTAGAAGCTTTAAGAATTGTAGAAGAAAGCAAAAAAAGTGCTGAAAACAAAAAGCGGGAAGCCATAGTCGAAGCCAGGGAAGAAGTTCAAAAGATGAGAGCAGAACTCGACCAGGAGATCAAAGAAAGACGCTTTGAAATCCAACAGGTCGAAAGAAGGCTGCTACAAAGAGAAGAAGCTTTAGATCGGCGTAGTGATAATTTAGAACGCAAAGAAGAAGCCGTTAATAAAAAAGAAAATGATCTCAAAAAACAAAAAACCGATCTACAAGAACTTTATGAGAAGCAATTAGATGAGCTTGAGAGATTAGCTAATCTTTCAAGCGATGAAGCACGCGAATTATTACTCAATCAAGTAAAAGTTGAAGTTGAAAATGAAATGGCTCACTTAATAAAAGAAGCCGAAGAAAGAACTAAAGATGAGAGTGAAAAAAGAGCTAGAGAAGTTATTTCACGTGCTATCCAACGTTGCGCAGCCGATCATGTAGCAGAGACTACTGTTTCGGTAGTTAATTTACCAAATGATGAAATGAAGGGTCGTATCATAGGTCGTGAGGGTCGCAATATTAGGGCTTTAGAGGCTTTAACAGGCATTAACCTGATTATTGATGATACACCTGAAGCAGTTATTCTTTCAGGCTTTGATCCTGTTAGAAGAGAAACTGCAAGACTTGCTCTTGAAAAGCTAGTCGCAGATGGAAGAATTCATCCGGCTCGTATCGAAGAGATGGTTGAAAAAGCTAAAAAAGAGATAGAAACTATTATAAGAGAACAAGGTGAACAGGCCACCTTTGAGGTTGGTGTTCATGGAATTCACCCGGAGCTTATCCGTTACCTTGGCCGTCTTTATTACAGAACAAGTTATGGTCAAAACGTGCTAAAGCATTCCATTGAAGTGGCACACTTAGCTAGTTTAATGGCAGCTGAACTAGGCGTTGATGTTAATGTAGCCAAAAGAGCTGGGCTTTTGCATGATATTGGTAAAGCAGCTGACCAGGAAGTGGAAGGAACCCACCATCAAATAAGTGCGGATTTGGCTAAACGCTACAAAGAGTCACCTGCTGTTATTCATGCTATTGCTGCTCATCATGGTGATATAGAAGCCAAGACGGTAGAAGCAGTTCTTGTAGCAGCGGCTGATGCTATTAGCGCTGCTAGACCTGGCGCCAGAAGAGAGACACTTGAATCATATATTAAACGCCTGGAAAAACTGGAAGCTATTGCTGATTCCTTTGAAGGTGTCGATAAATCATATGCGATTCAGGCTGGTCGCGAGATTCGCATTATGGTCAAACCAGACCATATAGATGATACTCATAGTACGCTTTTGGCTAGGGATATTTCTAAAAAGATTGAAGAAGAATTAGAATATCCAGGGATGATTAAGGTTACAGTTATACGGGAGACGCGCGCTGTCGAATATGCCAAATAATTGCAGGCGGAAGGAATGAACCTTCCGCTTTCTTATAAATAAAACCATACTTTAGTTACAGAATATTTGTGATATAATAGCCAATTTCCTTAAGGAGGTGAAGACCGTTGTAAGAATTAATTTATAGAACTTAATATAATTCATAAGCAGACTGAGCCAGTTCAAATTAACGGGTATAATAGGTTCTAAAAATTATTTTTATATTATGAATGTATAGTTCTAGTAAGTTACTTACAACGGCATAGTTTTGCGGGTTTTAATGGTTGGAGATATTGTCGGTAGGCCCGGACGGAAAATATTAAGTCATATACTCCCCAAACTTATTAAAGAAAAAAACCTTGATTTAGTTATTGTTAATGGTGAAAATGCCGCCGGAGGTTTTGGCCTTACTGCTGAAACTTATTTGGAACTCCAAAAAGCCGGTACCAATGTGGTAACCAGTGGAAATCATATCTGGGATAAAAAGGATGTTGCTGAGATCTTAGATAGCGAACCCAGATTATTAAGACCGGCTAATTATCCGGTGGGTGTACCCGGAAGAGGCAGTCTGGTTGTTGATGCTAAAGGAGTTAAGGTCGGTGTTATCAATTTAGCTGGGCGGATATTTATGGAAGCAATTGATTGCCCTTTTCGCAAGGCTAAAGAAATTGTGGAAGAAATGCGCTCCAAAACCAAGTTAATCTTTGTTGATATGCATGCTGAAGCTACCAGCGAAAAAGAGGCTCTTGGCTATTATTTAGATGGGTTAGTTACAGCCGTAGTAGGTACTCATACTCATGTTCAAACCGCTGATGAGAGAATTCTTCAAGGTGGTACTGCCTATCAGACCGATTTAGGTATGACCGGACCAAGAGATAGTGTACTTGGTGTTAAAAAAGAGATAATAATAGCTAAATTTTTAGAAGCTACTCCGAAACGTTTTGAAATAGCCAGCGGTGCAGTTTGGTTTTGCGGCTTATTAATCGAAGCGGATAATACAACCGGTAAGGCTCTTGCCATCGAAAGATTACGCCTTGAATGGGACGGTAACGATTTACCGTGGTAAATTAATTCTAATAAGTGTAATTTGCTTTTAATTGCAAAAAAAAATATAAATCAATAAAGGATATTTCTGACAGATGGTAAATATAGGTAATATCTGGTAACAGGGAGGGCTTTTAGTGGCAGTAGAAGTACTTAAAGTTTCTTCGAAGTCCAATCCAAATGCTGTAGCTGGCGCCTTAGCCGGTGTTTTAAGAGAAAAAGGATCTGCAGAAATTCAGGCTGTAGGAGCAGGTGCAGTAAATCAGGCTATTAAAGCCATGATTATTTGTCGTGGTTTTGTTGCCCCAACTGGGATGGATTTAGTTTGTATCCCCGCTTTTGCAGATATATCAATTGATGGGGAAGAACGAACTGCAATGAAAATAATTGTGGAACCGCGTTAAAAGGAGTAAATTAAAGAGGCAGGGCAAAAACTCTGCCTCTTTAATTTTTAACATAAGACAACAATTTTAACTGTGTCCAATAAGATAATAGGGAATAGTTGTAGGTAATTGCTTAGAATTGGTGGTGTAATCATGTTAACAATCGATGGACACTGTGATTTACTTAGTTCCCTTTTGGAAAAGGGCTTAGAGAGTTTTAACGACAATAATGAACAAATCAGTAGGGAAAGATGGCATTTAGGAGGACCAGACCTATTAGTTACCGCCATCTATGTTTCCCAAAAATATCTTCCTCAGCAAAAAGAAGCCAAAGCTTTACAAATGGCGGGTATCTTCTGGAAGTTAGTTGCTAATAAAGAATTTGTTCCGGTTTTATTCAGAGAAGATTTAGTCAGTAAAGGTAAAAAAGCCCTGCTTGCCATAGAGGGTGGAGAACCAATTTCCACTAAAGAGGACCTCTTTGCATTTTATCGTTTGGGAGTACGTATGCTATCATTAACCTGGAACTACCAAAACCATTTGGCTACCGGCTGTTTGGAATCATATCCAGGCGGACTTACTCAAAAAGCCAAAGAAATAATTCCAACTGCAGAAAAATTAGGAATGATTCTTGATGTATCACATTTAAGCCAGGAAAGCTTTTGGCAATTGCTGGAAATAACCACAAATCCTATAGTAGCTTCTCATTCTAATGCTGCTGGCCTCTATCAGCATCCCAGAAACCTAACAGACCAACAACTAGGAGCAATCGCTAAAAGAGGTGGAGTAATAGGAGTTAACTTTTGCCCCGAGTTTTTAAGCGAAAAAACACAAAAAACAGTTCTAAAGCAGATAATATATATTACCAAAACAATAGGTAGCAGTCATGTAGGTATAGGTTCTGATTTTTTAGGTATTAGCGAGTCTGTAGATGATCTAGAACACTTAGGTAAATGGTTAAGTCTTGATAAAGAACTTAAAAATGCAGGCTTTAACGAACGTGAGCGGGAAAATATACTCGGAGGCAATTTTCAAAGAGTTTTTGACCAAGTTCTAAAAAGCACAGTCTAAATTTTCTAGACTGTGCTTTTATTTTACCTATCCTGGTAATACTAGACAGGGAGGTAGAGAATATGCGAGAAAGAGAAAGCCCGCAATCTAAACGTTATGTAAGGTTAGTGGAAAAAGAACAACCAAAAGTATCCTTAAAAAGCAACCTCGCCAATGCTTTTTTAATTGGCGGTGGAATCTGCGTTTTTGGTGAAATTATAAGGACCTATCTGCTATATTATGGTTTGAGTAATGATCTAGCCTCTGTTTGGATGTCAATAGCTCTCGTCTTTTTCGGTTCTTTATTAACAGGACTGGGAATTTATGACGAGATTGGCAGAATTGGGGGAGCAGGCAGTGCTATACCTATTACAGGCTTTGCCAATTCCATTGTAGCACCTGCCATGGAATACCGCAGTGAGGGGGCAATTCTAGGACTCGCAGCGAGAATGTTTATTATAGCAGGACCAGTAGTAGCTTATGGTTTAATCTCGGCAACGGTTTTTGGTTTGATAAGGAGTGTCTTTAGATGAATAAAACCTTCACTCTCAAAAATGTTTTTGTAGAAGGAACAGCTTCTGTAGTTGGTCCAAGCGAAGGAGCTGGGCCTTTGGGGGATCTCTTTGATGTTATTTTACCTGATGATATCTACGGTGAAAGCTCGTTTGAAAAGGCAGAAAGAAAGATGCTTCTAGAAAGTCTTAGTCTATGTTTAAAAAAATATAACTATCGACCGGAAGATTTTGATTTGATTTTAGCAGGAGATTTACTAAACCAACTTATTAGTGCCAACTTTGCGGTCAGAGATTTAAACATACCATTTGCGGGTGTATTTGGTGCTTGCTCAACCTTTAATCTCTCTATAGGTTTAGGTTCACTTTTAGTAGAAGCTGGATATGTCGACAGAGTTATAGCGGGAGCTTGTTCTCATCACCAGACAGCCGAAAGGACCTTTCGCTTTCCAACCGAACTAGGAGTACAACGTAAAGCCACAGCCACCTGGACTATGTCTGGAGCTGGATCTGTTATCTTAAGTCGGCAGGGATTAGTAAAGGTTAAAGAAATAACTTTTGGACGGGTGGTAGATTATGGTCTAAAAGATACAAATAATTTAGGTGCAGTTATGGCGCCGGCTGCCTTTGATACCTTAAAGCGTCATTTGCAAAATTTAGGTAAAAAACCAGAAGATTATGATCTGATAGCCACCGGTGATTTAGGCAGTGTAGGTCAGATTATGCTTAAACACCTTTTGGGAGATGCTTCTTTAGATGCAGGCAACTTAACCGACTGTGGCCTTTTGGTTTATGCCTCTACACAGGACAAACATGCAGGTGCAAGTGGATGTGCGGCTTCTGCTTGTGTGTTTTCAAGCTACTTTTATCCCCTTTTATGCCAAGGTCAGCTAAAAAATGTTTTACTTCTAGCCACAGGTGCTCTTTTTGCTCAAATAACAGCACAGCAAAAAGATAGTATTCCTGCTGTGGCTCATGCGATTGCCTTTGAAAAGGTGGAATAGATAATGAATTTTCTGTTGGCTTTTTTATTTGGAGGCACAATCTGTGCTTTAGGTCAGATAGTATTAGATAAAAGCAAGCTTACACAGGCGGATTTAATGGTTATTTTGGTTGTTTTAGGGAGCTTAATATCCACTTTCGGTTTTTATGAACCGCTTACCAGAATCTTTGGCGCCGGAGCTATGGCTCCAGTTTCTAACTTTGGCCATATTCTTACCCAAGGAGTTATACAAGGCTTTAATCGAGCGGGTTTTTTGGGAGCTTTAGAAGGGGGTCTATCGCAAGCAGCAGCTGTGCTTGGTGCAGCCATAGTCTTTGGCTTTGGTATCGGCTTTTTATTTAGACCCAAAGGATAAACTAAGATAAATAGGAGGCACGTAGTGCCTCCTATTTATCTTAGTGATGTAGGAACAAAAATGTCTACAAGCCCAATCAGGAATGCTGCAATTAGAGCGCCTATAATAGATACATTGAAACCAGGCACTATAAATTTGGTTAGATAAAGTACTACGGCTGATACTAAAAACCCGACTATACCTCTGCCATAAGGTGAGATATTGCGGCCGAATGCGCTTTCGATTATGTAGCCTATAATAGTTATAACTACAGCGGCAAGAAGCGCCTGGCCGAAGTTAGTAACAGAAAATCCTGGCACGAAAGGGCTGAGAAGTACCAGAACAATTGCAGACACAACTAGTCGGATAGCATGCTTTAACCAATCGCCCAAAAACTCACCCCCTTGAGCCTTCGCTCTTATTGTTAACAGGATGAGGCGGTAAAATACCATAGCTAATTTTTAATTATAAAAACTGGTTTTTTAAGCAAAAACAGTAGCTGTTCTTCTTAAAAAGCAGGATAATGAGCTAAAAAGGTTAATATTTGACCCTGAACCTAACTTCAATTTAGGCTAAATATGTTATTAAAACAGTTAATAAATCAGTTGTGCCAGCGAATATCAACTGCTAGTTAACAAAAAAAGCAGTACTTAAAACAGCAGAAAAATAATGGCAGAATTTGCAATCTTATATATCAATTTAGCAAATAAATACTAGAGGATTTATTGGCTGTTTTATTCTATCTACTTTGACCCGTTCTAAAGGCTGTGCTATTATTAGCTAAGAATTAATATAAATTATATGTTTTAATATACTTGGGAAAGTGGGGAAGGATGAGTTGGCTTCTGATATAGCTGTTAATAACTTAGACCATTTGACCTGGGGTGGCGTCGACACAGTTTTATTAGCCCAAAAGTATGGTACACCACTATATGTTATTGATGTAGACATGGTGGAAAATAGAGCTTTAAGTTTAAAAAAAGCTATGCAAAAATATTACCCCAACGGAGAAGTAACATATGCCGCCAAAGCTCTTTTTTGTAAAGCTTTAAGCAAGTTAATAGCTAAAGTGGGATTAAGTCTTGATGTTGTGAGCGGTGGTGAGTTGTATGTAGCTTTAGAAGCGGGTTTTCCCACTGAACGCATCTATTTTCATGGTAATAATAAATCCCAAATAGAGCTGGAAATGGCGGTAAAAAACAATGTCGGTACAATTGTGGTAGACAATTGGTATGAACTTACTTGTTTAGAAGAGATTGCAGCCAAAGAAGCTAAAACTCAAAAGATATTTTTACGTATAGCACCGGGTATAGAAGCTCATACCCATGTCCATATTCAAACCGGTCAAGAAGATTCCAAATTTGGTTTTACTATAAACGATAGCTTATTGGCTGCCAAAAAAGCACTGGCAAGCCAATACTTAGATTTAACAGGCATCCACTGTCATGTAGGTTCTCAAATAACTAATCTGGCATCTTTTACTCTAACGGCAAAAACAATGGCTCAAATTAAAGCCGAAATAGAAAAAGCCTTTGGTCTTAATTCTCTTGAATTAGATCTTGGCGGGGGCTTAGCAATTCAGTATCTACCTGAAGATCCCCTGTTTAGTCCTGAAGAGCTTATAGAAGCAATATATAAGGGACTGCCTGATCCTAGTGTTAAGCTTCATATCGAACCCGGTCGTTATCTTGTTGGACAAGCCGGAATCACCCTTTATACTACAGGCTCACAAAAAGAGATTCCCTGGGTTCGCAAATATGTAGCTGTAGATGGAGGAATGGCTGATAATCCAAGGGTAGCCTTATATGGCGCCGAATATTATGGCTTGCTTGCAAATAAACCTTCTTTACTGGCTGAAGAAAAGGTCTCTATTGCAGGCAAGTGTTGTGAATCAGGTGACATGCTAATTTTTGATGCTAAGCTTCCTCAAATAAAACCAGGTGATATTCTGGCAGTTTTTTCAACCGGAGCCTATAATTATTCAATGGCTAGCAACTATAATATGCTACCAAGGCCGGCAATGGTCTTTGTTTTTGGAGGGAAAGACAAGTTAGTTGTCAGGAGAGAAACTTACAGCGATTTGCTTTTAAGAGATGTTGAATAGTATAAATATTATAAATCTAGCAGAGCGAGGGGAAAAATATGGGCCGTGAAACTAGCCTAAAGGTTCTTTTTCAACAATGGTTATTAGCTCATAAATTTCGCAAGGACCCTCAATTCACATACGAAGATAAAAACTTCCTAAACAGACACCTATCTGATTGGGAAAGGGTTCTTTTTGACCAGATGGATTATATTGATCAAAGACATGCTTTTGGAGTTGCCAGGACTGTGCTTAATGATCCACGAATTCAAAATCAGGCTGAAAAAGAAATACTTATTAAAGCGGCCCTTTTACATGATATCGGCAAGATAAGAGGAGATTTTACAATTAATCAACGAGTTTTGGTTAAAATAAGTCAACTTTTTCCAAGCTGGCACAAAAGACTTTTCAAGGCAGGAAAAAGAAGTGAGTCGGGTAATTTAGCCCGCGCAGTGTATGTGCAGGCAATTCATCCTCAAAGAGGCGCCTATATGTTACTTATCTCAGGCGTAGATGAAGCGGTTGTAGAACTGGTTAGAAACCATCATAATTCTATCTCCAGAACTCGTTTGGAGCGTTGCCTTAAAACGGCTGATGCTGTTAATTAATTAGTGATTCGCGAATAAATTTAGAGTGGGGGTCTTAAAAATGAGTATTGCTATATCTCTTAAAGCCTATGAAGGCCCTCTTGATTTACTTTTGGACCTTATTCGCGAGAAACGTGTCGACATTTATGATATTCCCATTGCCGAAATAACTAGGGAGTATCTTAATCGCTTAAAACTAATGGAAGATGCCGATCTTGAAATAGCTTCTGAGTTTATGGTTATGGCAGCAACCCTGATGGAAATAAAGGCGCGTCTACTTTTACCAAAAGAGAAAAAACCTATGGTCGAAGATGAGCCTGATCCCCGTCTGGAACTGGTAAATCGACTTCTACTTTATAAACAGTTTAAGGAGGCAGCATTTTATCTAGGCGAGAGTTTTGAAACCCAAAGTAGCGTCTATTCACGAGAGAGCGTTAATGAAATATTACTCCAGAAACTAAAACCAGATGAGGATCTGCGGAATATGCAAATTTCTTTAAACGATCTTTGTTTAGCTTTTCAGGTTGTTTTAGAAGCCAAACAAAGTGAAGAACAAGCTCCACTTCCTCGGGAGAAGATTACCATCGAAGAGCAGATTAGATGGCTTACTCTTTATGTTAAAGAAAAAGGTGATATTCTCTTTCAGGATCTTTTTGGCATTTTAAAAAGTAAGGTTTTGCTGGTAGTTACTTTTTTGGCTCTTTTAGAATTAGTACATCGTGGAGTTTTAGGCGTAAGGCAAAATGAAAAAACGTCTACCATCTATATTTACTATTTGAGCGAGAATGAGGTGCAAAAAAACTATGACTCCTAAAGAAGCAAAAATGATTCTCGAAGCAATTATGTTTATGGCTCCAGAACCTCTTTCTCTCACTAAGTTAGCTGAAATTACCAAGTTAAAACCAGATGAAATTAACAGTTTACTTAAGGATATAGAAGCAGAATTAGCTGACCGAGGGATGAGAATCGAGATGATTGCAGGTGGCTTTAGAATGATAGCTTGTCCGGAAGCAAAACCTTATTTAGAAGAGTTAAGTCAAAGACAAAAAAGGAACTCTCTTTCTCCGGCAGCCCTTGAAGTCTTAGCAATTATTGCCTATCTGCAGCCTATAACCAGGACAGAAGTTGATGAAATAAGAGGAGTTTCTTCGGATAGTTCACTTACAACACTCCTTGAACGCGGTTTAATTGCGGAAGTAGGCAGAAAGGATGCTCCGGGACGTCCGATTCTTTTTGCTACCACCAAAGCCTTTTTAGTCTACTTTGGCCTTAAAGATCTATCTGCACTACCTAATTTAGCAGAGTTTTTTGGAGAGAAAAAGAGCGAGAATACAACACCTCACACCTTGGAAGAATAAGACAAGGTAGGAGGTGTTTTCTTTGGGGTGGATTTTAGGGTTGAGTCTGGTTATTATTATTAGTTATTGGCCTTTGCCAGTGAAACTAACCCTAAAAAGCGACCCTTCTGGCAACATCTGGGACCTTAATATAATCTTGCCTTGGAAAGCTTATATTATAAATAATAAAGATGGCGTAATTGTTAAGCATTCTTTTTTGGGGATTAAAAGGCAATTTCAGATAGTATCTAAATTCTTTTCCTTAAATGATTCCGCTGAGAAAACAAAGGGCCAACCCCGAAAAAATCTATTTTGGCAAAAGGCTTTTCTTAACTGTCTTAAACTCAAAAAAGTATACCTGAAGCTAGGGTTGAAAGGCAATTATAGCGGCGAAGCTATCTTTCTTTTCGGCCTTTTGTTGGCAGTATGTTATCCTTTTTGTGGCTATTGGTATTTTAAGAAAAACGGTATATGGCCAAAGGTTGCTTTTGATCGCAAGTTTGCTGGTTTTAGCCTTGACTGTATAATCACCTTCACCCTAGGTCAACTTATAATTGAAGCCATAAAAAGATATCAGGCTTTGTGGGAGGAGCAAAAAGATGCCAGATAAACATCCTGTAGAAGGGTTAATAGATACTGCTATGCAAAGCCTTAAAGAGATGATTGATGTCAATACTATTCTTGGGGATCCTGTTGAAGCTTTAGATGGAAGCCTGATTATTCCTGTTTCTAGAGTCTTTATGGGATTTGCAGCCGGTGGCAGTGAGTTTGGTGAGCCCAAAGAAGAACAAATTGCTCCCTTTGGAGGTGGAAGTGGAGCCGGAATATCTATCAAACCAGTGGCCTTTCTTGTTGTTGGTCAGGGAAAAGTGAGGTTACTTCCAGTAGGCTCGGAAGCTTTTATCGACAGAATATTTGATCTTATACCTCCACTGATGAATCGCACCACAAACACAAACGCTAACATGAATAATAACATGTATTGAAAAGTGGCCCCTCTACTGGGGGCCATTTTTGATCAAGACTATAAAAAGAAAGCAGAAAATGTTATAGTAATAAAAAGAAGAGAAGGCGCTAGAAACTAAAACTCTATTTTATTCTTGACCTAGAGTTATTTTATTGCAAAGACTAATGGAGTAATAGATGTCTTAGCTTTAAAAATAAAAGGTATCAGCAATTGCTATAAAGAGGAGAATGACAATGAAACAGTTTGCTGTTATTGGTCTGGGACGATTTGGAACAAGTGTAGCTACAACTTTGTACAAGATGGGTTATGAAGTTCTGGCCATTGATAGTTCGGAGGAAAAAGTTCAGGCTATTGCCAATGATGTTACCCATGCTGTGGAAGCAGATGCAACAGATGAAGCGGCTCTTAAAGCCCTGGGAATGTCCAATTTTGATGTGGTGGTAGTAGCTATTGGCCAGGATATTCAAGCCTCCATTTTAGCAACCTTAGTTCTTAAGGCTTCCGGAGTTCCTAGGGTTGTAGCCAAGGCGCAAAATGATCTTCATGGTAAAGTCTTAGAAAAAGTGGGAGCCGATCAGATTATTTATCCTGAAAGAGATATGGGAATTAGAGTGGCTAACAACCTTGTTTCCACCAATGTACTTGATCATATTGAGCTTTCCGAAGAACATACCATAGCTGAATTAATTGTACCAGCTTCTTTTCATAATAAAACACTAGGGCAGCTAAATCTTAGAGCACGTTATGGTTTAAATGTGTTAGCTATAAAAAGAAATGAAGAGATTCTTATCTCTCCTAAAGCAGAAGATATGCTTAACCATGGAGATATTATCATTGTTCTTGGAGAAAAAGATCGTCTAGCAAGATTTCAGCAAAGGGAGTGATAGAAAGAAAAATGGAGAGACTACAAAAGATCTTAGCTGCTGCGGGATACGGTTCTAGACGTAAAGTCGAAGAGCTTATAAAAAGTGGTAAGGTGACAGTTAATGGAGTTATAGCTGAGCTTGGTTCTAAAGCTGATATTGAAAAAGATAAAATACGGGTTTGTGGGAAAGAGCCAGTTATTAAAAAGAAAATTTACTACCTCTTAAATAAACCAGCGGGCTTTATCTGTACACTTAAGGATCCTTTTAATAGGCCTAAGGTAGTTGATCTGCTTCCCAAAGAACCACGTGTTTTCCCAGTCGGAAGGTTAGATATCGACACTACCGGAGCCTTGTTGCTAACCAACGACGGAGAACTGACCAACCTTTTAATTCATCCACGCTACCTGGTTAAAAAAACTTATTGGGTAAGAGTGGACGGTTTTTTAGATGCCAAGGCTTTAGGAATTTTACAAAAAGGCGTAGTTTTAGAAGATGGTCTTACTGGACCTGCCCAGGTAAAAATAATTAAGGCCGACCAAAAAACAACCTTGATTAGTATTACTATTCATGAGGGACGCAAAAGACAGATCAAGCGGATGATAAAAGCAGTTGGTCATAAAGTACTCTCATTACATAGAGCTAAATTTGGACCGTTAGAAGTAAAAGAATTACAACCAGGTAACTACCGCGAACTTTCGCAAACAGAATTAAAGTTGCTCAAGGAGTGTGCCAAACTGTGTTAGATGTTTTAATTGTTGGAGCAGGAGCTTCGGGACTTATGGCAGCAGCTGCTCTCAGTAACCAAGGTCTTTCTGGCGAGATCTGGGAAAAGATGCCACGGCCAGGTTTAAAAATCCTAATTACCGGTAAAGGTCGTTGCAATATTACCAATGCTCGTTACTCTTCTTTAGCGGATTTTCTAAGCAATTATACCCACGGTGGACGTTTCCTCTATAGTGCTTTAACTAACTTTTCGCCGGAGGATACTTTGACATTTTTTAAACGCTTGGGTTTAGAGTGTGTTATTGAACAGGGAGGCAGAGTCTTTCCTGAGAGCGAAAGAGCCCGGGATGTTTTAGAGGTCTTACTTGCAGCTTCTCAAAAATCATTTGACCTTAAACTAGAAAAGTCAGTCACTAAAATAATACCATTTAAAGAAGGCTTTTTAGTTGAAAGTAAAAGCGACTCTGTTAAAACTAAAAGTGTTATTTTAGCTATAGGCGGAGCATCTTACCCCCTTACCGGCTCTAGTGGAGATGGAATAAAACTTCTAAAACCCCTCGGACACAGTTTTACGCCTCTAAAACCAGGCCTTATACCACTTGAGTCTTCAACCCCTTTTATACCAGCCCTACAGGGATTAAGTTTAGTGAATGTCAAAGCGACCTTAATGGTAAACGGTCAAAAAATCGCTAGCGAACAGGGAGAAATGCTATTTACCCATTTTGGCCTTTCAGGGCCGATTATTCTTTCACTTAGCAACTATGACTTTATGAAAGCTAATATAGTTATCGACCTAAAACCGGCTCTAAGCTTAGAACAGCTGGATAAGAGAATACAAAGAGATTTTGCTAAATACAGTAATAAAGATTTTAAAAATTCCTTGCAGGAATTACTACCTCAAAAACTGATTCCGGTAATCATAGATCTTTCAGAGATAGATCCTAGCAAAAAGACTAATTCTATTCTTAAAGAAGAGCGTTTAAAACTTGTAGAGCTATTAAAAAACCTGGATATTACTATAACTAAAAAAAGGCCCTTAAAAGAAGCTATTGTAACCATAGGAGGCTTAAAATTAAAAGAGGTTGATCCAAAGACTATGGAATCCAAGCTTTATCCGGGACTTTTTGTAGCCGGAGAAATGCTTGATATCAGTGGCTATACAGGGGGCTATAATCTTCAGGCAGCCTTTAGCACTGGTTATTTAGCGGGAATATCTGCAGCTTGTAAATTAAGACAGAGCATAGTAAAATAAATGAAATAACGATATTAACTCCCACCCATTAGGACTAGGTACAGCGCTGGGAGTTTTTTCATAGGAGCAATAGGGAGGGTTAAAAATGATGTATGCTTTAAGAGCTGCAACCACAGCCAAAGATTGTTCAAAAGAAGCGGTTAAAGAAGCTATTTTAGAATTATGGGAAGTTTTTATAAATCATAATAATTATACTAAAGCAGATATTATTAGCGTAACCTGCTCAGCTACAGATGATCTCAACTTATGTTATCCCACAAGTTTTATTAGAAAAGCCGGGTTTAATAACATTGCTTTACTTGATGTATGCCAACTCAAAGTCAAAGATGAACTTCCTCGTTGTCTTAGGCTTTTAATTCAGACAAAAAAGCCGGGCGAAAATATTTATCTTCGCGAAGCTAAAAGACTTAGACCGGAATGGGGTCATGAAGAGTGCAGAATCGGAAGCGAAATAATAAAAGCTCGTGAAGCTTTAGCAAAAATAAAGCCTTATGTACCCGGCAAACCCATTGAAGAGGTCAAACGTGAACTTGGTTTAACTGAAGTTATTAAACTAGCTTCCAACGAAAACCCATATGGGCCTTCGAAGGAAGCAGTTAAAGCCATGGAGGAAGCTTTAGGAAACATATCTTTATATCCCGATGGGAGGAGTTATTTATTAAAGGAGTCTTTAGCCCGGGAATTAGATTTAACAGCAGAAGAGATTATAGTAGGTAACGGTTCGGACGAAATAATAAAACTTATAAGTGAAACTTACCTTAATCCGGGAGATAATATTGTCCAGGCCAAGACTACTTTTAGCGAATATGAGTTTGGAGCTCTTTTAATGGGAGCGGAGGTTAAAAAAGTACCTCTAAAAGAATTTACCCATGATCTTACCAGCATGAAAGCGGCAATTGATCCCAAAACCAAGTTGGTTTATATTTGCAATCCTAACAATCCCACCGGAACTATGGTAACCAAAGCCGAACTGACCGCCTTTTTGCAGGATATTCCTAAGGGGATAGTAGTCATTATAGATGAAGCCTATATTGAGTATGTTGAGAAGGATAATTATTTCGACTCTCTGCAACTAATGGCAGATTACCCGGTTATTGTTTTGAGAACTTTTTCTAAAATCTATGGTCTAGCTGGTCTTAGAGTCGGCTATGGTTTAGCCAAAGAAGAGTTTATCTGTGCCCTTGAAAAGACAAGAGAACCTTTTAATGTAAATCTCCTAGGACAAATCGCCTCCAGAGCTGCGCTTTTAGATCATAAACATAAAGAATGGTCTTATGCTAATAACCTCAAAGTTAAGCTAAAGTTTTATAAAGAGTGCAAAAAACGCAATATCGAATATATAAAAAGCCAAACCAACTTTGTGCTTATTAAAGTTAACGCTGCTGATAACATCTTTGCCGAACTTTTGAAAAAAGGGGTTATTATACGCAGTGGCAGTTCTTTTGGCTTATCTGAATATATCAGAGTAACTCTAGGTACTGAAAATCAAATGGCCAAATTCTGGCAAGCTATGGATGAGATAGGATTTGGAGGTAGTAAACAATGATTATTGTTATGAAAGGTAAAGCAACTAAACATGAAGTCGATGCCGTTAGGAAACGTTTAGAAGAACTTGGATTTGGCACTCACCTTTCAGAAGGTGTCGAAAGAACAATCATCGGTGCTGTGGGTAATCGTGATGCTTTGTTAGCTGCCAATATCGAAGCTTTATCAGGAGTAGAACGCATCGTACCTATTCGTTCACCATATAAACTCGGAGGCAAAGAGTTTCACCCTGAACCATCGGTTATCGATGTTCATGGCATCAAGTTTGGCGGAGGTCATTTTGGTGTTATTGCAGGGCCTTGTGCCGTCGAAAATAGGGATCAGCTCTTTCAAGCAGCTGAGGCTGTTAAAAAAGCAGGTGCAGGTCTTTTAAGAGGTGGTGCGTTTAAACCACGTACCTCGCCTTATTCATTTCAAGGTCTGGAAGAAGAGGGTTTAAAGATTCTTAAAGACGCTGCTGATGAAACTGGCCTTGGAATAGTTACCGAAGTAGTTAATCCCAGAGATGTAGAATTAGTAGCTCAGTATGCTGATATGTTGCAAATTGGGGCCAGAAACATGCAAAATTTTATTTTGCTTAAGGAAGTTGGCAAAATAAATAAACCTATTTTACTTAAAAGAGGCCTTTCAGCTACTATTTCAGAGTGGTTAATGGCAGCTGAATATGTTATGAGTGAGGGAAATCTTGAGGTTATACTATGCGAAAGAGGTATCCGCACCTTTGAAACTGCGACCCGCAATACACTTGATATCAGTGCCGTACCGGTAGTTAAACAACTTTCCCATCTACCGATAATAGTAGATCCAAGCCATAGCGGTGGACATAGAGAATATGTAAGACCATTATCACTTGCTGCAGTTGCGGCCGGAGCAGACGGGCTTATTATTGAGGTACATCCGGAACCTGAAAAAGCTCTCTCTGATGGGCCTCAATCATTACCACCAGAAGAATTCCAAAGTCTTTTAACCGAAATAGAAGCCCTAAAAAGGATCTTTAAACTACAATGAGTGTAGGAGTAGTAGGGTTGGGATTGATTGGTGGTAGTATTGCTCTTGGCTTACAAAAAAAGACAGAAGTTATTGGTGTGGACTTAAGTCCCCAGACTTTAGAAATCGCTCAAAAAAGAGGTATCTGTACTAGAGTTAGTTCTGATTTAGAGATCCTAAAAGATACAGACGTGGTTTTTGTGGCAGTTCCTCTTAACGCTGTGGTTTCTGTAGTACAAAAACTCAGCCAATTTACTTGTGTTATTGCTGATGTAGGCAGTTTGAAAATGGAGTTTGCCACTTTATTAGAGAAAGTTCCCAATTACCTTGGGACCCATCCCATGGCTGGCAGAGAAAAGGGAGGAATTGATTCCTCCGACGGTGCACTTTTTGAGAACGCACTTTGGGTTGTAGATTGTACCAGACCTGCTTATTTGATAAAAAGAGTTACACCTTATATTGAAGCTTTAGGAGCTTATACCTTTTTACTAGATCCGTTAACTCATGACCGCATGGTCGCAGCGGTATCCCATCTACCTCATCTTGTTGCTGTGGCTCTTACTATAGCAGCTGCTAGGTGTTCTCTGGAAGACGATCGCTATTTTCTTTTGGCAGCTAGCGGTTTTCGTGATACCACCAGAATTGCCAGCGGTGATCCCTATCTTTGGCAACAGATTCTCTCTCAAAGTCCTTTTCTAAAAGAGGCTGCCTTAGAGTTTTCTACTGTCTTTAATGAACTTATGCAAACTGATGATTTAACCGACTATCTTTCTGAAGCTAAGCTGATACGTGAAAAACTGCCTCAAATGGGTAAAGGTGTGGTTGGAGAGATCTTCTCTTTGGTTATCGCTATCGAGGATAGACCGGGAGCTATAGGTGAGGTCACCTCGCTTTTAGCCAAAGAGCATATCAATATTAAAGAAATTGAGATTATAAGACAAAGAGAAGGAGAAACAGGACCTTTACGGCTGGGTTTTGAATCCAGTCAAAAAGCTATGACTGCTTTTAAGCTGCTTAAAGAACTTGGTTATACATTAGAAGCGAGGTGGTAGAGGTGAATCTATTTATTAAGAAGCCAAAAAAACCTCTTAAAGGTAGGATTAGACCCGTTAGTGATAAATCTATTACCCAGAGGCTGATCCTCTTTTCCTTGCTTACCGACGACGAATGCATCTTTGAAAAGATAAGTTTGGCTACCGATCCTCTATCAACCCTAGAGGCAGCTAAAAAGTTAGGACTTAATGTCCGATTAGAAGCAGATACCCTTATTACTAAAGGCCCAGGTTTTTATAATCTTCAGGAACCAAACCAGCCCATCTGCTGTGGCAATTCAGGTACTCTAATGCGATTTTTAATGGGCCTTTTAGCACCAAGTGAAATATTTACTGTATTATCCGGAGACGACTCTTTATCTGAAAGACCGATGGAAAGAATTGCCAAGCCACTTAGAATGATGGGAGCAAATATCTATCAGCGGGTAAATGGCAAAGCACCAATGGCAATTGTAGGTTCCCAGTTAAAAGGTATAGATTATGTTTTACCTATAGCCTCAGCACAGCTAAAATCCGCTATTATTTTGGCAGCTTTGCACAGTGAAGGTGTTAGTAATATAACCGAAAAGATACCATCAAGAGATCACACCGAAAGAATATTAAAAGCTATGGGTGCTAAGTTAACCTTAAATGATGCCAATATCGAGGTCCAACCCCAAGAAAAGCTTCATGGTCTTCAAGTTAGAGTAGGAGGGGACTTTTCAGCTGCAGCATTTTTTATTGGAGCAGTCCTTTTAGTTGAAGGTAGCGAAATAATTATAGAAGAAGTTAACTTAAATCCTACCAGAACCGGTCTTTTAAGAGTGCTAAAAAGAATGGGAGCAAAACTTGAAATCGAAGAAAACGCTTCCGTAGAGCCTTTTGGCGATCTGATGGTTAAAAGTCAAGAGTTAGAAAAAACAGAAGTTAGTCCCCTAGAGATACCAAGTTTAATTGATGAAATACCACTTTTGGCTGTTTTAGCTGCAGCCTCAAAGTCGGAGACTATTATAAAAGGTGTAAAAGAGCTAAAGGTTAAAGAATCTGATCGCTTAGAGGGTATTATTAAACTTCTATCTCTTTTAGGTCGTCACTCCTTCACTGACGGAGATGATCTTTACATCTCAGGCCAGGAAGGTGTCTTTAACGGTGGAATCTATGACCCTCAAAAAGACCATCGCCTAACTATGGCAGCTGCTATTGCAGCCTTGAATGCACCACAAGGTATCATTATAAAAGATGCTGAGTGTGTTAAAGTCTCGCAACCAAATTTTTATAGCGAACTCGAAAAAATAGGTGTGTTGATAGAAGAAGCTTAATAAGCAACTTACTCTTTTGGGAGTGATAAAATGAAGCTGCCAGTTATTACTATAGATGGACCGGCAGGAGCTGGCAAAAGCACTGTAGCCAGGGAGGTAGCCAAAATACTGGGCTTTACCTACCTAGATACAGGAGCTATGTATAGAGCCCTCACTTTGTTGGCTCTTAACCGTCAAGTAGCTACCGATGACGAAAATGCTCTTTACCAACTGGCTCTAGAAACATCAATTGAACTCAAAGAGAATAAGGTATATTTAAATGGTGAGGATGTAACTAAAGAGATTCGCTCTCCTGAAGTTTCCGCACAAGTCTCTTATGTTGCTAAACAGCCGTTAATAAGAACCATTATGACCAAATGGCAAAGAGATCTAGTTAAAGATGGAGGAATAGTTTTAGATGGCAGAGATATGGGAAGTGTAGTCTGTCCTGATGCAGAGGTAAAAATATTTCTTACAGCAAGTGTTGAAGAAAGAGTTAAGCGTCGCCTGTTGGAGCTTAACCAAAAAGGAATTAAGATGGAGTATGATAAGCTAAAGCAAAATATTATCGAACGTGATAAAATAGATACAGAGCGTGAAGTTGCGCCACTTAAGGTCCCTAAGGGGGCGCATATTTTAGATAGTACCGGACTATCTATTGATGAAGTTGTGCAGGAAATTGTAAGCAAGTGTAGAAAAGAATAGGGGACTTCTTATGTATTATTCGATTATCAAAGCTATAGCAACATTTATCTTTAGAATTTTTGGCAAAATGAAAGTTGTTAATCAGATGACTCAACCTGAAGGTGGAGTCATCTTGGCAGCCAATCATATCAGTGATCTTGATCCGCCGGTCCTGGCCTGTGCGTCGAAAAGACCGGTTTATTTTCTTGCTAAAAAGGAACTGTTTAATAATTTTCTGGCTAATTGGTTTTTGCGCAGTTTAAAAGCCTATCCTCTAGATAGAGACAAAGGTGACCTGGTAGCGATAAAGCAGGCCTTAAGGATTCTGAAATCAGGTCAGATTCTAGGTGTTTTTCCAGAGGGTACTCGCTCTAAGAATGGAAAGATGCAACAGGCAAAAAATGGAGCAGCATTTTTGGCTATGCAGGCCAAAGCTCCGATTGTACCGGTTGCTATATCTGGCACCCAAGCCGGTTTTAAGGGCTTGTTTGTCGGCCAAACGAGGATTTTAGTAAAATATGGGCAACCTATTTCTGTAGAAGAGATAGAAGAAATAAAAAACCGGAGTGATTTGGATAATCGCCAGAAATTAGCTATGATAAGTAATGAGATTATGAGTAGGATCGCTTCAACTTTAGAGGAGTGGCAGTGAGGTTATGAAGGTTATAGTCGCAGCGCACGCTGGTTTTTGTTTTGGTGTAAAAAAAGCCCTAAATAAAACTGAAGCAGCACTGCAAATGTCACCAGAGTCTTTAGTTTATACACTGGGACCGCTGATTCACAATCCTCAGGTTATTGCCAAATTAAGTGCACAAGGTGCGAAAATTATTGAGGATTTCAATGTAATATCCGAGGGCACTATTATAATAAGGTCGCATGGAGTAGATCCCAAACTAATTCTAAAGGCCAAAGAAAAAGGTTTAAAAGTAATTGATGCCACATGTCCTTACGTCAAAAGAGTTCATGAGTTAGCGAAGTTTCTTTTAAAAAATGGTTATCAAGTTGTAATCGTGGGAGAAAAAGACCATCCTGAAGTCCAAGGAATTCTAGGAGCGATAGATAACCAGGGTTTGGTAGCGTATAGTTCTGATGATCTACTAGACAAAAGGTTTGACAAAGTAGGCGTGGTGGCCCAGACTACACAGTCTATAGAGAGACTCCAAGACTGTGTAGACTATTTAGTTGATGCAGCTCGGGAAATCCGGGTTTTTCCTACCATATGCCAAGCCACACAGTTAAGACAACAAGCGGCAGTTTTACTGGCCAGCAAGGTCGATATTATGATCATTGTGGGAGGCAAACATAGCGGGAACACAAGACGGCTTTTTGAATTATGCCAAAAGGTGCTCCCGAGAGTGTATCATATAGAAAGGCCAGACGAGCTTGAAGCGCAGTGGTTTAATCCTACGGATACGATAGGTGTAACTGCAGGAGCTTCCACGCCCGACTGGGTTATTGAGGGGGTTGTCGAGAGAATGAGCGAAATGGAAAATCAGGATTTAAAGGTTGAAGTACCTGTAGCTGAGGAAGCTGCAAATTCTGAAGAAAATCAAGAAGCTATGATGCAAAGCTTAGAACAAAGCGAATTCAAAAGAGGCGAGGTTCTCACAGTAAAAGTAGTTAGCGTAGACAGTGAAGGTGTCTATGTTGATGTGGGACAAAAGCAAGAAGGCTTTATCCCTTTAAGAGAACTGAGCTATCGCCATATAGATGAACCGCTTAATGTTGTAGCTATTGGTCAAGATGTTCAGGCTGTTGTGGAGAAAGTAGAAGACGATCGCGTTATTTTATCCAAGAAAAAAGCCGATGCTAGTAACGCTTGGTCTACTTTAAGCAAAGCCAAGGAAGAAAACACCACTATCGTATCTCCTGTTGTAGAAAAAGTTAAAGGTGGATTACTTGTTGATGTTGGTGTTCGTGGTTTTGTACCGGCATCGCATATCTCGCGTCAGTTTGTTGAGGATTTAGATCAATTTATCGGCCAAGAGATGTCTTTTAAGGTTCTAGAACTTGAGACAGAGCGTAATAATGTAGTTTTGTCTCACCGTTTAGTCGAAGAAGAAGAGATGGAAAAAGCTATGAAAGCAGTCTTCGAAAACCTTGAGCCTGGTAAAATTGTCACTGGTACCGTAAGACGTATAACTGATTTTGGTGCCTTTGTAGATATTGGCTCTGGGGTAGAAGGTTTACTTCATGTTAGCGAAATGGCCTGGAGTAGAGTCGATCATCCCAGCGATGTTGTCAAAGAAGGCGAAGAGATTAAAGTTAAGGTTTTGGGTGTAGACCAGGAGAAAGAAAGAATATCTCTAGGACTTAAACAAACCAAATCTGATCCCTGGACAGAGATTGAAACTAAATATCATGTAGGTGATATTGTAGAAGGAACCATCACCCGGGTAGTAGATTTCGGATGCTTTGTTAAGTTAGAAGATGGCATCGAAGGCCTGGTACACATCTCACAGCTGGCACATCATAGAGTTGCCAATGCCAGCGAGGTTGTAAAACCAGATGATTTTGTTAAAGTTAAAGTTATCAATGTTGATGCTGAAGCTCGTCGTATCGGTCTTTCCATCCGTGATGCTATTCCTTTTGATAAACTGCCCAAACAACCTGCTGTTAAAAAGCAAAAAGAGTTCAAAAGGTCCAAAGAAAACGAAGATAGTAAAGAGGAAGTTTTTGGAACGACCATTGGTTCTCAGTTTAGTGAGCTTGAAGATTTGAAAAAAATGTTAGAAGAAGACGATAAATAAAGCTTTAATTTTAGATCAGGCAAAAAAGGCTGCGTAGGCAGCCTTTTTTTTGATCTCCAAAAAGGTTGTGGTATAGCCCTAAGCCTAGATGGAGAATCTAAATAAGGAAAATGGAGGTGGTAGTATGACAAGTATGGCAGCAGCTCTACTTGCAGTAACTGCATTAATTGTAATCATCTTGGGACATCGAGCCTTAGATCGAACCGGTCTTACTGATAAGCAAGCTCTTTTAGCTATTGGTGCCATTTGGGTTGGTGGCTATTTTGATATTCCTCTAGGCAGAGTTTCGGTTAATATCGGTGGATTTATCATCCCTTTAATTTTAATTATTTACCTTTTGGCTAAAGCATCGAGTAACAGAGAAAGAGTAAGAGGTGTTTTAGCAATTGTAATAAGTGCTGCGGTTATTTATGGAATCAGCCGGATCTTTGATTTTGGTCCTGAATATAAAAGCTTCACCTTTATCGATCCGATGTATTTATTTGGGGCTTTAGCTGGAATAATTGCCTATATCTTAGGCCGATCAAGAAGAGCTGCTTTTATTGGAGGAATAGGTAGTATGCTACTAGTAGAAGCAGGTAGTATAATTGTGCAGCAAGTTACAGAAGGAGGGCCGGCAAATTTGGGTACAGCAGGATTTTTCACCGGTGCCCTCATTGCGGGTTTAGTAGCTATTATTTTAGCGGAGGTTATCGGTGAAACGCGTGAAATGATGCAAGGTGGACCACAAAAAGGGGATAATTACCCTACCGGTCTTAAAAAAGGCAATGCTCCCCCAGAGATAGAAGAAGCCACCCATGCTTTTCGGCTTAAAAAGCCTTTGTTGATTTTAGAGATCGGAGAAGACGGCGAAGTAAGAGTCTTTTTAGAGGAGAATGCCATATGAAAATTATTTTAAAAGGTAGTGCCATTCTAATTTTGGTAGGCTTTCTCCTGTTTCAGCCAGCTTTAGCTGTTGAAACTATCTATGAATTAGTAGACGAATCAGGTAATGTTGTAACCAAAACATCACTCGAACTCTCGGCAGGCGATATATATATAGCTGCAGACAACTCTGAATATGAAGTAGTCGGTAAAGAAGACGGTAAGTTTAAGGTTAAAAAAACAGGTGTAGTAGATCTTAGTATCTATTTAAACCAGCCCTTGCCCATTAAAGTTGAGGGCAGTAAACCGTTAATTGGTATCTATCACACTCATAGTGATGAATCCTACGCCCCCGGTAATCCCAGCCAACCTTATCCGGGTGAGATCTATCAGGTTGGTAAAGCTCTTAAAGAAGCTCTTGAAGCAAGAGGTTTTCAGGTTGAATGGTCACAGGCCAATCATAATCCCCATGATGGAGCTGCTTATAATCGTTCCAGAGATACAGCGGCTAAGCTGTTAAGAAGCAATCCGATAACATTGATTGATGTACACCGCGATGCAGTTCCTGATGCTGAATTTTACTCAACTGAAATCGATGGGCAAAAAGTTGCTAAAGTAAGAATTGTTGCCGGCAAGCAAAACCAGAATAAAACCAGTAACTTTGAATATGCCAAAGCACTAAAAGCAAAGGCCGATAAAGACTACCCCGGGATTATGGAAGGTATCTTTTGGGCTAAGGGAAACTACAATCAAGATTTAGGTCCCAGGACGATTTTATTAGAGTTTGGCACACATGTGCTAACTTTAGATCAAGCTAAAATATCAGCAGAAAAATTTGCCGAGGCAATCACAGCTGCTTTGCCTGAGGGTGGTGGTAGCTTAGAGAGAGCTGCTTCTAAAAGAGCTATCTTTTGGGTAGTCATAATTGCCATTGCAGGACTGGCTATCTTTTTATTAATCAATAAAGAAGGGCTGAGTGGCTTAAAAAACTTAGGCCGCAAATTGACCCATGCTTTAAGATTAAAAGGTAAAGATAGATGCTAATTATCTATCATTGTTACGGAGGAACTCACTCGTCAGTAACAGCTGCATCATTACATTTAAATAAACTACCAGATGACCCAAAAGTAAAAGATTTGCTTGCACTATCACTGTTTGATAAAATTAGGGCGGCTGCTTGGGGCCGCCTTTTTTATCATGGTAGTGATGAATTTGGCAATCAAATATATTCTTTAGGTCGAGGCAAACATTTTAATCTCATTGAAGCGTTTTTTGAAAGTCTAAAGACCGCATGCAACTTAAATGGTTTACTTGACGAGATCGTCTTTATTGATACATTTCCTTGTGTTAATATTAAGATGCGAATAGGCGGCTTTCTTTCTCGCTATCTAGGAGTGGTATCTCTTGGACGCAACTTAAGCGCTATAGGTACCCTAGAGGCCTTGCCAAAATTAAGGAAAGCAGTTTTTGAGGCCAAAAGCAAATACAGCAGAAAGAAGTGATAATATGCGCAAGGGAATTGTAGCTATAGTGGGTAGACCTAATGTTGGTAAGTCTACTTTATTTAACCGTTTGTGTGGTACCAGAAAGGCTATTGTTGAAAACAATCCCGGAGTAACTAGGGATCGTATATATGGAGAATCGGAATGGAATGGTCAGGTCTTTACGGTTATAGATACCGGCGGTATTATAATCAATGAGGAAGGGCCATTTATTAAAGAAACACGTATGCAAGCGGAAATCGCAGTTAATGAGGCTGATGTAATAGTTTTTGTTGTCGATGGACGTGAAGGGGTGACTCCGCTAGATCAAGACATTGCCAATATATTAAGAGCTAAGGGTAAAAATATAATTATTGCTGCCAATAAACTGGAAAATGCTACCGGTACCGAAATCTGGGACTTTTTCTCCTTAGGTCTTGGCGATGTAGTCCGAGTTTCAGCCGAACATGGCCTTGGCACGGGTGATCTCTTAGATGAAATTACTGCTCTAATGCCAAATATTAAAGTTCCGGAATATTTAGGAGCAATTAGAGTTGCAATTGTAGGCAAACCAAATGTAGGAAAATCATCTCTTGTCAATAATCTTCTTGGAGAGATGAGGGTTATTGTCAGTGAGATACCAGGTACAACAAGGGATGCTATCGATGTACCTTTTACCTATAATGATCACAATATGGTTCTTATTGATACAGCTGGCTTAAGAAAAAAAGGGAAAATTTGGGAGTCTGTAGAAAGATATAGCGTTATTCGTTCATTAAGGGCTATTGACGAGGCTGATGTAGTAGTTCATATGCTTGATTTAATTGACGGAGTTACCGAGCAGGATACCAAGATTGCCGGTTATGCACATGATCAAGGTAAAGCACTGATCTTTGCCGGTAACAAATGGGATAAAATAGCCAAAGCAACCGGTACCTTTGAAAAAACTATTATTGAGATTCAGTCCAAATTAGCTTTTGCCACTTATGCTCCCGTTACCTTAATATCAGCTATTACAGGAGAAAGAATCAATGCTCTTTTGGAGCTAATTGTCAAGGTCGATTCAGAAGCTAGCTTACAAGTGCAAACCAGTCGTATCAATGAAATTATTCGCGATGCTATTAAAATCCAGGAACCTCCTTCCAACAAAGGTGAAAGACTGAGGATTTATTATGGCTTACAGACCGGGCAAAAACCGCCGCGCTTTACCTTATTTGTCAATGACCCAAAGCTTATGCATTTCTCATATGAACGTTATCTGGAAAATCGCCTCAGAGAAGCATTTGGTTTTAATGGTTCAAGGATAATTCTAAACTATAAATCCCGCAGCGAAAAAGACGCCTACAAGGGGCGAGGAAAGGAGTAGTAGCATATGCTACAAATCCTAAGCATCTTAATCGGGTACTTTTTAGGTTCAATACCCTTTGGACTTATACTTTGTCGTTATATTTTTGGTATTGATATAAGAAAGCTTGGTAGCGGAAATATTGGCGCTACTAATGTCCATAGAAATACTGGCCTTGTTTTAGGGATAAGTGTATTGATTTTAGATCTTTTAAAAGGGTTTTTCAGTGCCTGGATTGGATTTTCTCTAGCAGGCGAATATGGTGCTGTAGCAGGGGGATTAGCTGCTATTGCTGGCCACAACTGGTCTTTTTATTTAAAATTTGTAGGTGGTAAAGGGGTAGCAACTACCGCTGGTGTAGCTATTTTTTTGTTTCCTAAAGCTTTTTTGATTTTGCTGCCACTTTGGGTTATAATTGTAGCTATAACTAAATATGTTTCCTTAGCCTCAGTTACTTCAGCCATAGTTATGCCATTTTGTGTCTATTTGTTTGGCTATACACTGCCTTATATTGCAATGAGTATTTTAGCTGGCGCATTTGCTGTTTATAGACATAAAGAGAATATTAAAAGGCTAAAAACAGGTAACGAATCGAAGTTTAGTTTAAAGAAAAAGTAAAATGATGACCTTTTAGTCATAAATTATAAGCTGGATAAATGGCTAGTTATTTTCTATAGGTTTGAAAAAAGAAATAACCAATTTAATAACACTATATAATATACTAAGGAAAAAACTAGGCTATAGGATTTTGAAATGATAAATACCCTTAATGTTTTAACACATTAAGGGTATTCTTTTTTAATTTTTAATTGCTGTTAATTACACTGGCAAAAGAAACATGTCTTTGCATATATGGCAGTATATGAAAACAAATAGACAATTAAAACATATGGGAAATTTATGGGGATTTTGTATCTGGGATAATCGTCATAGCAGAATTTCTGATAATTAACTGGGGAGGTACAACAACTTTATAATTTCCTTGAGGTAAATTATGGCATAAAAGTAAAGCCGCAGCTAGTTTCCCTAAGGTGCGTTTACCAACTTTAATTGTTGTTAAAGGGGGAGCTGTTAAACTTGCTATACTTATATCATCAAACCCAACGACAGAAATATCTTTGGGTACCTTAAGGTTTTTTGAAGTTAGCGCCTGAATACACTCTGCTGCTAAAAGATCGTTAGCTGCAAAAATTGCTGTCGGCGGATTATTACTACTAATTAAAGAGAGTGTAGCTTCATAACCCCAGGGGTCTTTAGGGTTTAGCCAGTTATCACTATTAAAGATCATTTCTAAATCGGGTTCAGGTTTTATACTAGCTGAAATAAGTGCACTGTGAAAACCCTGCAGCCTTTCTAAAAAGCTGATATTCCTTAGAGGACCACTGATAAAACCAATACGTTGGTGGTTAAGCTGCAACAGGTATTGGGTCATCATATAGGCACCTTGAAAATTGTCATTGACTACGGAGTAGCAGTTAATTTTTGGCAAATAGTTGTCAACCAGAATTATAGGTTGTTGAATTGAATTTGCTAATTCGATAATAAAATCGGGAGAGAAATCCTGACCGCATATTACTACTGCTTCTATAGTTAGCTGTTCTAGACGAGTTTGTAGGTAAGAAATATTTTCTTCTCTGGGAGAGAGAGTCAACAATATTAATTGGCCTTTTTGTGCTTCTAAGGATTCTTGCATAGCTGACATAACCAATGAGTAAAAAGGATCGCTATTTACGGCGATATTTTTTTTGTGAATAATGAAAGCTGTTTTTATACCGGGTACTAAAGCTTCTTTAGGTATGCCGTAGCCTAATTCTTTGGCAATTGCTAAGACATTTTGTTTGGTTTTCTTACTGATGCGGGGGCGGTTATTAAGACATTTAGAGACTGTAGCTGTTGAAACTCCTGCTTTTTTGGCGATATCTTCTAAAGTTATTTTCATAGTCATGCCATAAATGGCTATCCCTCCTTTGACCAAACCCAAAATACTGATTCTCTTTTCATTAACGAAACTCCTGCAAAAGTTTCCCGAAAGAGAAAATAATTTCGCAAATAAAACCAGCTATAGACGCATAGAAATAAAGTAATGAAAAAGTATAAATGACTAGGCTGAAAAAATAAGCGAAAAAATGATTCCCATTAGCAGGAAAAATTTAACCAGAGAGGAATTTAATTAACAAGAGCTTTGCTATTGGCGAGGTGATTATTATTTATAAAAAAGCATTATTTTTAACTGGAGGTGGAATGCTAATATTTTTTTTATTGACACTGGTCCAAACGGCAACAGATTGGGAGGTAACCTTTCCTAAACAGTGCCAAATTGATGAACTTTGGGAGTTAAAAATTGTAGCAACCGAAGTACAAAATCCCTATGATCCTGAAGAGTGGAGCTTAGAAGCCAGTTTTACTTATCTAGATACAAAAATAAACTGCTTAGGATTTTACTATCGACCTTATACATATAATGAAAAACGCAGTACCTGGGAAAGAAGTAAAGAAAGCTATTTTGCAGTGCGTTTTGCTCCACCGCTTTCAGGTCAGTGGAAGTGTCAACTGGTTTTAAAACAGAAATCAAAGCCTGTTTGCGAAAAAGAAGTTACCTTTACTGTTTTAGCTGGTGCTAAAAAAGAACGCATCTTAATTTGTGAAAACGGTAGTTATTTAAAAAAAGAAAGTGGTGAAGCTTTCTTTCCTATTGGGTTTAATCTGGCCTGGTATAAAAATAGTGCGGTGGAAGATTATGCCAAATGGTTTAAATCATTAAGTGAGGCTGGAGGAAATTATGCCCGCATTTGGCTTGCAAGCTGGTCATTTGCTCCAGAGTGGAATGATACCGGCCTTGGTAATTATGATAAAAGACAGTCAAGACTCGCTGCTTTAGATTGGCTGGTTGAAGAAGCCGGTAAATATGGGATCTATCTTCAACTATGCTTTTTAAATCATGGTCAGTTTAGTACCAAGGTTGATCCTGAGTGGAATGCTAACCCTTATAACTCTGTAAATGGTGGACCTATAGAAAAACCGGAGCATTTTTATGACAACGAATTGGCTCAAATGTATTGGCACAGAAAAGTTAAATATCTTATAGCCCGTTATAGCTATTCTCCGCAAATCATGATCTGGGAACTATGGAATGAAGTTAATTGGACAGATGGTTTAGGTAAAGTATATGTATTAAAACCCTGGTTAGAAAAACAGGCAAAATTAATAAAAGAAATTGATCCTTATCAAAGACCAGTTTCATTAAGTTTCCAAGGCCAAGAAGCAGAAGCTGATGTAATTTGGCAAGCTAAAGGAATCGATATTGTACAACTCCATCAATATAATGAAAAGAACTGGAGTCAGTACTTTCAAAGACAGATTAGATCATGGCAGCGATTTCAAAAACCAGTTCTGGCAGCAGAATTTGGTCTAGATATTGATCTTAGTAAAACAGATCTAAAAGCAACGCATGTTATTCAAGGTATTTGGTCATCTACAATGGCCGGAGCAGCAGGTTGTGCTCATCTTTGGTGGTGGGATAATTATATTGATTCGTTTAATCTATGGTCAGTATTAACTCCATTAAGGGAGTTTGTCTCAAATTTTAATTTTCAAAAACCAGATACCCATCTGGCTGAATTAAGCTTTGAATATAAGCCTTATAGCGATTTTGAACTTTTGCCATTAGGTAATAACGATACCGAAATAACTAAAGTATATTTAAATGAAGATGGTTTCGTAATTAAACAGTTACCGGGAAGTATCATTGAAGGTTGCTCGGAATATTTTCCAAAGGGGCAAGCTGTTTTGATCGAGTTTAATGCTACAAATGAAGGTGTGTTAAATATTTACTTCGATGCTGTTGCCAAAAAAGGAGTAGAAGTTAGCATTATCTTAAATGATGTTGAAGTTTTTCAGAAAAAAATCGCAGGCTCAGGCGGTAATTTTTGGGCAGTTAGTGATTGTTCTTTGGGAACAATAAAAATTTCTTATCCCCAAGGAAACAATATTATTAAAATTGCTAATAAAGAGGGTTGGATTTCATGGGAAAAGATGGTATTTACAAATTTACAAAAGCCCAAGAATGATAACATCGCGTACTGTTTCGGAATCGCCAATAAAACTCAAGCCTTAATTTGGGCGCAACATCCAAGAGGGGACTGGTCGGAAATAAAGGCTGGCTTAACTGAAAATACAGCACCTTCAATTTGGCATCTTCAGGGTTTAGAAAATGGACTTTATGATGTTGAACTATGGGATCCTTATGCTGGATTACCGGTATCAAAAGAGACTCTTGATATTACTCAAGGCTTTTTAAGGTTAGAACTTAATCCCGCGGATAGGGATCAGGCTTTTTGTATCTTAAAAAAGAACTAATAGGAGGAGAGTGCTATGGTCAAAAGAATAGGGATTATTTTACTGGTGTTAAGTTTTGCTTTAATAATGCAAGCCAAGGTAAAGTATGAACTATGGGATGATTTTGAAGGCCTGGATACTAAGTGGCAAGCCGGAACTTCGTGGAGAAACGATATAGCTGCAGTGGGTGTCGAATTAACAAATAAACAATTAACTTCCGGAAAACAAGCTCTAGCCTGTTTAGTTAATATTATAGACGTAGAAGAAAAATATGGTCAATTAGCTTATATGGTTGAGAACAATGCAGGTTGGGATCTTTCAAATGTTGAATCCGTTATGCTTGATATTTATAATCCTTTAGAAAATGAACTTGAGTATGCACTGAGTTTTTCTACTGGTAACTGGACTTGGTATGAAAGTACTAGTGTGAAGTTAAAGCCAGGTTGGAACAAGGACATTAGTTTTGATCTTCTGGATGATAGGCTGTGGAAAGCAGCTGAAAGCAATTGGGAATATGCTATTATTCCCCAAAATATGCATTTAGTACAACGAATAGCAGTACTGTTTTATTTTAAACAAGCATTTAAAGGAGCAGTGTATATAGATAACTTGCGTTTTGGTACACCTTAACAGACAGGCTTGCACAGCAAGCCTGTCTGTAGGCCATTAAGAGTTACCTTGAACAATTATCTGTAATGAAGTGGGGTTAAAAAAATGAAAAGACAGTATTTGCTTATAGTACTGTTTTTAATATTAGCTTCAAAAGCTCTGAGTGCACCCAAAATCAAAGTATGGTTACTTCTATATAACGAACATGTAAAGATATTAAAAAATATGGCCGAAGATCAATTTACCGCTAAAACCGGTATTATAGTTGACATTGAACCAATCAACTGGTCGGATGTTGTTAGTAAAAGCCTTTTGGCGGTAGCTGGTGGCGATTCACCTGATATTGGATACGCTTCTATTGATTTTGGCCTAAGAGGAGCTTTACTGGACTTAAAAGCTGAGTTTGGAGAGCGTTATGATAAATTAGCGCAAAATTGGACTGCTGGTGCCTCTTTGGGTTCAGGGTATGAAGGCCGATATTATGGTGCCTGGCATCTTATTAATTGCTTTATCCAATATTACCGGCTCGATCTATTACAAAAACTAGCATTAACCCCGCCTCAAACTTGGGAGGAACTATATAATGTCTTGCCAAAAATCCAAGCTGCCGGCTATACAATTAATCTAGCATGGGAAAACATGGCCACTCATTCATTTCTGCCTTTTGTTTGGCAAAGGGGAGGAGATATACTTTCTTCAAACGGACTTGAATCAAGGCTTAATGAGCTGGTTGTAGAAAAGGCATTTAATGAATATACTGATCTTTATCGTTTTTACAAACTACCGCAAGACAGTGAATGGAAAACATCATTCAATTATTTTTTAAATGGTGAAAGTGTACTCCTATTTGATGGTGACTGGACATATGGTAATTTATGTTCTCAACAGTCTTTAAACGGTCGTTGGTCCATGGCTAAATTCCCAGGCCATTTAGTTGATGGCAAGATTGTAAGGAAAACACCTCTAGGAGGGCCAATGATTGGAATTTATAAAGGCTCAAAACAAAAAGAAGCAGCGTTTCAATTTTTGGAGTGGTTTTTAGATAGTAAAACCCAAGCTGATTTATCTAACCAGATTATGTTTACTATTGATTGGGCAACATATTATCCGGCTAACCCCAAAGCTATTCCTTTGCTTAAAGGTTATCCCCAGGATAAACTAAAGTTTTTACAAGAAGCTCTTGAAGATTCCAGAACAAACATTCCTCACCTAGGTTCATTAAACAGATATATTGATAATGCTATTAAAACCAGAGTATTACTGGGAAAAGATTCTCAAGAATTGTTAGCCAAAGCTCATAAAGAGATGCAAAATGAGATTGAACGCAAGCGTATTGAATACAGACGTTATATTCAACCAAGAATCTAGTGAATTAGTTATTAAAAGCCAAAAAAGTAGTCCTTTGAGATATATTCTCTTTGGACTACTTTTTCGGTAAAACTGCTTTTTTGTTCTGTACAAAGCCAAAACTGCATAGCTTTTAGAGAAAGAGATCTATCTTTTGAGTAATTGCCTGGGAGGGAGAAGCGTATGGAAGCGACAGCCATGTTCAAAGACATAGTGGCCCGTACCAGGGGCGATATCTATATCGGGGTTGTAGGCCCGGTACGTACCGGTAAATCTACGTTTATTAAAAGATTTGTCGATTTAATGGTCTTGCCATTAATCAAAGATGAACAGCTAAAAAGGCGTACCCGTGATGAGTTGCCTCAAAGTGGTTCTGGCCGCATGATTATGACTACAGAACCCAAATTTGTTCCTGACGAAGCTGTAACCATAGAGCTTTCAGAAGGAATGCGAGCGAGCTTAAGATTAGTTGACTGTGTTGGTTATACCGTCGCAGGTGCTCTTGGCTATTTTGATGAAGAAGGGCTTAGACTGGTTAGAACTCCCTGGAGCGAGGAGGAAATGAGCTTCGAAAAAGCTGCCGAGATTGGCACGCGAAAAGTTATTCAGGATCATTCCAACATCGGTTTAGTAGTTACTACAGACGGTAGCATAACCGATCTACCCAGAGAAAATTATCTTGAAGCAGAAGAAAGAGTTATTAGGGAATTGCAGGAGTTAGGCAAGCCATTTATTGTTCTTTTAAACTCAGTTGATCCAACAGCAGAAATGACTCTTGCTTTGGCTGAGCAATTGTCAGCTCAATATAATGTAGCTGTCGTTCCGGTAGATTGTTTACATTTAAGTGAAGCCCAAATAGCTGCGATATTATCCGGTTTGCTATATGAATTTCCTTTGCGCGAGATTGCAGTTGATGTACCTGAATGGATCGCTGAACTACCTCTTAACCATGAGTTAAGAGAGACTATTGAAAAAGCGATCTATGCTAATGTTGCGGAAGTAAAAAAAGCCAAAGAAGTAGCCTGGGCCAGAGAAAAACTGCGGGAAGATGTTTTGGAACTAGAAACCATTATTACACCGGAAATGGATCTGGGTCAAGGACGGGCTAGAATTCAACTAAATCTGAAAGCTGAAGTCTTTTATGATATTCTAAGTGAAATAACAGGTTTTAAAGTTGAAAACGAAGCCAATTTATTTAGTCTGTTAATTGAATTGGGTGGGTCTAAAAAGGAATATGACAAGGTTGCTGTCGCCTTACAAGAAGTAAGAAATAAAGGCTATGGAATTGTTAAACCCGGTAAAGAAGATATTGTTTTAGAATCTCCAGAAGCTATTAAACAAGGACATCGTTTTGGAATAAAACTAAGAGCTTCTGCTCCTTCCTACCATATAATTAAAGCTGACATCTTTGCTGAAGTAACACCTTTTGTCGGGACTGAAAGGCAGGGAGAAGAATTAGTCGGCCAATTAGCAGAAGATTTTTCTAAAGATCCCAGTGCCGTCTGGGAGAAGGATTTTTTAGGAAAGTCGCTCTACGATATGATGCTAGGAGGAATAGAGAGCAAACTTTACAGAATGCCGTTTAATGCCCAAGAGAAGCTCCAGGAGACACTAGAACGGATATTGAATGAGGGAAGTGGAGGTTTAATCTGTATTATTTTTTAGGAAGAGCAAAAGCTCTTCCTGTTTTTTACTGGAAGAAGAAGGAAATATCAATAACTATGCGAAATACTTAGCAGACGACCTAACTATGGTTGGCTACTAGGGACGAGAGTTCCAAGGGGTTAGGTACTTTGGCGGGAGGTGAACTACATGACTAAGATGGAGTTGGTGAAAAGCATCGCTGAGAAGGCTGGTATGTCTCAAAAGGACGCTGGCAAAGCTCTAGATGCAGTCTTGGAAAGCATCACAGAGGCTCTTTCCAAGAAGGAAAAGGTTCAGCTGGTTGGTTTTGGTACATTTGAGGTAAGACACCGTGAAGCTCGTACTGGTCGCAACCCGCGTGAGCCAGGTAAGGCCATTGAGATTCCGGCAAGGGATGTTCCTGCTTTCAAGCCTGGTAAAGCTCTGAAAGACGCAGTCAAGTAATTTTACCTCAGCTATCTCTAGTGTGGAGATAGACGCTGTCCCGAAATGGGACAGCCTTTTTTTATAGCTAATACCAAAATAATACGGATTGCGCTTACTATTACCGGCTAGATGTGTTAAAATATGAAAAACTATGTTTAAATCGTGAGGCTATAGGAAAGGTGGTGTAGGCAGCTTTATATGCTGCCCAAATGATTTGAGAGAAGGTAAAATAGGTGTAGCTATTTTAGGCCTTGGAACTGTTGGCCAAGGAGTAGTAGAGATACTCTCAAAGAATCGAGCTATGATATGTAACCGCAGTGGTATTGATCTAGAATTAAAAAAAGTTCTGGTTCGTAATCTGAATAAAAAAAGAGATATTGAACTTTTACCAGAGATTTATGCGCAAGATTATAACGAAATTCTCCAAGACAAAAATATTAATATTGTCGTAGAGCTAATGGGAGGACTTAACCCTGCCAAAGAATATATTGAGGCAGCTCTGAAAGCTAAAAAAGCTGTGGTGACTGCTAACAAAGCTGTTTTAGCTAATTATGCTCCAGAGCTATTTGCACTTGCCAGAGAAGAAAATGTTCCTCTTTATTATGAAGCTAGTGTGGGTGGAGGAATACCTCTTATTGGTCCTTTAAATGAATCTCTAGTAGGTAACAATATAAAAAGTGTCATGGGTATTATCAATGGAACTACCAACTATATTTTAACCAAGATGAGTAAGGAAGGTCGAAGTTTTCAGGATGTTTTAGCTGAAGCTAAAGCTTTGGGTTATGCTGAAGCTGATCCAAGCGCTGATATCGACGGCTTGGATGCAGCACATAAACTGACAGTTCTTATTGCCCTGGCCTTTGATACTTATATTGGCCTTGCTGATATTGATACCGAAGGTATAAGAAATATTGATATATTGGATATTAGTTTTGCTAAAAATTTCGGTTATGCGATTAAATTACTAGCTATAGGTAAAAAGACTGACTCAGGTATTGAAGCCGGAGTCCATCCAACCCTTATTCCTCTTAACCACCCCTTGGCAGCGGTAAATGATGTTTATAACGCAGTCTTTGTCAATAGTATGGAAGTTGGCGAACTGATGTTTTTTGGCCGTGGGGCGGGTCGCTATCCTACAGCTAGTGCGGTAGTTGGTGATATTGTAGCCGCCGGGAGAGTTATTTCCGGAAGCGGCAAATCTTTACCGCGAAAGTTTACTACCGGTAAAACTAAGCCTATCTCAGAAACAAGTGGTAGCTTCTACATCAGATTAATGGTAGCAGATAGACCTGGTGTTTTGGGAGAAATAGCAGCTATCTTAGGGCAAAACGGGGTAAGTGTAGCCTCTGTTATTCAAGAGGGCAGAGATCAAGATCGAGTACCTTTAGTTTTTGTAACTCATGAAGTTAACCAGGGTAATTTAGCCCGGAGTTTACAAACTATCGCAAGTCTTTCCTGTGTTAAGGAAGTAGCCAATGTAATTAGAGTAGAGAGAGGTTATTAACATGTATCAAGGACTAATCAAACGTTATCGCCATTTACTGCCAGTTGATGATAGCATGGAGATCATCACCTTAAATGAAGGCAATACTCCATTAATTGAAGTTCCTGCTGTGGCCGAAGCTGCGGGCTTTTCGGGCAAGGTATTTGTAAAATATGAAGGTCTAAACCCAACCGGTTCTTTTAAAGATAGGGGTATGACCATGGCGGTAACCAAAGCTAAACATGATGGTATGAAAGTTGTTATGTGTGCATCAACAGGAAATACTTCCGCCTCAGCAGCAGCCTATGCAGCCAAAGCTAAAATGAGTGCGGTGGTATTAATTCCCGATGGTAATATTGCCTTAGGTAAATTAGCGCAAGCGATGATCTATGGTGCTAAAGTTATCGCTGTCCAGGGTAATTTTGACGACTGTTTAAGATATGTTAAAGAACTATGTGCTAAATATCCCATAGCTCTAGTTAATTCAATTAACCCCTACAGGCTCGAAGGTCAAAAGACAGCTGCCTTTGAAATAGTAGATGATCTTGGCTATGCTCCGGACTATCTTTTAATTCCTGTTGGCAATGCAGGTAATATCAGTGCCTATTTTATGGGCTTTACCCAGTACAAAGAGACTGGTATGTCCCAGAAAATACCTAAGTTGTGGGGTTTTCAAGCCTCGGGTGCAGCTCCAATTGTAGAAAACCGCATCTTCGAAAAACCGGAGACTGTAGCTACAGCCATAAGGATTGGCAATCCGGCTAGTTGGGAAAAAGCAGTTAAAGCAAGAGATAATTCCTTAGGACGTATCGAAAAAGTTACCGATCAAGAGATTTTATTTGCTTATCGCTTGCTAGCTACTACCTCAGGTATCTTTTGTGAGCCGGCTTCAGCAGCTTCTGTAGCAGGATTTATCAAATATGCTAAAGATCTGGAAAAAGACAGCACAGTTGTTATGGTTCTTACAGGTCATGGTTTAAAAGATCCTGATAACGCAATTAATCAAGCACCAGAAATATTCCATGTTAAAAACAATCTTAAGGCTATCGAAGAGGTAGTAATATGAAAGTTTTAATACCTGCTACCACTGCTAATCTGGGTCCGGGTTTTGATTTACTGGGTGCAAGTTTAAATATTGACAATGAAATCGAAGCTGAATTTTCAGAGTCATATAGTCTTATTGAAGAGGGTTACACTGAGCAAAAACCCTTTCAGGAACATCTGATAGCCCAAATCATGGTAAGCTTTTTTAAGGAGTTTGGTATCACAAAACCTTTTGCTTTAAAAACGTTAAATCGCATTCCTTTCGCTAGAGGCATGGGTTCATCGGCGGCAGCTATTGTTGGAGCATTGTTGTTAGCAAACCAAATGAGTAAAGCCAATCTTACTAATGAGGATTTACTTCACAGAGCAATTGCCATAGAAGGTCATCCTGATAATGTAGCTCCGGCTCTTTTAGGAGGAGTAATTCTAACTACTAAAAATAAATTTCTTAAACTTCCACCACCACAAGTTGAAGCCTGTTTACTTATTCCTGAATATAAACTAGAGACTAAAAAAGCTCGAGCTGTACTTCCTAAAACCATCCCTTTGGAAATTGCGGTATTAAACAGCGCTAAATTAGCACAGTTAGTCCTGGCTTTAGAAAGAGGAGATGGAGAACTCTTTTTGGAATCATTAGCGGATCAACTCCATGAGCCTTATCGGGGAGATCTTATACCTGGCTTTAAAATGCTAAGGAAAAAAGCAGAGGAATTAGGTGGCAAACTAATTATTTCAGGAGCCGGTCCGGCCCTTCTTTATTTGAAAAAGAAACAAGCGAAACCGGATGCTAAGCTACTTGCCCAAATTTGGTCCTTGCCAAATGAAGTTTTAGAGGTAAAAATCGGTGCAAATGGGGCTCTGATAGCTCTCTAAATGGTCTATAAACCTTAATTCGCAATTTTAACGCTTGAATATCTAAAGGTTTATGTTACAATAGATCTGTGGTGAGGCTTTAATAAAACCTCGTTAAATACGGGCTGTAGCGCAGCTTGGCTAGCGCGCTTCCTTGGGGTGGAAGAGGTCGCTGGTTCAAATCCAGTCAGCCCGACCAGAAGATTAGGTCAAAATAGATGCAGGGCTGAAAAACCCAGCGTTTATGCGGCTTGATGAGGGTTTTGAATGAGAAATTCAGAACCCTCGTTTTTTTCATTGATGTACCCTGCTTTTTTAGAGGAAAGCGGGTGTGTTTCTCTTTTTTAGGCCGGAATCAGTCCGGTAGACAATTTGTATAAAGCCAATACTCTATGGGGCAATTTTAAGTAGCTGTGTTCTTCGTAACTGAAAAATATGGACGTTTTTTTCATTCATATAGATTATCCAGATGGTAGCTTTGAAGTAGAATATAAATTTACGAAATGCAAATCGATGTTTGAAAGAGTTATAGAGAATATGGAAACACGAACTCCATAAGTTGCATTATTTCTTCGGGAGTCTTATCCATGCCATCTTCCGCCCACTTTAAGAGAATACTCAATAGACCACCTGCGCTAAAAGCCATGGCATAAGACAATGCCTCGGTATTGTGAGCGAGTGGATGATTTCCTTTTACGATTTGAAAAACTTCAGGGAACAACCTTGAATATTGGTTCATAATAAATGGAAGCATTTCATTTCGCCTTAATAGCTCTAAGAAATGCCTATGCTCATACCAAAATTGAAAATAAAGCCTGATGGTAACAGCAAAGCGATGATCTGATTCTTGATTTAGTAATTGCAAAAATTCACCGTACAATTTATCTATGTAGTATACTAAAATATCTTCTTTGGTTTCAAAAATGCGATAAAATGTTCGCCGGGATAAATCAGCTTTTGTTGCAATTTCTGTTATGCTTATGTTCTTAAATTCTTTTTCTTCCATTAAAACAAGCAAAGCGTTTGTTAACCATTCCCGGGACTGGATAGCAATAGGGTTAGTAATTTCTTGTATCATGAGCAGCCTCCTTTAGTGACACAGATCAGATGTTTTGTAGCACTTGCGCTGCCTACCTTGTCAATCTGTCTTAAATCAATTATACTTAAAAATACAAAATGACACAAGTGTGACAAGGATGGGAAGTGAAGATTTATGCAGTCAGGTATGACGAATAGAATCTACTATTTTTCAGGAACTGGAAACAGCATGAGAGCAGCAATTGTTATTGCACAAGTGCTAGGGAATACTGAAATCATTTCTATGCGGTGTAATCCATCGGATGTTCCAGCTATCAATTCGGATATAGTTGGATTTGTTTTTCCAGTGTACCACTGGACAATATGTGAAGCCATACAGGAGTTTATTTCTGATTTGGAAATCAATCCCAATGCCTATATTTTTGCTGTTTCAACGCCCAGCTTTATCAACGGGTTTTCTTTTGAAGTACTGGATAAAATCCTAAAAAAGAAAGGTGCAAGATTGCAATACGGAAAAAGGATATTTTCTGTTGCAAATCTCTGTATTGTTTATCCTCCATTTCCTTTTCCAAAACTACGTATTCCTGCAACAGAGCGGAAGATTGCAGAGGTATCCGAAATGATTCAGAAGAAAGCTACGAACACCTATGCGAAAGCTGGGTGGCTGACAAGGCTGATCTATCCGAAGATGATGCCGAAATATCGGGCTATACAAGCAGAAGTGGATAAAGGGTTTTCTGTTTCCGATGATTGTATTTCCTGTGGGATTTGCTCAAAAATATGCCCGAAGAAAAATATTACAATGGATAACTTACACCCCGTATTTATGCATAATTGCAGTTGCTGTATGGCGTGTGTTTCTTTCTGTCCGAAAAAAGCAATCAAGTATCGTTTACCGCCTGAACAGCTTGAAAAAATCAATACACCATTTATGCGTATGATGAAACTTCCAGATAAAAGGAAGCGGTACCATAATCCGTATATATCAGCGAATGATCTAATGATAGATCAGAAATATATTGATTAAGAGTATCAACGTTTTCTCTACTTCATCTTCTTGGGCTATTGGGGCCACCTCAGGACAAAGTGCCCGAAGTAGATGAACTAAAATTGAAAAAGCGATGTCCACCCTCATAGTGGTAAAAGAAAAAATAGTTGCTATGAAGGATACTTTGTTATATCTAAATGACAGATATTTACCATAGCGGCGGCCTTAAAATAATAATCAAAACTGTCGTTTATCTTTTTTAGAAAGGTATCCTGCCGCCAAGGAACAACCAGCTTGAAGCGTCATCATTATTATCCTCTCAAGGCATGTGGAGAGTATAGTTCTGATGACATATTGTGGTTCAGAGGAGAAATAATAGAGGTTTGGTGGTAGAATATAAATAGTACAAGTTAAAAGTGGAAAGTTCCAACATAAATAAGCATTAATAATTCCATCTGAAACTATTCTACCTGTTGTAACAACTTTTTTCTCACTGTATACATAAATAGAATACCAACTCTGTTTCCTTACCACTTGTTCGGGAGACAATTTCAAAAAATCATTCCATCCGAGATCATTATAAAGTGTATATAAATTTTCTTTTGTTGGAAGCTCAGTTGTATATCTTAAATCCATAAATCTCAATCTCCCATTAAATAAATAATCTATGTTTTAAATCTTACCGGCAAATTCATGTTTATCTGCATATAGTGTAAGCGTGAACGGTATCTGGCCAAAAATAATAGTTATAAAGAGTATTAAACGACCCTTAATACAGTTGACGTATCAAGGGTCGTTTAATACTAGTTCGTAAGTGGGAAGGCAGGGATAATAACAGCAATCTTGTAGTGATTGAGGAAGAAGCTAAAATTTGTTCACTGTTTCTGTGGATGCCGAAAACTTATTTACCGTACTCGAGCTTAATAGATATGCACTATTTAAAATAATTTAGCCCTGCATCTATTTTGACCTAATGACACATTATATCGTCGGCAAAAAGCGGGCATTTTATCTCTTCATCCTTATTTAGCTTTAGAGAACTAAAGGTTATATTAAAACGCAAATAGAGGAATAAACTTGTTTATGACTAAGTTATTAGGTAAATTATAAAGGGGCTGGTGGTTATATGGTGAAAAAAGCAATTTTGCTTTTAGGTCATTGTGATGAACACTATGTTATCTTAAGAACGATTTTGGAATCCTCTGGTTACCAGGTAGACCTAGCTGAGAATAAAAGGCAGGCTTTTAACTTGGTTAAAGACAAAAAGCCCGCACTTATCATTTATTGTGATAAGGAAAATCAAGATATTGTTGATGAACTTAAACTTTTCACAAATGAAAACATAACATTTTGGGCGCTTACTGCCCAAAACACTAAACAATTATTAAGCTCAAAAGAGATCTTGGATAAAGTACATAACGAGAATTTCAAGTATAAGTTAGCCACCAATGTGCCCAAATTTCCAAGAATTATTCTCTAAGCATTGAGGAGTAGTGAATGAACTTAGCATAGTAGTTTCCAACTGGCTGGGCCCAGCCAGTTTTAACTATGACAAGG
>JAHDNZ010000024.1 GCA_018435125.1 Bacillota bacterium | reverse complement strand
CGTCTTGCTTTTTTAGATCACTAAATTCTAGTTCTAAAGCCATAATATCCTTTTCTGAACGTATAGCTAACTGTGCCGAAGCAAACTGATTTCTCCCTGATAGACATTTTACTGCCTGGTTTTCTCCCCCCGTTGCGTCTGTAAAGATATACTCAGCCGAATGAGTTGCCCAGATTGAAGCTTTATCCAAGATATCAGGATCAAGCTTGGGAGCAAATTGTCTCATCATAGCCACCAACTCCTCTGCAGATACTGCAGGTTTGTTACGGTCATTTGAAATTAAAACTTCAGCCCAGTTGGAATCATCACAAGCTAAAGAAGCCCAGTCCTCTACCTCATATGAGGCAGCTTTCCAAGTGCTATCGCTAGCCCAGATAATCTCATCATCGAGATCGACAACTTTTACCAGCAAAGGTTGCAATTCTTTCTCTTGACTCGCTTGAATTTTAATTCCCAGCACATTTTTACCTGGTTTTAAATATTCAGCTAACTCGATGCTGCCAAGAATCTCTTCAGGCCTTATAAAACCTATTTGTTCACCATTTAGAAAAACAGTGGTTTCCTGTGTAGCTACGATTCTGGCCAGAGCCGAATCCGGTATTTGATTAACCTCTAAAACTGTTCTAAAGTAACGGGCTTCCCCCTTTACTCCGGGCGGATCGGGAAACCAAATCCACTGAGGATTGCAATTAGCCAAAGCTAGGAAAGATATCATTAAAAAAGTAGTAAAACCCAGTACCTTCCGCCTTTTGCCCATAATATATTCCCCCCCAAATATTACTATAAATTAACTTCGCACCCCAGAACCTTACTCCTTCTAACCAAATAGGCTTTAAAAAGCAAAAGGTCACAGTGTGTGACCTTTTGCTTTTTGTTAATCTTTATTCTCGACATACTGAAAGTGAAATTTAATCTCTCTTTGCTCTTCTAAACTAAGGTTAAAAACCAAACGCTGGTTAGGCAGAGCTTCATTGTATTCTCTACTGACATAGCCGGGTAAAATTTCCGGGATAGTACCTGTATCATGGGTGATAGCTAAAAATCTCCTTGAACCGATATGTTGCAAAACAACTCGTGTTGACTCCGTTTTTACTATTGTAAAACGAGGATGAAGACAAAAATAAAGCTGAAGGTTGTGCTTATTGTTATCCTCGGCAAGGAAGGTATCTTCAATAAGGCAGCTTTTGGGGCTTAGAGTAACTCGCCTTTTAGCCTTTACTCCACCAATTTGTAATTCTCCCACAATACTGCCTTGTTCAATTCTTCCGGTGCCGTCAACGGCTTTTGCATAGCTAAAACTCGAGGTATAAACCCCCTGATGCTTATTATCCACCAAAAATGTACTGTGGAAAGACTCATCTTTCATAAGCATACGTTCAAAATCATTTTCATTGTAGCGGTAGGTACCGGGGTCTGTAAGTATTTCAAGGCCATCGAGATAAAGAATAACTCCCAACTGATCACAGTGGCTGTGAGGATGCCCGGAACGTGAATTGGGTGCATAAAACCCAAACTCCCCTGCTCTTAAAAAGGCATAGTCTCTCTCATTTCCAATCACAAAGTGGCCTGTTTTAGAAAAGGCACACTCCCGGGTTTGGGGAAGCGGTTTAGCTTGAGATATAGTCTTTTTGCCTACATAAAAATAAGCATCTGCATCTACTTTAGGTGTGGATTCTACTGTGATCCCTAAATAGCGAGCTAATTGGAAAAGATACTCTGTTTTCCAAAAGTCAGTGGGCCTTGCTATTAAAATTTCGTTAGAGTTATCACCGATAAGAGGCAGACTACCTGCAGGTGTTTTTAAGGCCGTAAAATAATCAAGACTTCTTTTAATCGGCTCCAGAATAAAATCTGGCACTGCCATATGGTAATTGGTATAAGCGATACCTAAAATAAGTAAAGCTTCCACACACAGCCGGTGATAACTTATGCTCTGTTCGGCAAAGCCACCATCTTCATAAATTAAATTATCTACTGTTTCTGCTAACTTTTCTAGCCAAAATTCCGAACTTTTATCTTCAAAGTGAAGTTCACAAAGAAGAATTGTCACCAAAGAAACTAATTTGTGGTTGTTGCGGGGACTTTCGTATTCGGCTTCCAATAACTTAACTTCTTTTTTTATATACTCGTCAACTTTAGCATAAAACTTTGCATCCAACAAAGAGCAGCCTTTGGTTAGATCAAGCCAGGAAAACCAGTTGACCATCCTCTGACACATATGCACATGTCCGACCCAGCTTACCCCGATTGAATCCGGAGTTTTTTCGAGCCACTTCTCAATAAACTCCTTACTTTTTTCAACATAACGGATATCTTTAGTTAAGAGATAAGCTTTGCCAAGAGAAACCAGAAAATTATGCTTCATATATTCCCAGAGAAATTTCACATCACCAGGCGCTGCCCCGGCATGAAACCGATATTCTTTGTAATGCTTTGGCGGCCATTTTTCGCCGGTAGTAGGATCAATATTATCAAGCAGCTTATCAAGGTCACATCTTATACCAAAGACATCAACTTTGCCATCTATAAACAGATTGGCCACTTGCAAAATCTGCCAATTATATTCAGGTTGCTCCTTAGAAAAGTCCTGACAAAACTTTTCCTCAAACGTATTTGGAAAAATCTTCAACACTTAAAATCACCTCAAAGCCTTTTTCGCCACCTCATTTCCAAGTCCTTTTGGCAAAAGAGAAGTTCTTCCTAACTCCCAGACTAATTCTCCCTTTTCTTAGTTTTTAGAATCAAGTCACAAAAAGTTTTTGCTGGTCGTTGCTTGAAAAAAGGACCTGCCCATTTAATTTAGCCTCAAAAGGCCAAACTGCAGGGTTGACTAAAATGCTGGATCTTATGTCCGTTTTTGCACTTTTTTAATGGCCAATTATGCACATTTAACTTGTGCCTATACGCAAATCAGCACGGCAAGATATCTCGGTTAATAGACATTGCAACTCTAGGGGGGTTAATCCTAGGTCACCAACTACAACACTGTAAATAGTCCGAGCACGGTGAATACATGGATGGTCTTCCCATTCTATAGTTATCTCTTTAGCAGTAATAATGTGAGGATATAGTGTTCTTTCACGGTATAAAAAGCATTGTACATTCTTTGAAAAGGCTTGGATTGTATTAAGAATTGATGTGAGGTTTTGAGGAGGTGGCATCCATGAGTATAATTTAATAAGATCATACGGTTGTTATGCTAGATGATGAAGTTGATTAGCTGTTGATACATCGATGTTTAAGGAGTTATTAGAGTAACTCGTAACAGGATACATATAATAATTGGTAAAATAAATTAGTAAATCCGTTACTAAAATAGTATTGACAAAAAAATATGTTAGGGTATTCTAAAACCACCATAACAGATTTTAAAAGAGGGGGGCTTAATATGAAGGTCAGAATAGAAAGATTGTCTAATGGTAGATACAAAGCTGGCGGTTATATCTTTACAAAGCATTTCATTGACAAGTGGAGGGAAAGAAACGTTAATAGTCCTAGTGATGAGACGGTTGTGGCAGATGCTCTTAAGAGAATTAATTACAGCTTCTTACTTAAGGTGAAACCTGACGGACAAGAATTAAGGGTTAATCACGATTTAGTATTTATTATACATAACCGATTAGTGATCACTGTAATGTACACATTTACCAGACATCGCGTTGAAGAGACCTCTAGTGTATTTAATACCTATGAAGAGAAAATATCATGCTAGAAGAAGTAGGGGAGGCAATATGATGAATGGCAAAGTTAAGAGGTTTAATCACTTAATGCTTAACGAACTAAGGGGATACGTTAAAGGTGACTATGCAGTTTTCTTGCTAATAAACCTCTATCTCCTTAAGTTTGTTAGAGAGTATGATGCTACCGTAGATTTGCTGACATCTAATTTAACGATTAAAGAGCAGCTAGTCCATGTCTATAGTCAGATTAGCCCTAATAATCCAGCTTTAGAATCTGCTCTTTCCTTTTCAGATAAGGCTATAAAAGAAGGTGATATAGCGAGTGTAGCAAAGAGCGTTAACGAGGTTCCATTTAGTGAGGAAGAGATTAGAAGTGCTATTGAGAATCTGGTTGCTCTTCAGGGCGATGACTCTTCAACTCCAGAGAGTATAAATAGACTTGGGATTAGACTGTTATCTCCTATTAGTGGTAGCTTCTATGATGGCTCTGCAGGGGTACATGGGACAGTTATTACTGCAAATGATTATGTAACTAAAAGAAACTCCTCACTTGAGTTTTACACTCAGGAATTAAGCCCTGCCTCAGCAGCTATAGGTGCTATTAGAGCATTTATACATGGGATTAAAGACATACATATCACAATTGGTGATACCATCACAGAACCTAGCTTTGTAGAAGGCAATAGCCTAAAGCAGTTTGACTATATAATGATGAACTTTCCCTCTGGAGCATGGAAATATGATAAGAAGCTGATTGATTATGATATATATTCTCGCTTCGAATATGGAGTGCCAAGTAAAAGCAGCATAGAGTGGCTGTTTATATCCCATATTTTGAAGTCTCTAAAGCCAGAAGGTAAAGCTGTCGCTATTGTGAGTTCTAGTGCTTTATTTGCTTCAAATACAAAAACTCTAAGACGAAACCTCATTAAAGATGATTTAATCGAGGCAGTTATCTCTCTGCCTGAAAAGCTCTACACCAACACTTCTATCCCTGTGAATCTGATTATATTTAATAGGGATAAACCAATTAAGCAAAAGATCCTGTTTATTAACGCAGAAGACATCTATACGTCTAAATCTCGGTCTCAGAATGTGCTTAAAGATCCTCAGATAGATAAGATCGTAGACCTGTATGAGAACAAGGATCAACTAGATGAAGTGTCTAAGTTAGTCTCTATCTATGACTTATCTGACAATCTGCTCTTACCTAGCAAATACGTTGCAAAGAAAGAGATAGAAGTAGAAGAGTTTGGCAAGATCAAAATGTTAACTGAAGGAATGGAAAAGCTTTCCGATTGGCCAAAGATCAAGGATATTGCTCTTGTTTACAGGGGAATTAACAGCAATTCTTCTAACTGTAAGCTGAATCAGAAAAGTGGAGAGTATGCCATTATCAAGCTCGCAGATGTACAAAATAACCAGTTGCAGCTAGATAATATCATTCGTTATGACATTGAAAATGCTAAGACTGAGAACTATATAGCTCAGCCTGGCGACATCTTGGTATCATCCAGGGGCTCGGCTATCAAACTTTGTATTATTCCTGAGCATGAAGGGCTGCTCCTAGTTTCCCAAAACTTTCTGGGGATAAGGCCAATTGGTTCTTACTCTTCTGAGTTTATTATGGAGTATCTACTCAGTCCATTAGGCCAGTATCTAATTGCTAATGAACAGCTAGGAAGCACAACTACAGTGCTTAACATTAAAGACCTGCAAGAGATTCAAATTGTTAATATGCCTAGATTGAAGCAGGAAGAGATCCTGAATAACTTTAAGGAACAGCTAAAGGTTGTTGAAGATGAGATAATGAGGCTTGAAAATGAGAAGAAGCAGCTAAAACTAAAGCTTTATGAGGAGATGGGAATTAAGGATACATTTAAGCTGACTGAGGATTAAGCGAAGCTGCAACTTTGAAGGTTATAAACAGGTACTTATAACACCAATCGATATGTAAATAAATTCCATTACGATATTAGGGGGAGAACCTATATGGCTAACAACATCAAAGAACAAGAACGCGCAGAACTACATCGCACAATTTGGAACATCGCCAATGACTTGAGGGGAAGCGTTGATGGCTGGGACTTTAAACAATACGTCCTTGGCATGCTCTTTTATCGTTACATCTCTGAAAATCTCACAAACTACATCAATGCTGGCGAATGGGAAGCAGGAGATTGCACCTTTGATTATGCTAAGTTCTCTGATGATGAGGCAGAACAAGACCGCAAAAACCTTGTCGATGAAAAAGGATTCTTTATCCTACCTAGTGAGCTGTTTCAAAATGTACGCACTCGTGCTCCTCATGACGAAAATCTCAACGAGACGTTAGAAAAGGTCTTTAAAAACATAGAAGGCTCAGCGCAAGGCACACCAAGCGAAGCTAACTTCAAGGGGTTATTTGACGATCTTGATGTCAACAGCAACAAACTTGGCGGCACTGTGGCTAAGCGTAATGAAATGCTGGTTAAACTCCTAAACGGTGTTGGTGAAATGAAGCTTGGTGATTACCAAGATAACACCATAGATGCTTTCGGCGATGCCTATGAATTCTTAATGGGTATGTATGCTTCAAATGCAGGAAAAAGTGGCGGAGAGTACTATACACCTCAAGAGGTATCCGAGCTGTTAGCTCGCCTGACTATAGTAGGTAAGACCGAGGTCAACAAAGTGTATGACCCTGCTTGTGGATCTGGTTCGCTGCTTTTGAAGTTTGCTAAAATTTTAGGCAGGGAAAATGTTAGGCTAGGTTTTTATGGACAAGAGATTAATATCACAACCTACAACCTTTGCCGTATTAATATGTTTTTGCATGACATTGACTATGACAAGTTCGATATTGGTCACGGTGACACGCTAACTGAACCACTACACTGGGATGATGAGCCTTTTGAGGCTATCGTTTCTAATCCACCTTATTCAATTAAGTGGGCTGGGGACAGTAATCCTCTTCTCATTAATGATCCTAGGTTTTCGCCCGCTGGTGTGCTTGCCCCCAAATCCAAGGCTGACCTTGCCTTTATTCTGCATAGTCTATCTTGGCTTGCAACTAATGGGACTGCAGCTATCGTCTGCTTCCCTGGTATCCTTTACCGCGGAGGAGCAGAAAAGAAGATCAGGAAGTACCTTATCGACAACAACTTTGTAGACTGTGTGATTCAACTACCAGATAACATGTTTTATGGGACAAGCATAGCAACCTGTATCATGGTGCTGAAGAAGTCAAAGACCGAGAATAAAACCCTATTTATCGATGCATCTAAAGAGTTCGTTAAGGTAACCAACAACAACAAACTAACTAATCAAAACATCGAGAAGATCGTAGCAGCCTTTACATCGCGTGCTGATGAAGATCATTTTGTCCGCCTTGTTGAAAATGAAGAGATCGCTGAAAATGACTACAACCTATCTGTATCTACCTATGTAGAGAAAGAAGATACACGAGAGGTTATCGATATCAAGAAACTTAATGCTGAGATCGAAGAAATCGTAGCTCGTGAGAATGTTCTGCGGGAAGAGATCGCAGCTATCATAGCAGAGATTGGGGAGGGACAAAATGAGTAAGTTAGATGATTTAGTTGCTAAGCTATGCCCTGGTGGGGTCGAGTATAAACCATTGAAGGAAGTATGTTCAGATTTTATTGTACCTATGCGAGATAGACCTAAAATCTTTGATGGAGATATACCTTGGTGCAGAATTGAAGACAAAGAAGGACAATATTTTCACAAATCTTTGAGTGGCTTAGGTGTATCTGAGCAAGTAGTAAAACAAATGAATTTAAAAATTTTCCCTACAGGTACTGTAATCTGTTCTTGCAGTGCATCATTAGGGGCATATGCTATAAATACACAACCACTGGTAACAAACCAAACATTTATTGGCATAGTATGCGGTGATGCCTTATATAACAAATTCTTACTCTATTATATGGAAACGCAAACAGCAAAACTAACCTCTCTTTCAAATTCAGGTACTATTCCATATATCTCGAGAAAAAAATTCGAAGAATTAGTTATCCCCATCCCTCCTCTCCCAGTCCAAGAAGAGATAGTTAGAATCCTTGATAAGTTCACTCAGCTGGAGGCGGAGCTGGAGGCGGAGCTGGAGGCCAGAGAGAAGCAGTATGAGTATTATAGGGACAGTCTGCTTACCTTTGGTGATGATGTGGAGTGGAAGGCCCTTGGGGATATATGTAGTGTTAGAACAGGTCAAGCGCCTGATAAAGGTTCTGTGCATGAGACTATTGGCACTTTTCCATTTGTTAATGCGGGAATAGAACCTTCTGGATTTTTGTTAGCTAAAAACTCAGAGGCAGAGACTATTACTATTCCTTCAAGAGGCCAAGGAGGAGCTGGACATGTTGGTTATCAAAAAACCGACTTTTGGTGTGGCCCTCTTTGCTATAAGATAAGGAGTAAAAAACAGAACGTGAACACTAAATATACTTATTACTACCTCAAAAGCATTCAAGAAGCAATTGTTGGGTTAAGACAAACTGGAAGCATACCCGCAGTAAATAGAAAAGAATTAGTTCTTGTAAAGATCCCCATCCCTCCACTTACAGAACAACAACGCATCGTTGCCATCCTCGATCGCTTTGAAGCTCTAGTCAACGATATCACTAAAGGTCTCCCAGCTGAAATAGAGGCTCGCCGTAAGCAGTATGAGTACTACCGCGATAAGCTACTAACCTTTAAGGAGGCGGCATCATGAGCTACAATATCGTGGCCGCTTCCAGCGAAGCCACTGTTGTAACAGAGTACACTCCAGAGTCAAGTCGTAGTGATAGTTTCCAGAGTGAAGCTGCCTTAGAAAGGGAGTTTATTAAGCTGCTTCGCTCCCAGAGCTATGAATATGTCAACATCAAAGATGAAACTGCTTTGATTGCTAACCTCAGGCACCAGCTAGAACTACTCAATCACTATAGCTTCTCTGATGATGAATGGGAAAGATTCTTCAAAGAAAAAATAGCTGGAGCAAATGATGGCATCGTAGAAAAAACACGTAAGATTCAAGAAGACCATGTGCAGAATCTAAAAAGAGATGACGGCAGCACTAAAAACATCATGTTAATCGATAAAAAAAGCATACATAACAACCGTCTTCAAGTATTAAATCAATATGAAGAAGCAGAGGGAACACGCCAAACAAGATACGATGTCACGATCCTAGTTAATGGCCTACCACTTGTGCATGTGGAATTAAAACGCCGAGGTGTGCCTATCCGCGAAGCGTTCAACCAGATAAAGCGCTACCAAAGAGATAGCTTCTGGGCATCCTCAGGACTCTATGAATATATTCAGATCTTTGTCATCTCCAATGGGACAAACACTAAATATTATTCAAACACTACCCGCAGTCAACACATCAAAGAAGCAGGAGAGAGCAGGAGCTGTTCAAGCAAGAAGACCAGCAATAGCTTTGAATTCACTAGCTACTGGGCAGATGCCAATAACCGTAGAATTCCCGATCTTGTAGACTTTACCAAGACCTTCTTTGCTAAGCACACTATCTTAAATATCCTAACGCGCTACTGTATCTTCACTACAGAAGAGTTACTCTTAGTGATGCGTCCTTATCAAATCGTCGCTACAGAGCGAATATTAAACCGCATCGAGATATCGACTAACTACAAGAAAACTGGAACCATCGATGCAGGGGGTTATATTTGGCATACGACGGGATCTGGAAAAACACTCACCAGCTTTAAAACAGCACAGCTTGCCACAGCTCTACCTTATATTAAGAAGGTCTTATTCGTTGTAGATCGTAAAGACCTTGATTACCAGACAATGCAAGAGTACAACAAGTTCAAAGAGGGCTCTGCCAATAGTAGTACCTCGACTAAAGTCTTACAAGAGCAGCTTGAGAACCCTAATGAGAAAATCATCATCACAACTATTCAGAAACTCGCTACTTTTATCAAGAAAACTAAAGCGCATGAAGTTTACAAGAAGCAGATAGTTATCATCTTTGATGAGTGCCACCGCTCACAGTTTGGGGAGATGCACCAGCAAATAGTTAAAGCCTTCAAAAACTATCACTTATTTGGCTTTACAGGTACGCCGATCTTTGCAGTTAATGCAAAAAGTGGAGGAAATCCGCTCCTGCGTACAACGGAGCAAGCCTTTGGCGACAAGCTTCACTCGTACACTATTGTGGACGCTATTAACGATGGCAACGTTTTGCCTTTCCGCATCGACTATATTAACACTGTCAAGAAAAAGGAAGATATCATAGACATCCAAGTTAGCGCCATCGACATAGAAAGAGCTATGTCAGCACCAGAGCGTATCCGCGAAGTAACAAGCTATATTCTGGACCATTTTGATCAGAAGACGAAACGAAACAGCAGTTACTCTCTTAAGGGACAACGGATGAATGGCTTTAACTCGATCTTTGCGGTAGCTTCCATCCCAATGGCTATGAAGTATTATACTGAGTTTAAACGCCTACTAAAAGAACGAAATAGCGACCTGGTTATTGCTACAATCTTCAGCTTCAGTCCAAACGAAGATGATCCTGACGATGCTCTACCAGATGAAAGCTTTGAGACAGATAAGCTAGATAAGACCTCTCGCGACTTTTTAGAGAGTGCTATAAGCGATTATAACAAAAAGTTTAATTCCTACTATGACACACCGGCAGATAAATTTGAAAACTATTATAAGGATGTCTCGTTAAAGGTAAAGAATCGTGAGATTGACTTGCTAATCGTTGTCAATATGTTTCTAACTGGGTTTGACGCTACCACTCTAAACACTCTCTGGGTTGATAAGAACCTTAAACAGCATGGGCTTATTCAGGCCTTTTCACGCACTAACCGTATCCTAAACTCTGTAAAGACCTTCGGTAATATCGTCTGTTTTAGAGACCTGCAAAAAGCTACTGACGAAGCTATTGCTCTCTTTGGCGATAAAGAAGCAGGAGGCATCGTCCTCTTAAAGACCTATGATGAGTACTATAACGGCTACGAAGAGAGCGGTAAAGTTGAGCCAGGATATTCGACTTTAATCACCATTCTACAGACCGAATTCCCTTTACAACAGACAATCATTGGCGAGGGAGCGCAGAAAGATTTTATTAGGCTCTTTGGTAGAATCCTTAAGCTTAGAAACATCCTTACTGCTTTTGATGATTTTGAGGGCAATGAGATTCTCTCTAGGAGAGATTTTCAAGATTATCAGAGTAAGTATATCGACCTCTATCAGCATTTTACTAGAGGTAGGGCTGCCGATAAAGAAAACATCAATGACGACATCATCTTTGAAGTTGAGTTGATCAAGCAGGTTGAAGTAAACATTGACTATATCCTCATGCTTGTAGCAAAGTACCATCAATCTAACTGTATGGATAAAGACATTCTCACAGAAATTGATAAGGCTATTGGCTCAAGTATTGAGCTTCGCAGCAAGAAGGAACTCATCGAAAGGTTTATTAAGCAAGTTAATGTGGACACACAGGTTGATGATGATTGGCGGGTTTTTGTCGCTGAACAAAAGGAGCAGGATTTATTAGCTATTATAAGGGAAGAAAAGTTAAAGCCTGAGGAGACGAGGAGGCTTATAGCAGGGGCTTTCCGTGATGATGTATTG